>CAZVYQ010000013.1:46299-57782 GCA_964631375.1 uncultured Lachnospiraceae bacterium | reverse complement strand
ACTACTCCTTCCTTATGCCTTCGAATTTGTTTTGTTCTGCCTGATCAGTGTGGTTACAAATTTCCATAAATCCAGAATCACTTGACGGTTCAGGAGACATATTACAACAAGTAATATAATGCCAATCACGATACTGCTCCACTCAGCCGTACAGAAGGTCGCATAGGATGCATAGCCTATATAAAGGCTTAATGAGAATAACAGTGTCCTTATTGGATAACCGACCGGATAACATTTCTCTGCAAAATAAGTTCCGATCAGAAAATAGATGATATAGGTTACCGCTGTTGCCAGTGCAGCACCCTTTCCCCCAAGAACGGGGACTAACAGTGTGTTGCCTACCAGATTGCAAAAAATCGCTACTACAGAGGCATAATTAATATACTTCACTTTTTGTTTGAACTTGATTCCCTGGCTGACCATTTCGAATAAAATACTCAATACGGGCATCAGAGACAAAAACGGAATCACAGATATCGCGCCTCTGAACTTCGTTCCGAGAATCAAAATGATCAATCCACGACATATGGTCAAGCCAAAGGCTGCTGCCACACACAAAAACTGTACCTTACGAAACATATCAGCAAAAAACAGCTTATTCGTCTCCTCGGATTCCTGTTCATACTTTTCCATGGCAACCGGTGACCAAAATGCAACAAATGTGATCTTGAAGGTCAGCAGAACCGTCATGATCTGCATGGCTGCGGAATAGATACCGGTTTCCCCAAAATCACAGAATATTCGGATCGACCATTTATCCATTGAAGACAACAGCCATTCCATCATCAGCATCATGATAAACGGAATACCATATTGCAGAAGTTCCTTTTCTGTAATACCGGTCTCGTCTACGCAGGCAACGTTATTCCTACGTTCGGTAAAGATATATCGAATTCCGACGATCAAGGTCACGATTCCCAGAGACAGTGTCATCGCATAGAGAACCACTCGGAAATCATTGCCCATACGCAGTGCGAAGATAACGATTAGTGAGATATTCAGTACTTTTGATAGGATATTCAGATTGGAATATAGTTTACCTCTCTGTTCCATCCTGATATTTAAAAATAGAAATCGCTCAAATACAGATATCACCGTATAACCAATGACAAGCAGTGTGATATCAATAGTACTCCTGTCAAACAAGAGTTGATTAAAGGTTTCTGCACCGAGCCAGTATGCAATTGCTAGAAATGTCACGATCACAGCTGGGGGGATTAGACATTTCAGAAACAATTGATGTCTGCTGATGCCTTTTTTATAGAAAAAACGGATATAGGACTGGTCAAGTCCCAAGATGGCAAATATGTAAATAACAGAGACTGCCGAGGTAAACAGGGCAGTCCTTCCATATTCATCTGTATCCAATACTCTTGTGATCAGCGGCAGTGATATGAATCCAAGCAGCAATACGACAAAATTGCCATAAAAGTAATCGATAAAGCTTTTCATCAAATTGCCCTGTTTCTTCTCTTCCATGGGCAAACCTCTATTTATCCTTCTTTTTTTCAGCCTTTTTGCTGGCCTTCTTATCTGCCTTCTTATCAGCCGCCGCTTCCTTCTGTTCAATGGATATGCGGCTGTCTGCTACACGGTCCACCAGGAAAGGTGGTCTGTTTCTGCTGGCGTCCAATGTTCTCCACAAATACTCACCGAGAATCCCCAGCATTAACAGGATCAGACCGGTTGAAAACAGCACCAGACACATCAGAGAAGCCCAACCTGCAATCGGTGTTCCAATAATCGCACGCTCCAGAATAACCCCAATGATCCACAAAAATGCAATGATCGCAAACACCACACCGATTCCTGACATGAAACGGATCGGGAAGTATGAAAAACTCATCATGGAATCCAACACCAGTTTGAACTTCTTGGAAAAGGTCCAACGGGATTCTCCGATCTCGCGATCCTTTCTGTGGAAATAAATCTTTTCTGACTGAAAGCCTACCCACAATACCTGCAGTGTCAGAGCAGAGTTTTTCTCATCCAGCATCTGTAATACTTCTATCACCTGTCGATCAAGCAGATAACAGTCAAAGCCGCCGACCGGCATTGTCTTTTCAATACATTTTCGTACAATTGCATAATACAGATTGGCAAAAAACTTCTTAACAGCCGAGTCATCACGCTCTGCTCTCACTGCCAATACCACTTTATTGCCCCGCTTCCAGCTCTCATACATCTCTACGATCAGTTCTGAATCCTCCTGTAGGTCAGCCTGTTTTGTCACTGCACAGTCTCCGGTACAGTTTGACAGACCGGCTAAAATAGCAGAATGCTCCCCAAAATTTCTGGATAGCTTCACGCATTTGACATTCTCGTCCAGATTGCGGATCTGATTCATAACATTCCATGAGTCATCTCCTGAACCGTCATCTACAAATACGATCTCATAATCGCCCAGTCGATGCAGGATTTTTTGCTTCATATCTTCATACAGCAGCATCAGGGTATCGGCATTATAATATACCGGTATGATGATGGATAGTTTACTCATTGAGCTTCCTCCTATTTTGATTCGAATGAATTCAATGCTTCGATCACTCTGGTCTGTTCCTCCGGTGTCATTCCGTTATACATCGGGATGGACAACACTTCCTTTGCACAACTTTCCGTAATGGGAAATGCACCTTCTTGATATCCAAGATAACGATACGCTTCTGCAAGGTGAGGCGGAATCGGATAATGAATGATGGTTCCGATCTCATGCTCATCCAGATATCGCATCAATTCATCCCGTTTCTTTGTACGGATGACAAACTGATGATAGATATGCGTTGCTCCCTCCTGAATCTCAGGCAGTTTGATCAGCGGATTGTGAATCTTCTCTAAGTAGTTTTCTGCGATTTCCTGTTTTTCCTTCATCAATTCATCGGCGTGTGCCAGTCTGATTCTTAACAATCCGGCCTGAATCTCATCCAACCGTGAATTGGTACCTACAATTTTATTATAGTAACGCTTTTCACTTCCATAATTTCTCAACACGCGCATATCTTCAGCAATCTTTTCATCATTGGTCACGATCGCACCGCCGTCGCCGAAAGCTCCGATATTCTTGGATGGGTAAAAGGAAAAGCAGCCAATATCCCCGAAGGTACCCGTCACTTGTCCCTGATAGCCTGCACCATGAGACTGAGCACAATCCTCGACAAGACGCAGATGATACTTTTGACACAGTTTTACGACATCATCCATCTTGGATGCCTGTCCATAGAGATGAACAACCAAAATCGCTTTTGTCCTGTCTGTGATCTTCTCCTCAAGCTTAGTCGTATCAATATTGAAATACTCATTGGGCTCGACAAAAACAGGAGTTGCACCATTCATGGTAATCCCCATGACACTGGCAATATAAGTATTTCCCTGTACCAAAACCTCATCACCCTTGCCGATACCAAGTACACGAAATGCCATCCAAAGTGCATCCAGTCCACTCGCCAGTCCTACACAATACTTTGTTCCGATATAGGCGGCATATTCCTCCTCAAAGCATTTGACCTCATTGCCCAATACATACCATCCTGAGCGAAGCACCTGCAATGCTTTTTGTTCAAATTCGTTCTGGTATTTGAAAAAGCCCCTGTCAAGACGATTTGCCTGTATTCTTTCCATGATCTTTAGTCTCCTTAAAATTCTATAGTAACACTTCCTGATATAATCTGATATGCTTTTGCAGACAGATCTCTCTGGTATAATGATCTTGATACCGCTCAAGAAAATATTGTTTATCAAACTCCAATGCTGCTCTATCACGATATAGTTTTTCAATTCTATCTGCACATTGTGTATAGTGTTCCTTTGTATAGAGATTATCTCTCTTAGACACCACCTCAGTCAGACCGCCGACACTTGTGGAAACCACGGCACATCTCCGACTCATGGCTTCTACGGCAGCCTTTCCAAAGGATTCAAACATAGAGCTCATCACAAACACGTCTACAAGATAATAATAATCTGCGATTTCTGTCTGTGACAGATCTTGCTGATAGATCAGATTTTCCTCTCCGATCATTGAAGAGATCGAATTTTTTAAATCTGCCACAATCGCCAGATCCTGCTCCTCATAGACCGAGATCACAAGAGCCACCTTGAATTCGATTTCCTTCTCACAAAAGGATTCTACTAACTCCTTCACAAACGGCCAATCCTTCTCCTCAGAGATCCTGCCTGCAAATCCGATCACAAAATCATTTTCTTCCAGACCTGCTTCCTCACGCAGCTTTGCTCTCCTTGCCGAATCATAGGGCGTAAATGCTGTGCTGATGGTATTGGAGATCACATCAATTCTGTCAAACTTGGAATTTTTCAGCCAGAGATCCTGATTGTACTGGGTTGTACAAATCATTTTCGCTGCATGCTTCAGTACTGCCTTGATACAGGTTATAGAGTGGATCCGATACCCATAATACAAGCTCCTGTCTGTGTAAACAAACGGTATTTTGGAAAACATTCCGAGACATCTCAAAAAGCCGAACGTAATCAATGATTCCGACATCTGGATATGGATGATATCTGGCTTTTCAGCCTTAATCACTCTCTTGAAGGAGCCGATTCGTTTGATAAAGTTTTTAATTCTCTTAGCCTTTGTGTCCTCTCTGTTCTCGTCAGACTGGAACTCTACTACTCGAAACGGAAGATCCTCTTTACATGTACTCAACAAAGAAGGACAGGCGACTACAGGTTCAAACTCCGTGTTGATTAAACCCTCGCACAAGGTTTGTGTAGACATCTGTGCTCCACCGGGCAGATCAATCGGATATTCCATCAGATACAATACTTTATGTGACATGAAAACCTCCATGGATGGCTGATGTTCAGACATCCCCATGAAACCAGTTATTCTTTAATATGCCCGCTTTGCTTCCGGGGCCCTCAATGATGTCCGTATCTCTGCCGGCATCCAGACATTCTGCCAGATGCAGGACACTTTGTGCCGCAACGCACGGATTCCACCACCGATGCATCTGTTCGTATGCAGCCCGTCCATATTGCTCCTGCAGCCCTTTATCCCGTAACAGAAGTTCCAGATTGCTGCTCAGACTCTCAACACTACCGCTTCTGAACACCAGTCCTGTCTCTCTATGCTTCACAAGCCAAGGGGTTGCTCCACATGCATGACTGGCAATCACAGCACAGCCTGCATTCAGGGCTTCATAAATCACAGAGCCCCAGCCTTCCCAGAAATTGCTCGTCATCAGATAGATATTGGCCTGTGCCATTGCATTCCTTGCCTCCTGCGGTGATAAAAAGCCAACAAATGTCGTGATATCACTCAGCCGGTAATGCTTGACCATGTTCTTGATGTGTCCGAGTTCTTCTCCCTCACCAATCATGGTGAGTGTAAAGCGATATCCACGATCCCGCATTTTAGCAGCCGCCTCGATTACAAGATCCGGTCTTTTCAGCTTCAACATCCTGCCGGCCCATAGGATTTTTGTCACCTCACCCTGCGGTTTTTCCTGCATTAGTCGGTCAATCTCATATTCCATATGTTGTGGGAAATATCCAAACTTATAGCACTTATTACGATAGCAGTGCATTTTCTGATAATCATAGGCTGTGTATGCACTCGCAGCCAGAATATATAGATTCTTTTTTCTATTCTTGATGTGCATGTGATAATATTTCTTGGTTAGTCTTGGTATAAAGAATTTAATGAAGCCTTCCTTCAATGGACGTTCCGAGTACCGAAATGTCAGCTTATCTGCAAACAATCTTGCCTCAATAAACTCCTCAGGCGCTGTTCCCATCACAACAATGTCACTTTGAAGTCCTAACTCCATTGCACGATCATGATTCTCCTGACTGGTATGTGTCTTCAATACATAGGACGGGATCTCTTCGCTACCCCAACCCATTCCGGCACGAAATGCCTCGATCGGCATTGTTTCCACAAAAACAAAACCGTCTCCCAACAGACGATACCATTCATCACATAATGCCTTTTGATGATGATTAAAATAATTTGAGAAAAAAGTCAGTGTCTCAATCTGCATCACATTGTGTCCTCTATATCCATTCAGTAAATCTTCTTATCTGACAATGAACTTTGCCGCTTCCATCGCAACGCACTCCAGCAGATAAAAACGAGAATATCCGTTCTCTCGGTAAATACCATACTTAATTTTTATTCGTTCCAATGCCTTCTTGATACTCTTTTCATGACTCGTACCATTCATTCGAAAATCAGCCAACACCTGATTGACTACCTCAATGTGTGCCCCATCCTTCTTCATCCGCAGAATCAGATCATAATCATCGTGAATGGTTTGACAGCGATACTGATATTTTTGGTACATTCCGGCAGTGATAAATGTCGTAGGATGATTCCAGTCCCGTGATGTTGCATATCTGCGGTTTCTGGCATGCTTGACAAACGTTTTTCCTGTCGGAAGATGCATTCGCAGATCTGCGAAGAACAGATCATATCCTTTTTCTTCATAACAGCTTACTGCACAGGCAACAGCACAAGGCTCATACCAGTCGTCACTGTTGATCATACCGATCAATTCCCCTGTTGCTGCCCGGATCCCTTTGTTCATGGCATCGTAGATTCCGCTGTCGCTTTCGGATATTACGATATAGTTTACGTGTTTCCCCTCAAATCTGGGACGATACTCCTCGACAATTGAAAGTGTCTCATCTGAAGACACGCCGTCTATAATGATATATTCCTTAGGCAGACAGCTTTGATTCAAAACAGACTCTATTGTGTCACGGACTGTCGCCGCACTGTTATAAGTCACTGTGATAATGCTGACAGTTGTCTTCATATCTCTCATTCCCATCACTTCTTCTCAGACTTGCTGCGGTCAGAAAAAGCAGCCGTGGAATCATCTGCATTGAACAATACCAGAATCGTCTGGAACAACAGTTGAATATCCTTTAGTATACTGTAATTCTCTATATACATCAGATCCAGCATCAGTTTGTCTCTTGAAGAAGTATTATATTTACCGATAATCTGTGCATTGCCGGTCAAGCCCGCCTTCATGCGCAGACGATATCGAAACTCAGGCATTTCCTTTGTATAATCCTCTACATTCTCCAGCATTTCCGGTCTCGGACCTACCAGACTCATGTCTCCCTTGAGAATGTTATAAAATTGAGGAAGCTCATCAATCCTGTATTTCCGTAAGAATCTTCCGACAGAAGTAACTCTTGTATCATCACCTGTAACAGAATAATTACCTACATTTTCTTTCATCGTACGAAACTTATAAATCAAAAATACTCTGCCATTTGCAGTTGCTCTTTTTTGTCGAAACAATACGCTGCCACCGTCATGACTTTTTATACAGATCGCACTCACACATAAAATCGGACTCGTAATAATCAATGCAACGGCTGAGATGAAAATATCCATCAGGCGTTTGATAATACGTTGCTCATATGTGATTGTATGAAACTGCGATGAAAAAAAGGACATGTCATCGATCACGACCTGCTTGGAATTGCGTTCCAGAATATCGGCAATCTGAGGATTAAAGTAGATATTCTTCAGATTCTGATAGCAGAAATCTACAATTTTTGTGCGTTCCTCTACCGGAACATCATACAAGAATACAGTATTGACCTCCAACATACGTTCCTCCAGATCATCTCTTTCATAATGAATGATTCCGGTTACATGGT
Source organism: uncultured Lachnospiraceae bacterium (assembly GCA_964631375.1). Taxonomy (GTDB): domain Bacteria; phylum Bacillota; class Clostridia; order Lachnospirales; family Lachnospiraceae; genus JAAYYM01. Next base: position 50,144 of record CAZVYQ010000013.1, on the reverse strand, counting down.
AACGTTTCTTGAAATCCAACAGAGCTTCCTGTACTCGTTCTGCTTCCTCTATGTCAGAGGCAATGATCAGACACCCCTCTGCATCATTAATCCAAAAATAGAAAGCATTTCCCATATGCGTCATTACGATATAGATTATGATCTGTACCAGAATTACAAGGATAAGTATACTGATGTTTTCCAATTTAAACGTCCTGTTGTTGGCATCATTGGTCTTCATGATTACTAACTGGAAATATGTAAACAGATCAGTCATGATCCCTGCAAGTACCAGAGAAAAAATAATCTGTCTGGATTTACGAATCCCAACATCATATTTTCCATAAATACATGTCAACAGGAATAATATAATCACATAAGTAGATAAGGTAATCGCTGCCGTTCTGGACAGAGTTGCGATCTCCGGATTATCTATTGCAAACAACAGAAAAAACGCTGCAAGTGCTGCAACGTACATCACAAACTCAAACAGGAGAATGATGCTCTTTTCAAATTTTGTGCATATTTCCTTCCAGGTGTATTTCATCATATGTCAATCCTCAAAATGCATCATAGACTTCAGAAATGTACTCTGTAAAACGGTTTTCCTTACTGTAAAGCATGGCACGATTAACACATTGCTCACGTGTATAGTTGACGCCACGCTGGGCAATGATCCTCTCAATAGCAGCAAGCACGCCCTGTACACTGTTACGATCCACGGAAATCCCACAGGTTTCATCCAGACTCTCCGGACTTCCTCCCGCTTTGAAGGTAACCACAGGTGTTCCACAGGCAAGCGCTTCAATATTTGTCGTTGGGAATGTATCCTCAAGCGTCAGATTCACATATACATCAGCCATAGAATATAATGCCGCAAGCTCCTCGACACTGTCGGTCTTGGACAACCCAATAATAGACTCTGGTAGTTGAGACAATTGTTCGTCATTGAGTCCGAGCAGCACGATGGCATAACGTTCATTCAATGCTTTCGCAAGAACCTCAAATGCCGCAAGTCCCTTTCGTTCTCTCCACGGATTGGCAACTCCCAGTAAAATAAACTTTCCTCTCAGACCGAGCTGATTCTTCAACTGAAAGATAATATTATCATCACTGCGCTCCTCCTGAATCGGGTGGAATTGCTCCAGCTCGATTCCGGTCGGAATTACAACGGTGTGGTATTGACTTAAAAAGGACTGTTGTACCCTTGCGGCCAACCAACTTGACGGAGTTACAATGGTCATGTCCTCAAATCCGGTAAACAGGTTCTTCTTCTGCTGATAATTTTTCTTTGAACTGTCCTTGAACCACGATTTGGGATACTCTGCAAGCTGCTCACAGCCATCACATTCTGACATCCACTTTGTACAGCCAATGTACTCAAAATGAGTACAGTGTCCAGTAAAAGCCCAGCAATCATGCAGGGTCCAAATGATTCTTCTTCCTGACCCCTTTAAATACTCAAATAATAATTTGATGTTCAGATAATAACCATGTATATTGTGTAAATGCACAATATCAGGATCATAATCCTCGATCACCTTGATAAATTCTCTGGTTGCGTGTGCAGAAAAGAAAGCCTGACGATCTGTCAGACGACTCATAAAGCCATGCAAATATACGTCCTGATCGTTACCGATCCGGTAAGCACGATATCCCTCCGGCGCAGTCCCCCTGCCATATGCCATCATGCATGTGTACCCATGCTCCTCCAGAACATCATACAGTCCTACCATGATCCTTCCGACACTGCCTGTTCCACACACAGTATTAACCAGAAGGACCTTGCGGTTCTCCATCACATTCAGTGCTCCCATAGTTTGCTGGGTTAGCACATCTACCTGTTCAATTGAATCATCAATTTCAAATCCATCCATAACTACTCCCTGTTAATGCTGATCCATAGTGTCCTCTGTCTCCCCCAGAATCAGTCTCATGACCCGCTGCTGTCCCTTATGAAATTCCTTTGCCAGCTGCAGATTACGCATTTCCTTACGAACCTTTGGTGTGTCGATCAGCCACTTCACAGTCTGAATGATCGTCGTCTCATCCTGTTCACTGCCGATACCCAAATTAATAAAGCCATTCTGAATCCCAGCAAATACATGCTCGGCTTCACGTTCATTCTGTGCCAGTACAATCGCCGGAACTCCCATGCTCGCCAGTTCATATACTGTTCGTCCCTGAGAAGTAATAGCCAGATCCATTTTATTCATATAGGCACTGACACGCTTCACATCTGTATGCACATATATATGATGTGCCTCATCATTGACCATCTGATCTTTTTTACCATAGGCAAAGCCTATCAGAAAATGAAAATTCACGGTCGGATAGGAACCATGCAGCTTACGGCAGATCTCATATAACCTTCCGGTCAGATCTGACGGATCTTCGCCACCAAAAATCACCATGACATTTTCTACTGCTTCAGAGAAATCCTTTGGTACTTCCTCTAAAAATTCATCTCTGATACAGAAATATTTTGATCCATAGTATTCATTATGCAGCTTTTCACCTTTTTCATACAAAGCGTTGATGACTGCGTCTGCATATTTTGCACCTGACCCTATGTCCTCGAAATTCACGACACGATCCGCATATTGTATGACCATCTTCATATAATCTTCGGTTGTATTCAAAATATCGTTGACAAGAATATCAGGCTTGTACTCCCTGAGGATCTCCTCAAATTGTCCCTGTTCTTCGATCACCTTAACCGGGAAAAAGGATTCCTTCAGCTTTTTGATACCCATCTGTGACTCCTTATCGATCACAAACAGAAACTGATGTCCGGTCAACTTATATGCTAAAGTTAAGCATCGATATATATGACCCATTCCGAGCTGTGGCTTACCGACGGTGTGGAATATGATCTTTTTTCGTTTCATAATGCTCTCTGCTACGATCCAGTCAGCCTCGGTATCGATATCTACAGCTTCATCTGCAGAGATTTCAAAAATATTGACTTTTTTACCGATCCTGCCGCTCTCAGTCACACAGGCACGGCGTGTCATCAAAAATCCACCCGTTTCCACATAATTCTTAGGCAGTTCCTGTGAATTAAGACGTTTTTCATAATTTTTAACAATCTGACCGTCTTCTTCACGCCAGGATAGATGCGGATTGTTCATGGCAGACAGAATCGTATCATATTCGGAGTGTTCAAAAAACTCTATCGCTCTCTTTAAAGTGTCGGTCTGCAAGGTCGGTGAAGTCGCCTGCATAGTGATGACAGTATCATATGTAACTGTCTTCATCCTTTCCATTTCAAGCATCGCATGATAGATCACCGGATCCAGTGTCACCTGATCGGTGGCAAGCTCCTTGGGTCTGTTGATGACTGTTCCACCCAGCTTTGCAACAATCCCACCCAGCTCCTCATCATCTGTAGAAACAGCAATGTCAACATCCATGGTGTCCCTGAGATTTCTTGCGTTTTGCAATGCATAATAAATCAAGGGCTTCCCACACATCAATCTGACATTTTTTCTGGGTATTCTCTTGGAACCGCCTCTTGCGGGTATTACAATCAGTGTTTTCATTTTCCAATCCTCTTTTTCAAAATTCCTATACCATACAGTATATCACGTCTCTTAATAATTGCAAAAACTCCGAGTATTACAGCTGCCAGTATATAACGCAAAATGATCGTATCATAACACAGGCAAAGTGCAAAGCCCAAAATCAATGCCAATGCCATCATACTAAATATAAACAGATTTGCATATACCCGTTTACCTGCAATTTTTCGCGTAGCAATATAATGAAACAACATCAAAAACAGATAACTGATCAGTGTCGTATATGCCGCTGACTGATAACCAAAACGAGGTATGGCAATCCAATTCAATACATAATTTAAT
>CAZVYQ010000013.1:0-46199 GCA_964631375.1 uncultured Lachnospiraceae bacterium | reverse complement strand
CCCAGCACGACAAGTGCCAGTGCATGCGGTATCATCGGCAGTCCCATTCGTAGGGCATATAACCAATATTCTTTCTTATAAAACACCTTACCCTGCTTCAAAATCTTGATATAAAAGCATATACCCAGCAAAAAGGTCATACTCAATGCACCAAGTATTTTACCGATGTATCTGGCATTGTTAAATACCAGCATCAATACGATCGACAGGATGACAGTCCCGATACAGATCACTGCAGATACCAGAATGCTGCTTCGATAATTGTATTCGTACTTAAACTTTTGCAGCATATACTCCACAGAAGGAGAGATGACAAGATACACGAACAATACGATTACTAACGGTACCTCATATTTCATCCACACAGACAGCTGATTACGAAAGATCAGAGCCAGAATCAGTATAAAAAAAGCAAAAGAACTTGATAACGACTGCAGTGATGACATATACTCATCAAATCGATCCTTAAAGTCCAGCTTGGCTCTGCCAATACTGTATACAATACATAGGCAGGTAAATATGTTGATGATTTCAATCCATGAATTGAAAATGTTGGCAATCCCATAATCCCCGGGTGTCAGCATTCTCGTGTAGATCGGTGAAGTTATGATGCCGACCGCTCGTATTCCAACACTTGCGATCGTATACCAGAATCCTGCTTTTACAGCAGTTCTGCCTCTTGATTCTTCTGCCATTTACTTTATCATCCCATCCATGAGAATTGTATCTTCCTGAATCATGACTGCAGCAGTTCTGCCGACAATCTCATTGAGTTTCGTAGGCGATATTCCTGTACCGGGTCTTTTATAGGTCAGCATATCCTCTGTGATTACTGTGTCAGCCGGAATATCAACCGCTGCAACGATAGAACGTCTGGCATTTTTCCGTGCTGTCAATTCTGTATCAAGACATCTGATGGCACCGTCTCCGCGGATGATATCCAATAAATCAATTCCTGCAAGGATCTTCCTTGCATCCTCAGGATCCATTGCATGATAATGATCATTGCCCTTCAGCGTTTTATCCAGTGTATAATGCTTCTCGACACACAATGCCCCGAGGCAATATGCTGTTTTAATTACATCACAGCCCTCAGTTGGCTTGGTATGATCAGAATATCCGATCATCAGCTCAGGAAACTGGTTTTTCAGAGAAGCAATTTTATTTAGGTTCGCATCAGCAAGTGGAGTCGGATACTCCAGAACACAGTGCATCAAGACGATCATCTTGTCATTATGCCTTCTGATGGTATCAATGGCGGCTTCTATCTCCGGAAGTTCCGAAGCTCCGACAGAGACTAACATCGGCTTGTTCTTTTTTGCCTGATGTGCAATAAACGGTAAATTGGACAAATCGGAGGAAGAAATCTTGTAAACCCCCATTAATTCATCCAGATAGTCTGCTGATTCATAATCAAATGCAGTGGACAGAAATTCGATATCCAGTGTGTCTGCGTACTCTTTCAATTCTTTATATTCTGAAAATCCAAATGTATCAAACTTTTTAAACAGCTCATACTGAGAGGTTGTTGGCTCCTCTGTTGTGTCCCAATAAGACGGTGATGCCTTTGCTGCCAGCGTCTCAGCTTTATAGGTCTGAAACTTTACTGCATGAATACCCGCTTCCTTTGCCTCTTTGATCATCAATTTAGCGGCTTCCATAGGCGTGATCTGCCTCTTAAGTGCTATATCATAATAATTTACCCCGATTTCAGCGATCAATACAAACTTTCCCTGTTCGAGTCTCTTACAGATTGTACTTTCCATACGTTTGATTCTCCTTGATATTAGTTACCGTCACAGACATCATGTTCTCTGAGCCATGTCTCATAGCCACTGTTATAGAAGTCTTTGAGTACGGCAAGTTCCTTTTCAAATTTCTCATCTTTTTTCTCCTTACCGCCAAGGATCTTTTCAGCCTGTCCCATCAGATAAAATATATTTAGCTCAAAGCCAATGTCCTTGATGGTCTGCAGATAAGCAGCACAGGAATGCATATTATCGATTTCTCCAAATTCACGAATCAGCTCCGGCAGATCTTCAAAGCTTCTGGCTCTTGTGATTCCGTCAATGAGCATAAATGGCACATCTCCGAACAGAATAGACTTTTTCCCGAGCAATGCCTCTTCAAAAGCCGTCGTTCCGACGATGGTCACAACACCCTTTGCCTTCACAAGCCATGGTTTGGGATCATTATAATAATTCACCTGTACAAGCCGTACATTATGAAGCTCTTTTACCTTTTGATAAAACTCAATGCTACGCTCACCCAACATCGCCTGATGCTCTTTCACATACAGCTTCCAGCCGACCGGTAATGATTTTGATACCTGCTCGATCAGGTTACATTCATCTACATAATAGGAAGCCTTCACAAACACTGTGGATTCCGGTATCAAATGCAGTGGCATATAAACATAATCCTCACCCTCAACCGGATTTTCAAACAACTTGTTTTTCCCCATATATTTTCTTCTGCGTAACTCCACCTGCAGATAATGCTTGATATACGGAAGACTCGGTGCATATAGCACCTTATTGGTTCGTTTGATCTTCAGATTCTTTTTTGTAATGTCCATATTCCAGAAATAATGCAGTTTGCCACGCATGACCCTGGCAATCCAAAACAATGAGCTTCTCTTATACTGTGCGGTAACAGTACCTGCAAACTCTTTGTTCATAATGGAAGTCTCTGCACGGTAATGCTCGATGTAGTCATACATCTCCTGCAATTCTTCCTGACTCTTCTTCAGATTCTCTCTATATGTTCGTTCCACATAAGGATCAATGCCGACCGTATTTTGCAAAGTCGGGTATTTATACAGTCCAAATTTGGAGTATTCGATTGTAATATAAGGTATCTTCCTCTTATATGCTACTTCATTGATGATTGTACGCTGTAGTTCGGCATTATCAAAATCCAGAATCATGTCTGGCTTGAATTCATCAAAGATTGAAATGATCTTTTTATAATTCAACTCTAACCAATACATATTTTCATCATAATCAGTGACAGACCAGTAATATCTGAAATGATAATGCTTGGTATTCTCTTGAGAACTCATCAGCTGCAGGTTCAGATTTTTAAAATGTGTATACTCATGTTCGATCTGTTCCAGATAGGCAAGATCAACCGGGGACTTCTGGTGCTTTTTACCCTCCTTCAAACCCTCTGTATAGATTTTGCAGATTTCCTTGACATCATAGAGCTTGACATCAGGCAGTTCTTCTTTGAATTTATAATAAGAATTCTGATTATAGTAGCATTTATGATAGCTGCACTCCGTGGACATGATATAAAAAGCCGCCACCTCATTTTCATGACGCAGCTGCTCTGCCAAAAACCATAACGGCATGGAATATGTCTCACGGCACACAAACAATATTTTCTTTCCTGTCAGATGGTTCTTTTGCATGGATCAGTTCCCCTTTTCCAATTGTTCAAATGTCTGCACCCAGTCTGCACCAGTCTGAAATGAAATGTTCTCCTTCAGGAATCTCTCACGCCTTGTTACAGTGATCCTTTGAAACATTCGTGGACAGAATATGCAAAGCAATATTTTGATTTTAATGTTCCTGTCTACACGTTTATCTTTGAAAACACTTGGTGCATAACGTCTTACCTGTGTCAGATATTGTCGATCCTGTTTGCGATCATAGGTTCCAAACAGGATATTATTTTGTATCACACTCATATTCTCATACGTCAAAAAGTATCTGACTGCCTGCTCCAGCCGGGGGAACTTGGCACGGATATAGTCGCACATTTCATAATCGTTTTTTATAGACAATACGAGATTGTCAGCCACTCTGGAGCCACTGTCTTCACTGACTCTGAAATAATATTTTGATGCACTGTTATATACAATACGATTTGCCATACTGAGAAGATGATATCCGATCTTCCGATCCTCTACTCGTTCTCCTACCGGAAAGCGTACCTGTTCGAATATCCTTCTCCGATATAGCTTGTCCCACAAATGTAGGAAAAAGCCTTTTTGGTACAAGATCTGCTCAAATGCTTCTTCTTCTGAGAGCACAATTTCCACATTCTCTTTGATTCCATCATTTCTGTTGACATAGGCATTGTATTTTCCTACCACTGATATGTCTGCATCGTGACGCAGTGCAGCCCCCACCATCACCTCGAACATGTCAGGATCTGCCCAGTCGTCTCCATCTACAAAACCGATATAATCACCGGTGGCAGCTGCAATTCCCTGATTCCTGGCTACTGCTACTCCCTTCGGTTCTTCCTTGATCAGCTTGATTCTGGCATCTTTTTTTGCATATGTATCAGCAATTCTAACACAGGCCTCATCAGTACTGCCCAGAACGATAATGATCTCCAGATTTTGATAGGTTTGATGAATGACAGATTCCAGACACTGTTCCAGAAAGCGTTCTACCTTATATGCAATTATTATGACACTTACCTTTGGATCTTTCATGTGCTCTATTTTCTCTCCTTTATGGTATCCGGCTGTTCATATCTGCATACCACTCTTTGAATGGCTTCCAGATATCCATACTGCTTTGCCTCGTCCGGCTCCAGCATGGCACCCTCTCCCCACTCATTCCAGGCATTTATATAAACATAATTTAATTTTTTTCGTGCCACCTTCTGCCCGATTCGATCGAGTATTGTTTCAAACTGCTCAGGATTGGTTCCGGTATAGACAAGTCCCTTGTAATTGCGTCTGGGTGTGTTGTCCCAATCCGGAATGATACCCGGAAATAGATTTTCCTGTTGATAATCTCTGGTGGCAATTTTATTTAATATCCAGTGTGATGGAATTGCTCTTTCCAACATTTTCTTCTTTTTTATTTTATTTAATCTGGATTTAACAAAAACGCTCCCATTATAGCACATTTGTCGAAGTACACCAAAGTCATGCTTCAAAGTATAGCCGGGTTCAAAGAAATAGTAGCCATCGATTAATTCTGTCCTCGTTTCCTGCTCCCCTGCTGTCTTGGCCGATATGATATAAAGTCCTGCAAAGCCTTCTTCGACAGCCCACCTTCTAAAGCAGCTTAACATCTGTTCCAGACATGCAATATCCGGTGTCTTGTAAATCTGTAAGACTGGTTTTTCCTCGATTCGAATATATCTTGGATCTTTGAAAAAGGGGAGCAGATATTCGAAGTGCTTTCTCCAGTCTGCTTCCTCTCCATACTCCTGTTTCATCAAGATTTCTTCTTCTATGCCATACCACGTTCTGGTCCATGATTCATTTGCCCAGCAAATACTATAGTGCAGGTCAATCTCCGGATGCTGCAGCAAGATCTCCATCGGCTTTTCCATCAGCTGTCTGCCTTGAAACCAGTACTGATAGATGCAGAATCCATAGACACCATACTTCTTAGCAAGCTCTGCCTGCCACTTCCAAGTCTCTACGCCATCCTTCACAAGATCATAATACCTGTTATGCAATGGCACGCGTGGCTGAATATGTCCTTTATACAGCGATCTCCCACGCTTGACCGCTGTCCATTCTGTATATCCCTCGCCCCACCACTCGTCATTTTCGGGAAATGTATGATATTGAGGCAGATACATGCAGATCACTTTCATGTGTTTGTCTCCTCTGTGGTAATGATATCTTGATTCTTATCTCTACTGATTGCTGTTGCACATCTTCCGACTGCAAACCAGAAAATCGGGGCTGTCAGTTGGAAAGCTATGATATTAGAGCCCAACGAAGCAATCAATGTCACTACAATTAATCCAATCTCAACATAATACTCTTTCATATCCTGAAGGGCAGCCTTGCATACCAAAAACAGGATAAATAGAAAAATGGAAAACCCAAACACTCCCTCTTCACAGAACAGCTTCACCAATCCACCGTCTGCAATGATATGCGCTCCCTCGTAGGCAAGTGCTTTATGTCCGTTGGCACCAAGTCCATTTCCAAGCCATGTATTCGTCAAAGTCTCCATAGCAACCACCCACTGCTCGCTTCTCTGTCCGATTGCACCCGGTAAGGATGCAAGTCTGTAGATGATCTTCATGACAATGTCCATTCTCACTAAACATAGTGCTGCTATTCCTGCAGCAATCACTGCAATCTCGACAAAGAAAGATTTCTTTGGGATTGTCTTAAACACGAAGAAAATCAGCCAATTGATATAGACTATCACGAGAATAGCGACTACCATTGCCGCTCTCTGATTACTCATAAAGGCAAAAAAGCAATTCAGGAAAAATAGGATAATACTACAGATCATATTTTTCTTTTCGCCCCTCTTCATGAAAAAAGCGGATGCCAGCATACCATATGTCGTCAGAGCACCCAAACAGGTACTTCCGATCACCGAATGCATGCGAACACGCATGGTATCCACATCAGCCTTTGATATATACGCATCCATCAAAAAATCCAGATAGAACTGCGGGGCCAGAATATACAATATCAAACCAAGAATGGATACATACAAAACCGCTGTCACAAACCACTGATAGAATCTCTCTGTTCCATCCTGAATCGACTTGCCCACAAAATAGAATGCAACTGGCAAAATCGAGTTCGAAAACTCCTCAATATAAATCTGTACCGGAAGCCCACTTCTTGTCAGCCAGATCACCGACAATAGATTGTATACAAGATACCCCACAATCAAATAGTCCACTGTACCGCCGAATTTCAACTTCTTCTTAAGCAACAGCTCCAATACCACCACTAACATCAAAAAAGCAGCAAATGCACCCGTACGCACAGAAAAAAGCAGAGTAGCCGTGTACACTAACATCACCGCAGGATAGTATAAATTATATAAATTCAGCTGCTTAATTTTGTTCATATATAATCTCCATCTCTTTAATGGATTGCCTGACTGTTGGTCAATAACCTAATCATATTACTTCATGATACTAATATCTTTAAAACCTCTGCCCAACTATCACGATGTTCTGTGTCTTCATAATGATTCCTATCCGGCTGCTGCTCTATAGCTGCAGACACCTTCATAGACTTCTCCATCGTCTCCGCCAGCTCCTCCGGTGCAAAAGGATTAAAATAAGCTGTCTGATCATAGCCCTCCAGTACCTCATGACAAAACGGACAATCTGAGGCAAGGATCGGTGCACCAAATTGACGTGCCTCCGCAAGCGGATATCCAAAAGTCTCAATATAGGACGGAAAGATCAGCGTTCTCTCATTGTATGCATCCAGTACCTGCTCCTTGGATAAACGCCCTTTCGTCACAATATTTCCATACCGGTTATCATAAGAAAATGCAGTTACCGTATGTAGGTCCTCATCTGATATCGTAAATAGAACATTGAAATCCGTAATTCCCTTTCGGTTCAGAATCTCGCATGCCCTTAAAATACACTCATGATTCTTATAAACCATCACTCCGGACGGAAAGAAAAAGCAATTCGGCTTTCTCATTCCCTCACGTCTGTACCTATTCAGATTCTCAACATCTGGCAGAATCCGCACTATTTTTTCCATTGAGACATGTGCCTTCCTGGCAACAGCCTCCTGCATCCATCTCGTCTGTACAATAACCCTGTCAGAGCGTCTCACAGATGCGTTGATAATTGCTCCGATGAAATACTGATAAACCGCATACTCACGTTCATCAGAACGTAACAGCGAAAATCTCTTTACATTCTGAAAGCCAAGGGGCTGGTGTACATAGACTACCTTCTTTCCCCTGCAGCCAAAGGTTAATGTATTCTGCAGAGAAAAAACCACGTCCGGTTTCAGTGCATTTATGTAGGATGCACCTGTCAGTAAATCAAACTTCAGACGATTAAGCCAGCTTTTCTTGACCTCACGCATCACATGAACCTTGATACGCTCTGTCTCTTTCACATAAGCATCTCCGAGCAGAAAGATCCACTCGTTCTCTTGATCATGTTCTGCTATATAATGATAGAAATCCGTCAGGATTGACAATGCTCCGGTCTTACTGGCAGCAATGTCATTGACTACTATTCTCAAATCATTTACCCCACACTGTCTTGTTCACGATCTCTGTATAGCTCTGAATCAGCTTCACGACCTTAACAGATACATTCGTATCTGCATAGTCCTCTGCCATCACGACCTCTTCACCGTTCTCATACATGGCAACTGCAAGCTCTGTCGCCTGTTCTACATCCTCACCCTTGATTCCGCCGATGACGATCGTACCCTTATCAAGTACCTCCGGTCGTTCTGTTGAGGTACGAATCAGAACTCCCGGGAAATGCAGCATTGCTGATTCCTCTGATAAAGTACCACTGTCTGACAGAACACAATATGCGTTCATCTGTAGCTGATTATAGTCTAAAAAGCCAAACGGCTTCATATTGGTTACAAGCGGATGGAACTTGAATTTTCTCTGCTCGATGAATTTCATGGAACGCGGATGTGTTGAATAGATCACCGGCATCTGATATTTCTCTGCCATACGGTTGATGGCGTTCATCAGAGCCATGAAGTTATCCTCCAGATCAATATTCTCCTCTCTGTGTGCAGAAACAAGAATATAGTTTCTCTTCTTAAGTCCCAGACGATCGAGTACATCACTCTGCCCAATCCGTTCCATATGGTCACGCAGAACCTCACGCATCGGTGAGCCTGTTACAAAGACTGTCTTACCGTCAATACCCTCTGACAGAAGGTATCTTCTCGAATGCTCTGTATAGGGCATATTGATGTCAGAGATATGATCTACAATCTTGCGATTGATCATCTCAGATACATTCCAATCCCAGCACCGATTCCCTGCCTCCATATGAAAAATGGGAATCTTCAGACGCTTTGCTGAGATGGCTGACAATGCTGAGTTCGTATCACCAAGCAACAGAACCGCATCCGGCTTTACCTGCTGCATTAACTCGTAGGATTTTGCAATGATGTTGCCCATTGTCTCACCTAGGTTCTTGCCGACACTCTCCAGATAATAGTCAGGAGCACGCAGATTCAGATCCTCAAAGAAAATCTGATTCAGTGTATAATCATAATTCTGTCCTGTATGCACCAAAACATGGTCAAAATACTTGTCTGCACACTTGATCACCGCTGATAAGCGAATAATCTCCGGTCTTGTTCCGACGATCGTCATTACCTTCAGTTTACTCATTGACTTCTCCTCTCCACATCCAGATAAAAGGTGTCCGGCTTGTCCGGATTATATGCTTCATTCGCCCACATCACGGTTACCATATCCTCTGTGCCCTCATTTGTAATCTCATGTGTGTATCCTGTCGGAATATCTACCACCGTCAGATCCTCTCCGGTAACGTGGTATTCTATGATTTCATCCTCATCTATCTGACGGAACCGAATACAGCCCTTACCCTTCACAACCAAGAACTTTTCATTCTTCGTGTGGTGCCAGTGCTTTCCCTTTGTAATACCCGGCTTCGAAATGTTGACTGACACCTGACCACGATCCTTCGTTCTGATGAACTCCGTAAAAGAGCCTCTGGTATCAACATTCATCTTGAGCGGATATGCAAAGCCGTCCTTTGGCAGATAACTTAGATACGTGCTGTACAGTTTCTTCTCAAATTCATTATCCATTTGTGGTATCTCAAGTGAGTTGCGGCTTTCTTTGAAGGAATACAATGTTTCTACAATCTTGCCTAACGTAACCGTATGAACCGTTGGTATCATACAAAAGTCACCAACCTGATTCTCTCTGCCCTCCAGAGCACAGATGAACTCATCAATCACATCATCAATGTATACCAGATTCATCACTGTATTCGGATCATTGACTTTGATCTCCAGATCATTGGCTATGTTGTTGCAAAAGGTCGCTACTCCACTGTTATAATTGGGTCTGCACCATTTCCCGAACACATTTGGCAGACGATATACAATTGCCCTCGCACCTGTCTTCTCCTCATAGGCAAACATCAGATCTTCACCGGCCTTCTTGCTCTTACCATAAGGATTGTCTAGCTCTGCCTGTATCGAAGAAGTAATCAGCACCGGCGAATGATTTTCATACTGTTGTAGTTTTTCAAGCAACACAGAAGTAAATCCGAAATTGCCCTCCATAAACTCCTTCTCATCCTTGGGACGATTCACTCCGGCAAGGTGAAATACAAATTCACATTCTCTTGCATAATGATCCAGATCCTCTTCAGTGGAATCGACATCATAAGCAAAAATATCTTCATAGCCTCTGTTCCTAAGCTCCCAGATTAAGTTTTTCCCAACAAAACCTTTGGCACCTGTTACAAGGATATTCATCTGTTCTCCCACTCTCTTAATTCATCCTGAATATAGGACAGCTGCAGCAATTTTTCCTTAACCTGTTCTACATTCAAAATCTCTGTATTGTTAGAATTGAACTCTGTTAACTTCTGTCTCTCCTGATTGCCCACACTGAAATACTGGTCGTAATTTAGATCCCTCTGATCAGCCGGTACACGATAAAAACCACCCATATCCGTCGCACGTGCACATTCCTCATTGGTTAGGAGTGTCTCATACATTTTCTCACCGTGTCTGATTCCAATCACCTTGATCTCATTATCTGCATGGAACAGCTCCTTGACCGCCTGTGCCAGAACCTCGATCGTACATGCCGGAGCCTTCTGTACCATGATGTCTCCTGCTGCTGCATTCTCAAATGCAAAGATTACAAGCTCCACTGCCTCTTCCAGACTCATGATAAAACGCGTCATCTTTGGCTCTGTTACAGTCAATGGGTTGCCTGCCTTGATCTGTTCAATAAAAAGAGGAATAACCGATCCTCTGGAACACATCACATTGCCATAACGCGTCCCGCAGATCAGCGTTCTGTCACTGTCTACAGTTCTGGATTTAGCAACAAACACCTTCTCCATCATTGCTTTGCTGGTGCCCATCGCATTGACCGGATAGGCTGCCTTGTCAGTAGATAGACAGATAACCTTCTTTACGCCAGCTTCAATCGCAGCTGTCAGGACATTGTCTGTACCAAATACATTGGTCTTAACCGCCTCTAATGGGAAGAATTCGCAACTCGGCACCTGCTTGAGTGCCGCTGCATGAAAAATATAATCTACGCCATGCATAGCATCCTTGACACTCTGCAGGTCTCTTACATTTCCGATATAATATTTGATTTTGTCATTCTGATATTCATGACGCATATCGTCCTGTTTCTTCTCATCCCTGCTGAAGATACGAATCTCCTTGATGTTTGTATCTAAGAATCTCTTTAGTACCACATTTCCAAAGGAGCCTGTCCCTCCTGTGATGAGTAATGTCTTTCCTTCAAATATATCCATGCTCTTACATCCTTTCTGTTTTTGTTTCTCTATCTGATTCTTATTCTACTCATATAATGAGTTCTTTCGTAATCTATAGGTGTTTTTCCAGCAGTCTGATTGAATGACTGACATCAAAGTGCTTCTCCAGATAAGCCCTGCCGTTTTCTCCATATTGTGTACAAAGTGCTTCATCCTCACACAATGTCTTCACCCTGTTTGCAAATGCCTCGATATCATCAGAAGCATTCCACAATCCACACTCGGCATCTGTCTCCACCAATCGGCGGATATCTGTCACTCGGTCTGTACATGCAAGCACCGGCTTTCCCATTGCCATGTAGGACAATAGTCTGGATGGATAATTCGGAATGGTAAAACGTACATCAAGAGATATCATTCCGATATCACACGCCTGCATCAGTGTATGATACTCGTCCACAGGGATAAAATCAATAAAACCGATATGATCATTTGATTCTGCTGCTTTCTGTACCTTCTGCTTCTCTGAGCCATTCCCGACAAACAGGAAAAAAGCTTTCTCGTATTGTTTTAGCGTACTCATTGCCTTGATCAGATAATCAATTGCCTGAGGCTTTCCAAGATTACCTCCAAGCACGAATACGGTTCTGTCCTTAGGAATATGGTAGTGCTCCCGTACTGACTTACGATCCACATCGGGATTTCTGTCAAGTACCTCTCGAAGCTTTGATACCTTTACGGTATTCGGAAAGAGTTCAATCCGTTCTGTCTCAAGCTCTGGTTGATGTACTCGCAGATAATCAATATTCGCCTGTGACATGCATCCGATGGTATCCGAAAGGAGATATAGTTTCTTCTCTTTTGTCTGAAAAAATCTGTGAATGGGCCCTCCATTTGAAAAGAGTCCGATATCCACTGCATTCTGCGGAAAAATATCCTTGAGCATCAGATAAGAATGACAACCCAGATGCTTCTTGCAGTAGGCAACAACACTCGCAAAGGTTACCGGTGGTGTTGCGTAAAGAACCAGATCAAACTTCTCCGTGCCTAAATACTTTTTGATTGCACGCTTAAAGCATGGCTCTACCTTCAGGGTATTGATCCCCTTCTTGATAAAATTAACCCTGAACAGTTCACCAACCAATACACGCAGTATACGGATTCCATGTTCTGTGGACAATCCTGTCTCACTGATGTGACCGGCATGATCTGCCACAACAACAGTGACCTCATGTCCCATGTCCACAAGTTCGTGAATGAGATCTGAGTAGATTCCCTCTTCTGTCAGGTCAATCTCTGATAAAGTTAAATAGAGTATCTTCTTGGGCATTCCATTCTCCTTATCAAGAACTCGCTCCGGTAATACTAGCGAATCAGGATCTCATTGTACTTCATCATATATTTTCCAAGCTCATACTGTCCGATTTCATCATCATTTTCCTGACCCTGTAGATTCTTAAGGATCAGTTTCGGTACGTTCATCCCGCAGGCATAGGCATGTGGATATCCTCCGCCAAATCGAGGATTCACTTCAGAAATATAATACGTTCCATCTATTTCAAATAGATCGATATCTATGATTCCGCGCAGTCCCATCCGCTCTACAAAATCCGAAATCAGGTCAAACAACTTCTCATCCTTAACAGATACCGATTTATCAGTCTCTCCTGCACGCATGGCAATCTTTTTCTTTACAAAGATAGCCTTGGTCTTGCCGGAGATCAGATCAATATACACGTCTGCACCATACTCTGTTCCGTGCATATACTCCTGAACCATCAAATCATCATATAGGGAAAACAGAACATCAATCTCCTTTGGTCCCTGCACACGATTGATATTAATGCTTGCACTTCCTTTGACAGGCTTCACAAACACAGGGAAGGATATCTCTCCTGCATCTACAGCCTCCTGAAAGGTATCACTGTCTACATAGCATTTAGCTGTCGGTATTCCAAGCTCTAGCAGCTTCTGATACATCCTGTATTTATCAAAGCAGGTCTCTACCGCATCATACGGAGAAATGATCGGTGTACAACTGACTGCCAAAAATCTCTCTCTATGCTCTGCCAGTAATGACAGTTCGGGATCAATCAACGAAAACACTCCGTTGATATGCTCCTTTTTACAAATATCCAATATAATATCCACATAGCCCGGCTCTGTGATCCTGGGTACGATATAATAGTCATCTGCATCATAAATTGCCGGAGCCAGTTCACTGCAGTCTGTTGCAATGATTCTGCCACTCTCGCCTACTTCTTTCTTAAAATACTGTACGACCTTATTTCGGGTTCCTGCACTTAAAATCAATAAATTCATATGAAACATTCTTCCTTCTATATTATTGCTGTGATGATCTGCATCACTTTCTATTCTTGCCGATTTGGTCAAAAAATAATGGTGAACCGCCTGTATGCAGAAATAGTATATTCTGGCCATGAAGGTCTGATCCTCGGATAAATGACTTCATACCGCAATATGCCTTGCCTACATAGGTTGTATCCATCGGAATGCCTTCCTCTCGCATGACTTGAGCGACAGTATCTGCCACCTCTTGATCATACTTGCCATAACCGCCCTTACGATATGCATCCGTAAAATACAAAAGATCCTCCAGATCTATCGGTAATATGGATTGATGCTGTTCCATATATCCTTTGATGCTGTCACAGATCACATCATAACCTCGTTCCTTTGTCCTTGCAATACTGATGCCGACAATCCTCGGTGCATCCTTTTTTGTTGAAAGCAGCTGCCCACACACAAGCCCTGCCTGTGTAGTTCCTGTTCCTGAAGCAAAGAAAATATAGTCAAAACCAATACCTGTCTGCTCCTCATAGGCCTCAATCTCTCTATAAGCCTCTACATAAGCCGCCGTTCCGAAATTGCCATGACCACCACCCTGAATGAAATAAGGCGTTCTTCCTTCTCCCCGAAACTGCTCCAGACATTCATCAATGGTAGTACTTACCTGTTCAATGGGACAGGTCTGAATGGAAGCACCAAATATCTCTGTCATTCTCGAATTCATCGTCGTCTCATAATCATCACTGGGAGATATAATATGACAGTCAATCCCCATTGCGGAAGCCATATTGGCAATGATCCTGCAGTGATTGGAGCTTCCCGAGCCATAGGTCACAACGATATCCGGTTGCTGCCGCATCATATCAGCATAGAAGAAGCGTGCCTTTCTGGCCTTATTACCGCCAAAGCTGAAGGGAATAAAATCCTCTCGCTTCATATAAAAATGATTGCCATAAAAAGTATCATGAAGTTTAAAAATTGGTGTAGCCTGCATATCCTGTTCTAAAACCGGTATGGAATTCATATGGCAGTGTTCCTCCGCTTCATGCCCTGCTGTGCAGTTCAGTTTCTATCATGTTCATTTTTACGATAAACGTCAAAGTCCTCTACTGTCTGTGCCGCTCCGGACAAAGTACCGGAACGCTTAAGTACCCGAAACACCGTCAGCCACAAAATCTTAATATCCATCCACAGAGAACAGTGATTGACATATTCCAGATCATATCCAAACCTTGCTTCCCAGCCGAGGGCATTACGTCCATTGACCTGAGCAAGTCCCGTGAGACCGGGTCTGACATGATGACGCCGCCGTTCATCCTCAGTATAATAAGGCAGATATTTTATCAATAACGGTCTGGGACCCACGATGCTCATATCACCACAAAAAATATTGAATAGCTCTGGCAATTCATCCAAACTGGTGGACCTGAGTTTCTTACCAAATGAATTCAAGCGCTGCTCATCTGATAACAATTCTCCGTTTTCATCGCGTTCATCTGTCATAGAACGGAACTTATACATATCAAAAATCTCTTCATTTCTTCCCGGACGCTTCTGACGAAACAGAACCGGACTTCCCAGCTTACAACACACTAATACTGCCAACACCAAATAAACCGGTGACAGCAGTATAATAAAAATTCCTGATATGATGATGTCAAATAAGCGTTTTACGTAGTTTTGATAAATCATTTTCCGAATAATCCCCTGATGATTGAGATAATCTGATCCATATCTTCCTGTGTATTTTTAATATCGGACGGTAAACAGATTCCTCTGTTGAAGATATCTTCTCCGACACTCATACCTTCTTTCACCTGAATGAAATCATTGGCTGCAAATACCGGCTGCAGATGCATCGGCTTCCAGATCGGGCGTGTCTCGATATTTTCCTGTTCCAGTGCAGCTCCCACCATAGTCGGTGTCACACTGCTGCCCTGCGCAATTGTCATGCAGGACAACCAGAAGTTAGGTTCACTGTCTCTTAAATAAGGATTCATTGTAATCTCAGGAATATCAGCAAAGTCCTCCAGATAACGCCTGTAAATAGCCTTCTTTAGAGCCACATGTTCATCCAGATGCTTCATCTGTCCGCGTCCGATTCCTGCAACAATGTTAGACATTCTATAGTTATATCCAATTTCCTTATGCTCATAATGCTTAGCAGGTTCTCTGGCCTGTGTAGATAAAAATACAGCCTTTTTCGTATAAGCTTCATTGTCAGACATCATCATACCGCCACCGGAGGTTGTGATAATCTTATTCCCATTATATGAAAAAATACCGATTTCACCGAAATTACCTGTCTGTCTTCCCTTATATGTCGCTCCCAGTGATTCCGCTGCATCCTCTATAAAAGGAACACCATGGTCCTTACAGATCGCCGACAATTCATCAAGCCTTGCAGGAGTCCCGTATAAATTAGCAGAAATCACTGCTTTTGCTTTCGGATACTTTTCAAAGGCCTTACGCAAAGCCTTGGGATCCATATTCCAGGTCTCTTCTTCGCTGTCAATAAAGACAGGAACAGCACCTACATAGGTAATTGGATTGGCTGTTGCCGAAAAAGTCAGAGAAGAGCAAAACACGATATCTCCCGCTCCGATTCCCAACACCTTAAATGCCATGTGGATTGCTGCAGTACCGGCGCTCAGTGCGGCCGCATGTGCAATTCCCGTATAAGCCACCATATCCTCTTCCAGACCGGTTACATTGGCACCAAGTGGTGCTACCCAGTTTGTATCAAATGCAAGCCTGATATATTCCATTTCCTCTGTATGCATTGTGGGACTGGATAAAAAAATTCTTTTATTCGCCATCTTCCTCGCCAGCTTTCTTTTCTATTACTTTTCTTTGGTAGGTTGGTACGATTTTCTGTACCCAGCCTCTGATTTCCTCATTTTCTGCCTCAATCTTGGAGTCACTCTTCAGATCCTTGAGCTGTTCAAAAAACTCCTTTTCATTAAAATCAATCGGCTTGCCGATGTGAATCAACTTATTGGCGGTCTCCTGCATGCCTTCTTCCTTCATCAAAAGTTCCTCATACAGCTTCTCACCCGGACGGAGTCCTGTGAACTGTATCTGGATATCTTCTCCCGGCACATAACCAGACAGACGAATCAGGTTCATTGCAAGATCCAGAATCTTAACAGGCTCTCCCATATCCAACACAAAGATCTCTCCGCCCTTTGCATAAGCTCCTGCCTGCAAAACCAGAGAGACAGCCTCTGGAATCGTCATAAAATAGCGAATGATATCAGGATGTGTCACTGTTACCGGACCTCCTGATGCAATCTGCTTTCTGAACAATGGAATCACACTTCCGTTGCTTCCAAGTACATTACCAAAACGTACAGCTACAAACTCTGTTGCTCCACGGTTATTATATGCCTGTACGATCATTTCGCAGATACGCTTGCTGGCTCCCATGATATTCGTGGGATTAACAGCCTTATCTGTTGAGATCATAACGAATTTCTTAGTTCCGTATCGGAGTGCTGCATCTGCTGTCTTCCATGTACCAAGAACATTGTTCTTAATCGCCTCATTCGGGCTGTCCTCCATCAACGGTACATGTTTATGGGCGGCGGCATGATATACAATATCCGGTCTGTATTTCTCAAAAATAGCATTGACGCGATTGGTATTTCTGACTGAACCGATCAGCACCAGAAGGTTCAGCTTCGGATGCTTCTTGGTCAATTCCTGCTGTATGTCATATGCACTGTTCTCATAGATATCAAAAATGATCAGCTGACGTGGCTGTGAATCTGCAATCTGACGGCAAAGTTCGCTTCCGATAGAGCCGCCTCCGCCTGTTACAAGTACCACCTTGTCTCTGACATAGCCCATAATGGATTCGAGATCAACTGCAATCGGATCTCTGCCCAATAGATCGATGACATCTACCTTACGTAGCTGACTGACATTTACCTCTCCGTTAACCAACTGATAGATTCCGGGAAGCGTCTTCAACTCACACTTTGTCTGCTTACAGATCTCAAGTATTTCCTTGATTACAATACGTGGTGCTGCCGGCATTGCAATGATAATCTCATCAATATCATATTTTGCAGCATACTCCAGAATATCATTGCGATCACCTACAACCTTGACACCATGAATATAATTCCCAATTTTTGATTTATCATCATCTATGACACAAAGTGCACTCTTTTGTATGAATTTGCTTGTGTTCATTTCTCTGATCAGGGAATTGCCTGCATCGCCTGCTCCAATGACCATGACGTTGACATTCTTGGCTTTATCGGTACGCTTCTCCACAAAGGTACGCAAAATGCGATAGGAAAACCTTCCAATCACCGCAAATGCCAGCAAAAAACCTCCAAAAGCTACGAAACAGGTTCTGGGATAAATCCAGCCCAATATCATATTCACAATAATCATCTGAGATGTCGCAGATGCCATACATGCAATGATGACATTGGTGATCTCAGTTGTTCCTGCATACTCCCACAGGCTCTGGTATAAATGAAATACCCAGAAGAGAAGAAGTGTAATCACAATATTGTAGGGCAGATAGTTCCATGCTGATTCTATATATTCCTTGGCATCAATCTGAGCAAGAACCTTTGCATAGCTAAAGTCAAATCGCGTGATCAGACCGAGATAGGTTGCTGCAGTAATGGATAATATATCATATGCAATCAGCCCAAGGCGTCTTGCAAAGAGTTGTTTATTCTGTATTTTTAGTTTCATTTTGGGTTGTCCTTTTATGTTTAGGATCTATATGATGCCACGGATTTCATCGTGCCACGATGTAAGGCGTGCTTTTCATGATGCCACGGATTACTCCGCACTTCGTGCTCACGTAATCCTATAAGTATTCGGATTTCGCCCTATCGGGCTACTTCCTCATACTTAGCGGGCAACAAATTCATATGCCTCCTCATGCAAGCATGAACGGCATATGAGCTTGTTACCCTGGCATCATTACATTATATCAAATATCATGTATCAATTCAAGGCTGGTGACGTCTTGAGGTAATGATCATGAAAAGTATCATAAACAACAGTAAAAATGGAGGAACGATGAAAAAATTCTCAAAGAATGATGTTGCTAAGATGGCAAAAATACCAGCCATCGCATATCTGGCTACCGTATCCTGTGCCATCATTTCTCTCTGGCGAAGCAATAGTGGAATCAAAAAGCATAATACTATGACGAATACAATCGGTCCATGAACAAACAGGATATCCAATAGCCCATTATGTACCTCAAAGGTACCTGTCAGATCTGCAGAATGCAACTGATACGATGAGCCAATACCGGTAATCGGATGTCGCAGATACGCACCCCACAGTTCTCCCCAGACGTCCTCTCTGCCTGAAAAGATATCTTTGTAGAGTATTTTAATATTCAGAGTTTCTCGCATACTTCCAAGCCATACAAGCAGGATAGAAAACAGAACCGTTCCGATGGTTAATCCATATGTCAAAGTCCAAAAGAAGACCTTACCAATCGTCTTTTTCCAGAAAGACCCCGGAATCAAAACAAGTATCGTAAACAGCAATGCTCCAATCAACGCACAACGGGACAGGTAGTAAGAGATAATCTCAAAGCCGAGAAACATAAGTGTCATCTGAAGTATTGTATAATATCCTCTTTGTTGACGATACAGGATCAGAAACAGAGCCGTCAGCACCAGATAAATCCCATACAATATAGGCAGACGATTATATGCAACATATGTCACCCTGAAACCGATAAACAAAAGAAGTACCTGTCCGATCCAGAGATACCGATAACATTTTTCCTGCCCGATCAACACCAAAAGCAGCATACCGAACAACAAACCCGAAAGCAGAACCAGTCCGCCGTAATTGATATTAAAGCCCTGATAATATCCCTTAGGAGTCAGTGTCCAATAAAAGAAAAAGAACAGCTCCACAATTCCAATCATCCACACCTGACGCTTTCGGAGGATAACCTTTTGTGCCAGATACAGTACAAGCAGAAGGTCGACAACCGTTAACAGTGCTCCTTTATCGGAATCAATCACAAATAAATTGATGAGGGTTAGTATATCAGCAAAAACCATGAGATAGAAAAGTGGTTCTCTCCATATTTCTTTGAAATCTACATAACAAAGAAAAGCAATTCCAAGTGCCAACGCAGAGATCAGGGTTCCAAACACCGCCGTAATCTCCTGCAACGGCTTATAGAACCATGAGCCTGCTATCATAATCATTAAAGCAGTCAGAATACTGATGGTTCCGATCTGCTGTTTTCTTTCCTGACTCATTTTGCTTCGTCCTCTCCCTCTGCTCCGACTTCCTTATGTTTACGGGCATATTGATTCCATAATTTCTGTACAATCTGACGTGTCTCACGAAAATACATCACTACAAGCACAATCCATATAAACACATTCACAGGGTATACATAGGACACCTCACAAATAGTCAGGACTGCCTGCAGAATCACTGCAGCATATGCCAGATAATCCTTCACCAGACGCAGTTTGAGTGTTACATGTCTTTTGACAAATATAAATGCCAGCAGATACATTGTATAATATGAGATCGCTGTTGCAATTGCTGCACCCATAGCTCCCATATATGGAACACTGATCAGATTCAGTATGATATTGAGCAACGCCCCAGTCCCGGTCGCAATGCTCATGCTTTTAGAATCCTTGTATGCCAGACAAATAGAACCAAGAAACCCTGTCAATGCCCCAAAAATGATTGAAATCAGTAATGGCGGAACGAACTCCCATGCCGTATAGAAGTCCTTACGGAACAGGAACTGTGCCAACAGCTTGACGATCACAATCAGAAAAGAACAGCCAAGCACCATAAACGCATTATATATTCTGTACATCGTTGAAAAAAACTCTGCTGAATCCTCTTCTCTGTAGCTCTTCGTGGCAGACATCTGCCATGCTTGAGCAAAGATTCTCTGAAAAACAGTCAACATAGCTGGAATTTTATAAGCAGCTCCATAAATTCCGTTGACCGCTGTACCACAAATTGCTGCCACAATGTATCGATCACTTGCATTGTTGATCCAGCTCCCGGTAGAATACAGAATCATCGGTTTCCCATAATCAAGCAGCTCTCGTTCCAGTTCTTGGTTTTTTCCACTTTGGCGGACAAGATTCTTTTTCCCTGCTAACAACATAACTGTAGATGCTACCAAATAAGAAAGGATCTGTGCCAGCAGATAACCATTCAATCCTATTTTCAGTACAAGCAATAAAAACAGATTACTACCTAACATTACAATCGTGCAACTGATACTTCCCAAAACAACAACCGGAACCATCTCTGAGCCCTGGTAAAACAAAAGTAGAAACTCATAAAGAGCATTTGTCGCAAACAATATGATAAAAAACATTAGGTATTTTTTAATCTCAATAGGTACAAAAAAAGCCGAAACACTTGCGATAACTGCTACAATCAGCGTAGCAATTCCGCAATATTTCAGTCCTATCCAAAATATATCTGTTCTCTTTTCATCGCGTTCTATTCCAAAACGAAGGGCAGCTTCGCCCATATTCATCGTCAATGCCGGAACCAGCAATAGCAGCGTTACCTGCATAATATCAACAATCCCATACTCCGCAGTTGTTAAGATACTTGTGTAAAAAGGTACGAGCAGAAAAAACACCAGTATTTTAGACACAAAATTACTGATTGAAAAGAGAGCAATATGATTAATCAAATACTTATATCTTCCCATAGAGTCACCATTTCGTTATGGTTCTGACTTCATTTTCACAGTTCCCGAGCGAATCACTGCCAGCAGGAACAGCATATTGGGTGCATAGTCAGCCCAGATCAGATCCACATCAAAGAAGGATTCCAGAAACACTGCCAGGACTGCACTCAGTGCACAAATGACCATCTCACTCTTGCCCTCAATCCTTCTGAAGCCGTCAAATTTCTTATATACAATGATCAGTATCCCCACAAATACCAAAATTCCATGTACTGCAAGAAGGTCATACATTGCATTATGCAGATTATATTCAATAAAGGTATCCAGCGTATATCCTGAACCAATGCCTGTAATCGGCTGATGAATGAACATTTTGCCCACCTCAAGCCAGATCATCTGACGTCCGGAGAATATATTCTTATAGAAGAATGGGAGCTTAAAATTCACACCCAATTGTCCAACTAACGTATAAACCGCAACAAACACCAGCGAGCCGATTGTCAAGACCCAGAAAAATCGACGAAAAACCTTTTTGGAATCCCACCATTTACGCGGAACCAGATAAAAGAAGATCAGAAAAGCAAACAACATAATAAACGCACCACGTGCCCTGTGCCAGACTGCCAGCTGAACCGTTCTGACAAGCACCATGAAGAGAATTAGACCCAGAAGTTCCTTCTTATGATACCATTCCTTCAAAAGTCCATACATACAAATCATCGTAAATACAGTAAAGGTTGCAGCCGTATTGGTATTATAGGCCATCTGCTCATAATCACTAAAGAATATGGGATAAGCAACAAAAAACCATAGCATTAGTAGAATAAAATATGCGATAAACAGTGCTTTGACCTGTTTTTGAGTTAGTAGAATCTTATCGCTTAGATACCATACAAATGCAAAATTTGCTGCCACAAAAAAACATCCCTTATTTGAGCCGATGATCAGCAGATTGATACCTGTGATCAGGATGACTGCAGCTAAAATCCATATTTCCTTATCCTTATTCTTAATCAGGGAGATCCAGTCTACATTGTTAAAAAACAATCCGACACAGACGCAAAAAATGAACAGACTGGCATACCGGTCTGTGACTCCGTAGAATTTTGGAATCAGAAAGGTCAGTGCATAACACACGAACATCGTGAAGAACAAAATAGAATTGATTAGTATCTTTCTTTTATTTTCAACAGTAATTCCTGTAACTGTCGTGTCCTTGCTTCCCATGAAGTAGACTCCTTATGAATGCTCGACTGCAGACGCTCATGATTCCCACACTGCAGTCTGTTTTGAATTTTCTCTGCGATCTCGTCTGCATTACTGTAATCATGGATGAGATCCTCATCCTGTAATCCTTTTAGCACGAACCTGGCTCCAATCCTGTCTGAAAGAAGTAGATCACAACCACATGCAAGCGCTTCTATAGGAGCAAGTCCAAAAGTCTCAAAGCAACTGTTTTGAATGAACAGTCTGGATTGATAGAGCAGTCTGACTGTCTCTTCAAACGGAACAAGTCCCAGATTCTCTACAAATGAATATCCATTGATTTCCCTTGTATCATAACCGGTATCTCCAATGACAGTCAGCTTCAGATCCATCTGTCTCTCTCTGTTCAGCTTATCAATCGCTTCGCAGATATATCGAATCATCTTTCGCGGCATACCTCCACCGATCGACATGATACGATTGGGTTCGCGCAGTTCATTGGCATTCAGAGCTTCTAATGCCTCCCAGTCAACACCATTTGTGACAAAATCAATCTTGTTCATATGCTCCGGATAGTGTTCCCAAAGCCAAGCTGCAAACTGAGCTGATACAGCAATGATAGCATCTGTAAGCTTCAGAGTCTTTCGTTCGATCTCATTCATTTTCTGGTCTGGAACACCATTGATTGCATTTTCATGTTCTACGCAGCCATGCATCAGATAGGCTGCCGGTTTATGCAGAATATGGGCAATACGAATTGCCACAATGTTCTGTCCTGAATAGCCTGAGCATAAAATAATATTTGCAAACAAGGACTTCCATAAGATTTCAAATACTCTGCCTAATTTACCCGTACTGTTTATTTTCATCGTATTTTCAGGCAGACAGGCAAGATAGCTTTTCGTTACGTTCGCCGGACCTGTCCCTGTCCGATAATCACCCACCACCAGAATCCTCATACTTGGCTTCCTCCATGTGATTCTGCAAGATATGCACGGCGACCTTGCAGCATTAGACGAATTGCCCGAAACATGGTCTGATCCTTCTGATACTCTCCGCGTTTTCGTACTGCAAACTGTAGCATCAGCAGAATACAGAATTTTCTAGTCATTGCAGTATAATTGGCTCCACGGGATACGAAGAAATGATCCTCATAGCCTGTAAACCAAGTTGATTGTGTCTCTCGCAGTGTCGCGATCCGAATCGGCATGTATTGAATCTTCAGCCCTGCACGCAGACAATCATACAGGAAAATATTCTCTTCTCCCATGTAATATCTGGCACCAGCTCCAAAGGATTCGTGAAAGTGAATCCCCATCCTGTTAACAGCCTCTCTTCGAAATGCAATCTCCGGAGAAAATATCTTCATGACGGATAAATAATTCATCCTCCGTTCAGTCGGATAGTTAGGCTGCGGTTTCTCTTTTCTCTTAATATAAAAAACAATGACATCTGCCTCCGGATACTTATGAAAAGCATCGCAGATCAATGTCTCGTAACCTTCGTCATATTCTACATCATTATCACACAGAATGCAAACCTCGGCATCGGCATTGCGAATCGCCATATTTCTGCTTTTACTGAGGCCTCGCTCCGTTGTCTCAATGTAATGAACTGTTCGTCTCTCATCCTGTATAACAGTGTCTGCCTCATGATCACACTGATTGATTACCACACAGTCTCCTTGAATGTGCAGGGAGTCAATATATTCATATCCATCAAGATACATTGCCGATAATAATACCTGCAGCTTCAAGTCTGTTCACACCTTTCTTGGTTGTACTGATCTTGCCTTCTCTATAGGCGCCTGATTACAGCACGTACTGCATAGAAACAAAAGCAATATGTACTTCTGATTACAGAGAGCTTTTCTACATTGCGGTACAGATTCCAGATCCTCTTGATTGCAGTCAGCTTATTGGAGGATAGGGTGCCTGAGCTGCGGCGGTATAGCGTGAGTGCTTCATCAAAGCCATATGCGATATAACCCTTCTTCAAGATCTTCCACCAGGTTGCAGTATCCTCACTTGCTACATTTGGCATGGTCAACAGATTCTTCTGGATCTTATTCAAATCAAACATAACCGTGCTTGTAAAAATTGTTGTATTCTTCAGTGCTTTTCTATAATTCATCTTAGCCGGTACATGGACAATCTTCTCTACACCGACACCGTGTTCATCTGCAAATTCATAACCTGTAAAGGAGAAAGCACAATCCTGCTCGTCCATAAATGCAAGCTGTCTCTCAAGCTTATCCGGCGACCATAAGTCATCAGCATCGATATATGCAAGATACCTTCCCTGAGCTGCCTGCAATCCCTTATTTCTGGCACCTGCAGCACCTACGCCCTTCTTTAAGCGAATGATCTGTACATTCTCGCATACATATCGTTCCATAATCTCCACACTGCAGTCCGTTGAACAGTCATCCACTAAAATCAATTCCCAGTCCTGTATGGTCTGGCTTCTGACAGACTGAATTGTGTCTTCGATACATCTTGCTGCATTGTGTACCGGTACAACAATACTGACTTTTATCTCATTCATCTTCATCGCTTCCCCGTTCCAACGGTGTGAGGTTCCCCTCAGCAATTCCCTCTGTGCTGTCAAGTGTTAATAGTATTTTTAACGTTAATATAATCAGCTTCAAATCCAGCCATACCGAAAAATGCTCAATATAATACAGATCCAGCTTTAACTTATCATATGGAAGTGAATTATACTTCCCATAAATCTGTGCATAACCTGTCAGCCCCGCCTTTACCTTCATTCGATATACGAACTCCGGCATAACCTGTGTATAACGCGTAATAATCTCGGGACGTTCCGGTCTCGGTCCCACGAAGGACATCGTACCATTCAACACATTGAACAGCTGTGGCAGTTCATCGATCCTAACCTTGCGTATTACCCTTCCAATTGGTGTGATTCTGCTGTCATTCTGCGTTGCAAGTCTTGCAACGCCATCCTGTTCTGCTGATTCGATCATAGAACGGAACTTGTACATCTTGAACTCACGTCCATCCAGTGTGCAACGAATCTGTGTATAGAATACAGAACCTCTGTCATACAGCTTAATGAAAAGTGCCGTAATCAGCATAATTGGTGAGGTAATGATCAAAATGAGCAGTGCAAACAAAATATCAAACAGCCGCTTTGCAATCACCTGCTCCGGTTCCATCGGTTTACTCTTGGTCAGCAACAATGGTGTGTCAAATAAATGCAGTGTCTGCGAACCATTCAGGATAATATCTGAGATTTTAGGCATTACATAGACATCCACGGATTTCTCATAGCAGTGCTTGAACAATTTATTGCGCAGAGAAGTCGGTATATCCCACATCATAACAGCCTCATGTCTCTGAATCGCTTCATAGATCGTTTCAAGCTTCTCATCGATTTTTATCTCTTCAGAGATATGGAACTGGTGCTTCCTTGTCTTGACTTTATTGATAAATACCTCTGTATGTTCCCCTGCATGTATGAGCAGGATATCAAGTGGTGGAAACAGAGATCTGTAAATATAGGTCGCACCCATGATCCACAGCCCAATACAGATACACTGTACTCCCAACGCCAACACAAAGGGCAGAGGCGAAGGAAAATGATACGCTAACATACAAGCAATCGCATAAAACAATATGTCAGCACATGCCGTCGCAAAGACTTGAGAAAACAGCAACTCCAGCATACGAAATGACCCTATCTTCAAACCGCCGTACATGCCGGAGAAGAAAAAGAGGATCACCAGATAGATCGCCAATATGAACACATTGCCCCAGTAATAATATTCCTTTGGCAACTGTTTGTTATAGAAATATACCCATGCAATCCCGACAATTGCCGTTTCAACTGCCACGATGATACATGCCGCAAAAAATGTATATACTCTTTTTTGTAAATCTCTCTTATCCAAATAAAGACACCTCATTTTATGAGTGATTATTTCTTCTGTTTCAATCTCAGCACAAAATAGCCCGGTAGTGCAGCTAGCAGCCAGTATGCCGGAAGAATACGTTCTCTTCTCCAAACCGGCTTCTGCAATGTTCTGGCAAATTGCATATAATGACTGATGTATTTCAGCTTTAAAAGAGAAGGCGGTGCATCCTGAGCTCTCTGTTCATAATACAGAAACCACGCCCTCGGATTCTCATCACGTAGCCGCTCTACACTGTCTGTATAGCCTGAGGTCACAAGCTCGCAGATCGTCAAGATCTTCGGCAGGACTTTCAGGACATACTCCTTATCTATTTTATCATATATATAGTCTTCCGGCACATATTTTTCATCAGGTATCTCAGGAAAAGAAAAACGCCTTAGAATATCTGTCCTGAAAACCAATGTGGTTTCTCCGGAAAAACCGGCTCTGTAGAGACTCTGCAGTGTCGAATATCTTACATCTGCAAATTTACCCCCTGTTAAGATTTCTGTTGCACTTTTACCCTTATGGGCAACGATCCCGCATACCTGATCCGGATTTTGTTCTGTATCGGCATGAACCTGCTTCCAAGTCTCTGTAATCAGCTCCACCGCATCGGTCGGCAGATAATCATCTGAGTCAAGGCACATAAACAACTCTGTTGTACAATGTTCCACTCCGGTGTTGTGTGCCCGCATCTTCCCGCCATTTTCACGATACACATATATGATGTTAAGTGTATTCTCTCGGATCCATTCCTGAACTGCCTGCTCCGTATCATCCTCTGATCCATCGTCTACAATCAGCCAGCAAAAGTTCTTGTCTGTCTGTGCTAACAGGCTCTGATAAACTCTTCTCAATAACGATCTTCTATTAAAAGTCGGTGTAAATACCGTTAACAGCATAGTCTCTCTCCATGATATTACGAGTTAGTTTTCGCCACGCAGTCCGCTGTAATCAATCAGTTCAAATTCTTTACGTTCCTTTAAGTCATAATGAAAGATCATATGATTTTCCGTCTGTGCAACCAGTCGGTATCCATTTGCCCCCAAATAGGGGACATTGGCATTTCCTCCTGAGACTACAATATACTCTGTATTCGTTGCATCCAAAGCGTCTTTGAAGGCTTCATCTGAGATGTCCTGATAGTGAATCAACTTGGCAAGCAGCTTATACTGCGGTTTCGTTTCATCCTCAAGCATCTCATCCGTATAAGGGGCACTCATAGCATAGATATAATCCTCTCTGTCAATTGTCAAAAGGATCTTGGGATCATATTGGCGCATCTCCATATTATAATGATACTCCATTAATACCCTTGGATACTCCACCGTAGAATCCTCATGAATGAGTTTGGAGACTCTGATCAACTCCTCCGGCATCTTATACAGATTCTCTGCAGCCGCATAGCCATCTGCATAGATAAATCTGCCCGACAAACATAAAACCACAAAGATCAGAAGCCCGACAACAATCTTTCTGCTTCGATTGTTCTGAAGCAGGAAAAGCCTTGTACAGACATATGGAACCAAGATCACAACCGGAGCAATCCAAAAGAAACGGTAATACTCCTTGTTTACATCGAATATCTTTGCCAAAACCACCGGAAATACAGGATTGTATACGCTTAGCAACAACAAAATTCCACTCGGAAGGAAGATCTGTTTCTCCCTTGTCGTCCCCTTCAGCCATATAAAAATCAGAGCGAGCAGATATAACAGAAAGTAAGAACATCCGTCCACATAGTAATTCAGGCATTCCTGTAAGTAGGCAAGCCCTGTTTCCACTACATTTAATGTCTGCATATCTGACTCCTCCTTTCCATTAATCATGATGCCTGTGATCTACTACCGAAAAATAATCTGTTTAGTATGTGTGCAGTACAAAGTACCCCTTCACATAAGCCACATACATGAGTGCCATCAAAAGACAGGGAAGCATACAGAGAATATATTTTGGTATGATCTTCCAGTCCTTCTTTATGAAGATTAACGGCACAAGTAATACCGAAAGTGTCGCCGGTACAAGCATATTAGCGGAGGATGAGATCGTCATGGAACTAAAGCAAACAACAAACAACATCCACCACGTACCTGCTGCCTTATGATCCTTTAATAACAGCATATAGAGATACAGGATCATGAGTAATACTGCATTTCCTACAATTGCCTTGCCCTCAAAGGTTCTGGTCAGCATAAAATTCGATACTGTATAGATTGAAATAAACGTAAAGTTTACAAATGCCATCAGTACCTGCATCAAGAGTGCTCCTGTACAATTTTCAGGGAACAATTCATCAGCAATCTTATAATAGATCATCTGTACCAGCAAAAGGATCGTCACCGTCATGACAGTTTTGGTCTGAATCAGGGCATGTAATCCGGTCAACCTGCATACAACTGCATCGTTAATGGAGTAGGTTGCAAAAAAGTATCTCATCTCAAAATGATCCTGCCAGTCACCTGTAAATGGATCATAGATGTTTATGGTATCTGTCTGAACAGATGCAGCAACATTTCCGACATAATAAGTTGCATCCAGAGTAAAATTGTAGGCGCCAGTAATGACAACAATCTGAATCAGGCAAAGCAACACCATTCCCAGAAAGAAGTATGGATGTTCCCTAAGTTTTCTCCAGACATCTCTAAGCTTTTCGTACCATGCCATTCCATTGACAATCGCCGAAAAAACAGCAATCACGCATACTACTACAAGCCATAGTTCTGCCAGCGAGGTCAGTCTCTGAAATCGTAGCATCATCGGTACACAGAAGAAAAAGAAGACGCAGTAATATAAAAAGAATCCCATGATCAATGTAAATGGTAGAGACCAAGTTTTATGCTTCTTCTTTCCAGTGATCAATGATCCAAAAGCAAGATAAATAATGAAATTTGCAATGATCATAAGCAGACTACTTAGATTCATCAATGCTCTCCTCGATATGCTGCATATATAGTGACATATTGTTGATCTTTCTATTTAAAGTGAAGATTGAAAATAACGTCAGCACCGCCAGTATAATTAATGCCAATGTCAACGTCTTTACATTGATGAGTTTTGACAGTACTCCGGTCTTTGTATTCTTAGTCTCTTTGATATGATCAGACTTCTGACTTTCCTCTGTATGATTCACATTCTGATTCTCCGTAACTGACATATGCTCTCCCTCCACCTTCAATGATACTTTTTGATCCTCTGAAACTGCCTCCCCCAGAAGTTCCTCCTTCAACGGTCTGTCAGTTCCTTTTTTCAGTAACAACAGCAATATTCCCGGTGTCATGATCTGCCGAAGCACCAACATATCAATCGATTCCGTTCCGAGCATCCATTCTTCCATTAGACTGCTCCACCGGTATCCACATAGATACATCAGGCAAATTAACACAACAAAAAAAATGGTTTCTTTTCTATCCTTCTGACGCAAATTCCGGACAATTGCCGCATACAATAGTATTGATAATACAACTACGATTCCTGTCAGGGCGACTGTCAAATCCAACGTCTGCACTGACCAAAGCAACTGTTTGAACCATATCGGAATCGTTCGGTCGCCACCCAACAAAATCACAAGGACAAACAAAATCCCGACACCGATCTGTTTCCACGTAGCTGCCTTCCCCTGTATGGATGCTTTTTGATCCTGTTCGCTTCCTCTCCAAAAAGTAAGAAGCGTGCCTGCATAGGCAATGACACCAATTACCGGACACAGCAAAAAAGACGGGTACAAAAACAGCTTGCGGTTCCTGTATTCTTTCTCCGTCAGAAATATAATCATAAGTGAAGCTATATATAAGACGATTATCTTCATAGTGAGTACATTATACTAGAAAATAGTCGGTTCAACAAGCAAGAAAATTGTCGAACACTTTCTGTTTATTTTTTCTTTTGTACATGGTATTCTTGCATTACGATTGTAATTTAGGATTAAGAAAGAGAGGGTTTTTTATGTTATGCGGCTGGCTATCACCAAAAGGTGATTTTTACCCATGCGGTCAATATGAACATATTCATTTGGCCAAGGAATTGACAGGTATTCATTATCCTGATATCCAGACAAAACAACATGCAACCCTTATTCAGGATGACTATCTCCTTGAAGAAAAATGGATCAAACTCTTCTACGACGGACTGGCAGTCGGCAATTTTCTAAATCACAGTATATTCCAGCCGGGCAGTCAGTTGATCACAGATGAACAAATCCGCTGGATCATGCACCAGCACCATAACCTGTCAGCCAAACAGGAACGTTGCCTTGGTATGTATCTGGAGCTGGAAGCAAGTAGATAATCAGTTTATTTCTTCTATATTTACAGCTATGTTTATAGCTGTATTTCTTTATTTTTATCTTGCGTTTCCTCAACGCATGTGATAGTGTATTTTTAATATGATTGTTACGATTGCATGCGATATATCCTTCCGAAATAAGGATGGTGCCTAGGAGGAAACGTTTAAGGCAGACCAAGATGCATTGGGAAGCTTAGGTAAATATAAAATGAATTTGATATCCATTACTTTTATACTTTTTTTACTAATTTTACTAATTATCTATTATTCTATTAACCAACAATATCAGTGGCTTGTTTTGCTCTTAGGTAGTCTGCTGTTTTACATTTGGACAAATCCATTCAGTATCATCTTCTTACTCATCTCTATTGTGAGCACCTGGTTGTTAATGAAAACACCCACAAAAGCTCACTGGTATTTGACACTCATCATCAATCTTGGCTTATTGATTGTATTTCGCTACAGCGTCTGTTGGAGTGCCAGAGACATCATCGTTCCTCTCGGTATCTCATTCTATACATTTATGACTTTAGGTTACGCACATAGTGTATATGAAAAAAAAATACAGCCATGTGAAAACCTATTTCATTATGCATTGTATATTTCCTACTTTCCTCAAATTGTTGAGGGACCGATTGGTATCTATCAAAGCATGATGCCTCAACTGTTACAACCACATAAATTTGAAATGGCTCACATTCAATCTGGAGCCTATCGATGTCTTAAGGGCTTATTTAAGAAATTGGTCATCGCCGGACGACTGAACTATTATGTCGATACCGTATATTCTGCCCCAACCACTGAGGGAGGGCTGACACTGTTTATTGCGACTTTCTTTTACACCATTGAGCTGTATGCTGATTTTTCCGGGTATATGGACATCGTATGCGGTGTATCTGAGATGTTGGGAATCAAACTAAAGGAGAACTTCATACGTCCATATTTTTCAAAAACCATTCAGGAATTCTGGAGAAGATGGCATATCTCTCTGAACGAATGGTTTAAGGAACACTTAATGATGCCCGCTGTAACCTCCGGTTGGAACCGTAAGTTGTCCAAAGCACTTGGTAAATTATTTCCAAAAGCAAAAAAGGGAACCCTGCGAACAATCTTTCCCCTCATACTTGTCTGGATGATAACCGGCCTTTGGCATGGTGCAGAATCTGTCTACATAGGTTGGGGTATTTACTATTCCATCATAATGCTCTTTTCCATATGTACTACATATTATATGAAGAAAATACGTAAAAAGCTTCATTGGAACGATGATTTACCGGGTATCAAAATCTATCAGGTGATCCGAACTTATTTCATAGTACTGATTGGAGAAGTCCTGTTTAGAGCAGAAACCCTTTCAGATGCTTTCTATATCTACAAAACAATGCTCACAAATACAAAGCTTCATTTTGTAAACATCGTTGCCGCCATGAAACCATTTGGTAATGGAAACCAGGCTGTTGCTTCCATAATAATACTCACACTATTAATCGGTGGATTATTCTTTGTAGAGCTTCGTAAAGAAATGAATGAACAGGCATTTACAAAGCATCGTCATGTATATGCTGCCCTGATGCTTGTTGTGTTAGCTTTGTTTAGCGTCGCCGGTCAGTCAAACTTTATGTATCAGCAATTTTAGAGATCTGGAGCACAAATGAATGAAACATACAATCGCTACTCTATTGATTGCAATTGGCATCATTGTCACAATCATTTTTGTAAAAAATACATATTCCTGTGAGATTCCGATAGGAAGTCGAGGCATTAAGGCGGCCATTGATTCCGGTGATTTGGAATTACTGTTCATCGGATCCTCTTCATTTCGAAGTAATATCGATATGAAGATAATCGATGAAAAATATCAAGGAAAAGCATTTATCATTGCATATGGTGGAAATCAAATTGTATCTTCACAGATTGAATATGAAGAGGTATGCAACAGGTCTGATCATCAATATGAGCAAATGATATTTGAATTAGATCCATTGATGCTAACAGAAGATGTTGATTTATCAGATTCCCGTATCATCTGGGACTTATCCTGGAGCGGAAAGCAGAAGTTGTGGAGCAGGCTTCAGGAATCAGAAAATACAGATTTATCCACAATGTATGAATATTTTATTACCTCAGGAATGGATGATTTAATCACATATCCGATTACAAATCCGATATACAAAGCACGTTACTACAAAGGTGCAAAAACCGAGGAGGTCTCCTCTCCCGGAAAGGATTATCTTGAAAGCGAGCCATTTGATCTGAGTCATAAAGTGATGAATCATTCTCAGGAGAAAGCCCTGAGAGAGCTGATTGAACAATGCAAAAATAACCACCAGCCTGTCATTTTTTTAGAAAGTCCGCATTACCACCGATTATTTAATGACCCTGTTTATCAGGAATATCGTGAAGCCTTTTGTCAGATTCTCTCGGAGTATGAGATCCCATTCATTCTTTCTGACATGGTTGAATTTGATCAGTATAATCCTGACTATTTCGAGGATATGGGACATATGTCGTCAATAGGACGAGAAGTATATACAAAAGATCTGATCAAAATACTGGAATCATTTCACACACACTTATAATATAGAGGTACTAAAACATGCATACCATTTTAGAATATCTGGAACAAACAGAACAGCACGAGCCTACGCACATTGCCTTTGCCGATCCCCAAAAGGAAATCACATTTCATGATTTGGTACTCCACGCACAGGAAGTTGCTACTCTATTCTCAAACAGGGCATTTGATTTTGTTCTTGGTGAACAGGAGCCTGTATGTTTCTTTATGGAAAAAAGCGTAGATGCAGTCATAGCTATGTTTGGTGCGATTTATTGTGGTGCCTTCTACAGTTTTATGGATATCCGTCAGCCGGCAGAACGAGTAATCAAAGTATTATCCGTTTTAAACCCGACAGTGATTATTACAGACGAGATCAACTATCCGGTATTAATGGAACACCTTAAAGAAACTACTCTACCATTTAAGGTTCTGTTACTGACTGATATTTTAAATATGGCCAAACAAACACCTGTTGATTTTGTTATATTAAAAAACAAACAGTCTCAGTTTGTTGATCAAATGCCTCTTTATGTTAATTTTACAAGTGGATCCACCGGCACACCAAAAGGTGTTGTTGTAAGCCACCGTTCGGTGATCGACTTCATTACTGTATTCACAGATTTATTTGGAATCAACAAATCCGACATTCTCGCCAATCAGGCTCCTTTTGACTTCGACGTGTCAATCAAAGATATATTCAGCGGCATTTTTACCGGTGCAAGGGTACAGTTGATTCCTCGCGAGTACTTTACCAATCCTACAACACTGATGGACTACCTGTGTGAAAGTAAAGTAACAACTCTTGTATGGGCAGTATCTGCCATGTGCTTTGTTACAATTATGAATGGCTTTGGATATCGTACGCCGGATACGATCAAGCG
Source organism: uncultured Lachnospiraceae bacterium (assembly GCA_964631375.1). Classification (GTDB taxonomy): domain Bacteria; phylum Bacillota; class Clostridia; order Lachnospirales; family Lachnospiraceae; genus JAAYYM01. The sequence continues at coordinate 12,168 of CAZVYQ010000013.1, read as the reverse complement.
TGTTATGTTTAGTGGCGAGGTGATGCCTATTAAACAGCTTAATAAATGGAGAGCGGCTCTGCCGAATGCCACCTATGTAAATCTCTATGGTCCTACCGAAATTACATGTAACTGTACCTATCACATCCTTGACCGTGAATATGAACAAACAGAAGGAATTCCAATCGGTATTGCCTTTCCAAACGAAAAAGTGTTTCTACTGGATGATTCAGATAGGCTCGTTACGGAGGCGAATCGGGAAGGAGAGATCTGTGTAAGCGGAACATGTCTTGCAATCGGCTATTTCAAAGATCCCGAAAAAACGGCAGCTGTTTTTACTCAGAACCCTCTGAATGACTGTTATTATGATCGTATTTATCGCACCGGTGATATAGGCAAATATGATTCTACCGGCAACCTGATCTATATCAGTCGAAAAGACTTTCAGATCAAGCATATGGGACAACGCATTGAGCTTGGCGAAATAGAAGTATGTGCCATGTCTTTAGAGGGTGTCCAGCGTGCTATCAGCATCTATGATTTTAAACGCAAAAAAATCATCCTTTTTTATGCCGGGAATCTAGAAAAGGACAGCCTTACCGAACAGATACAAGGCAAGCTTCCCCCCTATATGTTACCAACAAAAACCATTCAATTAGATCAATTTCCGATGAATAAAAACGGAAAGGTAGATCGAAAGGCATTAGAGGAACTGATATCAATATGATTAAAAATGAACAATTTTATCAAATTACAAAAGAATATGGTACACCAAGCTTTCTCTTTGACTGTGATGAGGTATTGACAAGAGCCAATCAAATCAAAGAAATCCTAAACAGCGGACGAGAAAATCAATCGATTCATTTATGCTATTCCATTAAAGCAAATCCATTCCTCGTACCATATTTGGTATCTGCAGTGGATTACTTTGAAGTATGTAGTCCCGGTGAATTATCAATCTGTCAGCACAATCATATTTCAGGTGATAAGGTGATCTACTCAGGAGTAAACAAACAGCTTGATGATATCACTGAGGCAATTCGTTATGGTGCCGCAATTTTAACCGTTGAATCACTTCGTCAATTTGATTTGATTTCACAGGCTTCTTGTCATTTAAAACGTCCCGTATCTATCATACTGCGCATTTCTTCCAAGAGCCAGTTTGGTATGGATTTATCCGACATTAGATCCCTTTTGAAGGCTCACTCAAAGTGTACTTCAGACATCACAATTCAGGGAATTCACTATTTTGCAGGTACACAGCGAACGAAACTAAAGCATCAAAAAGAAGAACTCGAGGAATTACGACATATCATAGCGGATTTACGAAGTGAAAGTACCTATGCGCTTCCTATGTTTGAATATGGACCGGGACTCCATTATCCCTACTTTGAAGGCGACAATTTCGAGGATACTCTTGCCCCTCTCAAGGAGCTTGCCTCTACATTCAGTGATGTCGCCACCTGGAGTCAGTTAACCATCGAAATGGGAAGATTTCTTGCAAGTAGTTGCGGTTATTACCTTACAAGCGTTGCTGATAAGAAAAAAAGTTTTGATAAAAACTGGTGTATCTTAGACGGTGGAATGAACCATGTCAATTATTATGGCCAAATGATGGGATTGAAGATTCCAATCATATATCACCTGCCTATCGATCGTATCAGCTCCGATTCTTCTATACAGACGAATCCTTGTGAAACAAGGAACACAGATAAATGGGCTCTTTGTGGCTCACTATGTACGACTAACGATGTTCTGGTTCGTGAATACGAAATGAATGAGCCTAATTATCATGATATACTTGTCTTTTGCAATCTGGGGGCATATTCTATTACAGAGGGCATCTCACTATTTCTGTCACGTGATATGCCAAAAGTATTGGCCTATCATAACGGCAAAATCACACTCCTACGGGATACGCATAAGGCCTGGGAGTTGAATACAAATTATTATATAGAAGGAGAACTAGAATAATGGAAGATTTTATTACTTTACTTGAAGATGTAAGAGATGATATTGATTTTGATAATGCAACTGACTTGATTGATGATAAGCTGCTTACTTCCTTCGATATCATTCAGATCATTGCTGCAATCGACGATGAATATGACGTTGCGATTCCTGCCACAGAAATTATCCCGGCAAATTTTAATAGTGCAAAAGCGATGTATGAATTAATAGAACGACTTCGCACGAGGAATTAATATGTACTTTAAGAAAAATACAGCATGGCTTCATAACATTCATCTGTCTGATTACTACTATTTACTTGCCGTTTCAGGATATGTACTGACACTATTTATAAAGCAAATGCGTCCAGGCTTATTTGCTTCACTGTTGATGATTATAGTGATCCTGGAAGTTGTATTGAGAAAAGAATTCACAGTAAAGAGTACCGTAGACCGGCTTGTGGCAGCTTATGTTGTTTATAATTTATTCTCTGTCATCTGGCTTATGAAAAATGGATATCCGGCATCTGTTTTTCTTCAGGAGTTTTCTAATTCAATTTTACCAATTATTTTCTACTTTGTTGGTACAAGTGTCGGAATACAAACAAAAGACTTTTACAGGAAATATTTATATGCTCTGACAGTAATCTGCTTATTGGGTTTGATACTCTATATTGTTGCTCCACAATTTTATCTGGATTATTTACTTGATTGGGAACATACATCAAAAGCTGATGTTCAGACGATGCGTGTCAGAATGAATTCCGTTATAGGAAGTACCCTTCTTGGCTTTTTAGCTGCTGTTGGCATTCCTGCGGCCTCTAATTTTATTATAGAAAAAAGGGATCGTCTATTTGGAATTGCAATGCTTGTAATGAGTCTTGTATTTGCATTCTTAAGTAACCAGCGCTCCGCGATGGTTGTTGCCATTTTAGCAGTACTCTATGTAAATCATCTTATCTTTTTTGAATTTAAACTGATCAAGAAAAAATATTTTATCATGGAGTGCATTGCCGCTCTGTTTGCTATCATAGGCTTATGCATCATTAGTCTATCGTCAGTTCAAAAAATCTACTATCGACTTGCGTCTCTTCCAAGTGCAATCGGAGAACGAAGTGGAGACTGGTTTGATGCACTCAGCCATATGGGAAACATTTGGCTTGGAAATGGTCTTGGTGCAAATGGACACAAAGCACTTGGAATTGAATTTGCCCATGTGATTACTGACGGAGGACTTGTTAAGGTTTTCTGCGAAGAAGGCATCGTGGGATTTTCTATATTTTTATTCATTGTGATTTTGGTTACTTGGGGTGGATTCAAACAATTCAAACACTGTTATGCTGATCTATGTATTATAGCAATTATGCTTCTACAGTCAATCGGTTCAAACATGTTATCATTTCAACTTGCAGTTCCGATTTTCTGGTTTGCAATTGGGCATATTTCCGGTCATAATATGAAAAAGACAGAAGAGAAGGACATGGCTTGATGCCATGTCCTTCTAAAATGTAACTCTATATACTTATAATTTTGCATTCTCGATATTATCTCTGAACCATTCGTATGCCATCCTGACACCCTCTTCAAGTTCTACCTGATGTGTCCAGCCAAGCCCATGAAGCTTTGTAACATCTGTGAGCTTTCGCGGCGTTCCATCCGGCATATCCTTATTCCAGTAAATCTCGCCTTCATAACCAACGATCCTCTGAACGGTCTCTGCTAGCTCCTTAATCGTCACTTCCTTACCGGTTCCAATATTGACATGCTGTTCTCCGCTGTAATTCTCAAGAAGAAAAACACAGGCATCTGCCATATCGTCTACATATAAAAACTCACGAAGCGGTGTTCCTGTCCCCCAGAGTTCTACCTGCGGAGCCTTGTTGACCTTTGCTTCATGGAACTTTCTGATCATAGCCGGCATCACGTGTGAATTGCTTAAATCATAATTATCATATGGACCATACAAATTGGTCGGCATGCAGCTGATATAATCATCACCATATTGACGTTTATAGAACTTACACATTTCCAAACCTGAAATCTTAGCAATCGCATAAGCCTCATTGGTTTCCTCAAGCGGTCCCGTCAAAAGAGCATCCTCCAGAATCGGCTGAGGAGCCATCTTTGGGTAGATACAGGTACTTCCAAGGAATAATAGCTTCTTCACATTGTGTGTGTGTGCATTCTGGATAACATTGCACTGAATCTGCATATTCACATATGCGAACTCCGCAGGCATGGTATTGTTGGCATTGATGCCGCCTACCTTAGCTGCCGCAAGTACTACATGCTCCGGTTGTTCCTCATCAAAGAAAGCAGTAACCGCTGCCTGATCCGTCAGATCCAATTCTCTGTGTGTTCTCTTAACTATATTATGATATCCTTTTGCTTCTAGATTCCTTACAATTGCTGCTCCAACAAGTCCTCTGTGTCCTGCCACAAAAATCTTTGCATTTTGATCCATTTCGTTACCCTCGGTTCTAATCTTGCGACATCTTCTCGTATCTTGAATGCCTCAATCAATCATTCATATTTGTTATGCTTCTTCTTTGGAACGATTCTTGAATTCCTCTGAACTCATTCCTGCAATCGCTTTCATATCAGAGTCTACCATCATGGCAACCAGGCTCTTGAAGTCTACCTTACGCTTCCAGCCAAGTTCCTTCTCTGCCTTGGAACAATCACCCCAAAGGAACTCAACCTCTGCCGGTCTGAAGTATCTCGGGTTTACATCTACAAGCAGCTTGCCTGTCTCCTTGTCATAGCCCTTCTCGCTCACTCCTGTGCCCTTCCATTCGATTGTAATACCAACCTCTGCAAATGCCAACTCCACGAATTCACGGACAGTGTGAGTTTCATTGGTTGCCAATACATAATCGCCCGGCTTATCCTGCTGCAGAATTCTCCACATACCTTCTACATAATCGCCTGCAAATCCCCAGTCACGCTTTGCATCCAGATTACCAAGAGACAATTTCTCTCTCTCATCTGCCATGATAGAAGCAACGGCTCTGGTAATCTTACGTGTTACGAAGGTCTCACCACGACGTGGTGACTCGTGATTGAAGAGAATACCGTTACATGCAAACAGGTTATAAGCTTCTCTATAGTTCACTGTAATCCAATAGGAATACAACTTAGCCGCACCATATGGACTCTTAGGATAGAAAGGAGTCTTCTCACTCTGTGGAGCTGTCTCTGGAAGTCCTCCGAATAATTCTGATGTAGATGCCTGATAGAATCTGCATTTAACACCGGTCTTCTTGATTGCATCCAACAGACGCAGTGTTCCAATACCGGTTGTCTCAGCTGTATACTCAGGTACCTCAAAGGATACTGCTACGTGAGACTGAGCTGCCAGATTATAGATCTCTGTTGGCTGAATCTGCTCAATCAGACGATTTAAGTTACTGGAATCTGTCAGATCTCCGTGATGCAGAAATAAGGTCTTGTCTCTTACTTCCCTGTCATAATATAAATGATCAATTCTCTCCGTTGCAATCGAACTGTGACGACGAATGATTCCGTGAACCTCATAGCCCTTCTCCAAAAGGAGCTCTGCAAGATAGGAACCGTCCTGTCCGGTGATGCCTGTAATCAGTGCAACATTTCTCATGTGATTCAATCTCCTTATCGTTTATATACTGATATCATTTTTCATAATCGCAAAATTTAGTATACCCCATAATCGTACTTTTGTCCATATTCCTTGTAAATTCAGTTCATATTCGCTATACTAATGATTGGAGAAAAAGCAGTTTATCTGAAATCTAATAAGAAAGAAGGATCAACATGAAGAAAGTCATAGTAACAGGCTGTAATGGGCAGCTCGGTCGTGCAATTAACAGACAGTATGCCGGAAATACCGATTATGAGCTGTTGAATACAGACGTAGGATGTTCCGATGTCAAGGAACTGGATATTACAAATATTGATCAGGTTCTGGAGTACGTCCGTGCCCAAAAGCCATATGCCATCATCAACTGTGCTGCCTTTACAGCAGTAGATGCATGTGAGACAAGCGTTGATGCCGCCTATCGGATCAATGCCATCGGTCCTCGCAATCTGAGTATTGCCGCAACCGATGTGGGAGCAAAGCTGATGCACATTTCAACTGATTATGTATTCGCAGGCGACGCTACAAAGCCTTATATTGAATTTGACACACCTAATCCTCAGAGCATGTATGGAACCACCAAGCTTGCTGGAGAGAATTTTGTAAAGGATTTTGCTCAGAATGCATTTATCATCAGAACGGCCTGGTTATATGGAGAGGGCAAAAACTTTGCAAAGACCATGCTACATTTGTCAGAGACTCATGATGTAATCAAGGTTGTCAATGATCAGGTTGGATCTCCAACCAGTGCCGCTGAACTGGCCAGAATGATTGCATATTTGCTGCCAACCGATAATTACGGCCTGTTCCACGGTACCTGTGAAGGAATCTGTTCTTGGGCTGATTTCACAAAGGAAATCTTTCGACTGGCAGGAAAATCCTCACACGTACAGGATGTCACCACAACTCAGTATATGGCGGAGCATCCTGAATCCGCAAAGCGTCCGGCCTATTCGGTTCTTGAAAACTATATGCTGAAGCTGACTACCGATTTTATGATGGCTGACTGGAAGGATGCCATTGCTGCTTATATACATGATTTTACCTAGAAATTAAATAACCCTCACAGCAAATGCTGTGAGGGTTTCTTTATGCTTATTTACCAAAATACATGGTTACCAATCACAATTCCCGGATATCCGGATCTAATATTTCTAAAATGTGTTGCTGTTCCGATGTAACTTGTTCCTGCCATTGCCTCTTGAGCAGCCTGTACGCAGATCGCACGTGGACCCTGTGCATATACCGAAGCCACCTTACCGCTACCTGCAGGACTGAACTGGTTCTTTGCATAGATTACAGAATATAATGTATTTCCGTAGTTGCCCATCTTCAGTCTATTCATAACAGTCGTTCCTACTGAAACCTGACCTGCATAAGTCTCATATCCTGCTTCACACTGAATCAATGCTGCGAGAAGCAATACATCGTTAACATCACCGGCAACTGCACCATTATTCGTCAACGTTGTTTCTTTGGTTCTGGATGCCTCTACCTTAGCTCTTTCCTCGACTTCCTTAGCCTTTAGTGCAGCCTCAGCATCTGCGATTGCTTTGATTTCCTCTTCTGTCTGTCCGGTTCCCAATTCACGCATAACCGTTACATATTGAGCTGACACATAACCTACTGTATCATCACTGTACTGGATGGCTACCCAGTCACCCTGTTCTTCAACAACCAAAACCTCATCATCCACTGCAAGTAAGCCATATACACCGGCCTCTTCACTTGCCTCCTTACGAACTCTGAGAGATTCCGTTTTTACAACAGCCGTTACTTCCACAACACTGTCAGCCAGTTTAACCGCATCATCACCAAATAACAGAAAATCATCCTTGGCCCAGCCTTCGAGATTTCCACTCTTGAACTTTGTCCAGCCTGAGGTACGCTCCAAAATCTGCCCACCTGTATTCTTATAAAGCTTTCCGACCAATTCAGAGTCTTCCGATGCCTTTGCACGTACATTCAAAGAATCATCTACATTGGCCATCACGAGGTTGCCCCATGATGAAGATGTCAATGCATTCTTTGTATCCTCAGCTACTGCCTCTTTCTTAGACTTAGCGGCTTCAGCACTGATTTTTGGAACTTCGATAATGATTGTATCTGCTTCTGATGGCTCTGATGATTCCTGTGATGCAGATGTGCTGCTATTATCACTGACAGTTGCATCCTCGCCTACCGAAATCGATACGACCTTAGATGCTCCCGCTTCCATACTGACTGCTGCAAATGCTTCGTATGTCATGCTGTTTCCGACAACCAGAACCGTAGCCAATACAATGGCTGCCATTCTAAGCATATGCCTGTTCTTTTTCAGATTCATTGTAACCTCCAATTAATAAATTTGAATGACCTATAACATACATATTAAGATTATTACAAATTTATTACATTGGTATTCTATCAAAGAAGCATCTTTTTGTCAACCCATGTTCATTTCAGCATTCAATATCTGGTATGCCATCCGAGTCACCTACTATATTTTGTATCCAGACCCCTTTTTTTACAAGAATATATCCTATTATACATTTAATGATATCCGCAAACTGACATATGAAATAAATCGGTAATATATGATAGTTTGTATAACGAGTCAGGCAATATGCCAGCGGAATACTGATTACCCACATAAAAACGCCGTCAAATAGGAAGGTGATGAATGTCTTGCCACCCGAGCGAATCGTGAAATAACTTGCATGTAAAAATGCCTGCATCGGCATCAGACATGCCACGATGATAATAAACCACATTGCAAGCTGCCTTACATCTGCGTTTGTATTGTAGATCTCTGGAAACAATGGAGCCAAGATTGCCATAATACCACCGGTTCCAATGCTGACAACCGTAGAGAAAAAGATCATCTTACCGGCTGTTTCCTTTGCTTCGCTCATTTTCCCTGCCCCGAGCAGCTGTCCAACAATGATTGCGACAGAACTGCCAAGTGCAATAAAGGCAATATTAAACATATTGGATATCGTAGAAGATATATTCAAACCTGCAACCACAACCAAACCCCTGATCGAATAGCTTTGCATCAGCATGGCTGTTCCCATTCCCCATAGTGTTTCATTGACCAGTAATGGAAGCCCCTTCAGTGTAATCTTACCTGCAAGCGAAGCCGGCAGCTTCAGAGATTGATATGCCCCGACTATAAATGGATTCTTCTCCTGGTGCTTATGCGTCCACCGCATCACAATGAAACATTCCACGAATCTGGATAACACAGTTGCAATCGCTGCACCTGTAACTCCTAACCTGGGAGCACCGAATTTACCGTATATCAAAATATAGTTAAATATCAGATTGACAAAAACGGCAATGATTCCTGCTCTCATCGGAACCATAGTCTCACCCGTCTCACGCAATGTACTGGAGTAAGCCTGTACAATCGAAAACGGAATCAGTCCGATCAGCATAACCCATAGATAATCTATCCCACTTTTTAAGGTGATCACAGTGTCACCTGACCCTGTTTGATCATGTAGATATAATTCAATCAGATTCCTTCCAAAAAAGACAAAAATACCGATCGTAATGAACGTCATGATTCCGCAGGTCAATATTTTAAATCGAAATGTGTCTCTGACTCCCTTATGATTATTCTGTCCTGCAAACTGTGCAGTAAAAATACCGGCACCGGACACTGCCCCAAAAATACAAAGGTTATATACAAAGATTAACTGATTAACAATCGCAACGCCTGACATCTGCTCTGTTCCAACACGTCCTACCATAACATTATCGAGCAGACTGACAAAATTTGTGATTCCGTTCTGTATCATTATTGGTACTGCTACTGCCAGTACCATACTGTAAAACTTTTTATTTCCGATTAACTTTTTCATCATAAACTCTTAGATTTATCAGCACATGCCTTCATAGCGTCCATCAGGCTTGCCCGAAATCCCTTTTCCTCCAGTATCTTAACTGCTTCTATTGTGGTTCCTCCGGGTGAGCAGACCATATCCTTTAACTCTCCGGGGTGCTTTCCTGTTTCCAATACCATTTTTGCACTGCCTAATACTGCCTGTGCAGCAAACTCATATGCCAGACTGCGAGGCATTCCTTCGAGTACCGCCTCATCCGCCATCGCCTCAATCATCATAAAAACATAAGCCGGCGAGCTTCCACTCACTGCTACGACAGCATCCATCATATGCTCCGCAACTACATAGGCTTTTCCAAAGCTACCCAGCAGTTTCAATACAAAATCCTTCTCCTCTGTTGTGACCGCTTCGCTTGGACATACTCCTGTACAGCCCTCTCCAACCAGTGCCGGTGTATTTGGCATACATCTGACAAGTTTCAGCTTTCTTCCAAACTGTGTCTGTAGCCAGCTTAATGTCTTTCCCGGAGCAATTGTGATGATCATCTGATCCTCTCTGACAAGATCTCTGATTCCCGTAATGACAGTTTCATAAAACTGGGGTTTGACCGACAATACAATGATCTTCGCCTGTTTCACTACTTCTCTGTTATCACCTGTAACGGTAATCTCAAAATTCTCCGATGCCTTCAAAATTGCTGTCTCAGATGCATCCGCTCCAATGATCTGTGTACGGTCAAATATCTTTTTTTCAATCATCCCGCCAATCATGGCACCTGCCATATTTCCCAATCCAATAAATCCTATTTTCTGATCCATTTCATCTTCCTCCGTATCTATTTTATATTTCTCTGTCTCGCAGCTTCATACATTAGTATACTTGCCGAAACAGCAGCATTCAAGGACTCAACCTGGCCCTGCATGGGGATCCTGATCAGAGTATCCGCCTCTGATGAGATTGCTTCACTCAGCCCATTACCTTCATTTCCGATCAAAAAACCGCTTCCGGTACGATAATCCTGAGTAGCATACCCACTACTTCCCTGTAGATGAGCGGCATATAGCCTGATATTCTGCTCTTTCAAGAGTTTGATTGTTTCTCCGAGTTGTTCCGCATACACGAATGGCACTCTGAAAATCGAGCCCATAGTTGCACGGATCACCTTTGGATTATATAGATCAACAGTATTGCGATCCATGATCACTCCACTGATACCGGCACCCTCTCCCGTACGAAGGATCGTTCCCAGATTACCGGGATCCTGTAACCCCTCCAGTATCACAAACAAGGGGTTCTGTACCATCAGCAGCTCCTCTATGCGATATCGTCGCTGTCTGACAACACATATAATGCCCTGAGGAGTGACCGTATCTGCAGCCCTTTTTAATACACTATCCTCAACAAGTTCGAATGGATACCGCTCAATCTCATTATGGCATTCACATCGGTCAAAATAACTTTCTGACACAAATACCTGACAAACATCCTCTCTTGGAGTCTCCAAAAACATCTTGACTCCTTCCACGACAAACAAACCCTGCTCCCGTCTGGCTTTACTACTTGTATTTAATTGAATTATATTTTTGATCTTATTATTAGTACTACTGGTAATCATGTATTCGCTTCGTTCCTTTCCTTCCGTATCATCCGTAAAGTAACGAACAGGTGCACATGAATCTATGCGCACCTGTTGATTCTCAAATGAAACATTTATACTCTGTAAGGAATCTGTTATCAATACAGTATCTAAATTGACAGAAGTCTGCTGACCTCATACTGATATTCTGGGATCTCCTTCTGCATAGCCAGAGCCTCATCAATGTCAAAGTCCTTGTAATTGCCATCCTTCCAGCCAACGACACGATTTGACTTGCCTGCACATAACAGGTCTGCTGCATAAGCACCCATCATAGAAGCATGAAATCTGTCTGTACAGGTCGGCGAGCCGCCTCTCTGCATATATCCGAGAATTGTAGCTCTTGTTTCCACTCCTGTAGCCGCCTCGATTCTGCGCGCCATAGATGTGGAATGTCCGATCCCTTCCGCATTGATGATAATGTGGTGTGTCTTTCCCTTTTTTCGATTGTTAATAATATTATTGATAATATCCTGTTCGTTGAATTCGTATCGTTCCGGAAGCAGGATGTCCTCTGCACCATTTGCCACACCACACCAAAGTGCAATGTATCCGGCATTTCTGCCCATTACCTCTATAATGGAACAACGTTCGTGAGAGGATGACGTATCTCTGACCTTATCGATCGCCTGCATTGCTGTATTGACAGCTGTATCAAATCCAATGGTATAGTCTGTACATGCAATGTCCAAATCAATGGTTCCTGGAATACCGATCGTATTGATCCCATTTGCTGTCAGAGCCTGTGCTCCACGATAGGAACCATCACCGCCGATGACAACCAGTCCATCGATGCCATGCTTTTTACATACCTCAGCTCCCCTTTTTTGCCCTTCTTCGGTCTTAAACTCCTCACACCTTGCGGTTCTGAGGATAGTACCGCCTCGTTGTATTGTATCTGAGACATCTCTGGGAGACATATCGAAGATTTCTTCATTCAGGAGTCCCTGATAGCCTTTCATGATTCCCTTGACCTTTTTTCCGTTCGCAATTGATTTTCGCACAACTGCCCGAATGGCCGCATTCATACCGGGAGCATCACCACCGCTGGTCAAAACTCCGATCGTATTCACTTCTTTTGCCATACCAAGACCTCCTATCAAAATCTCACGAAATCATTCTACCCTGTTTTGATACGGTTGTAAAGCGTAAAACATC
>CAZVYQ010000012.1:18603-61243 GCA_964631375.1 uncultured Lachnospiraceae bacterium | reverse complement strand
AATTAATATAGAAGAATTCCAAACTTACAAAAATGTAAGCCTTCGATAGATATTGTAAGACGAATCAATTGTTACTTCTCTCATCATTGATTAATATGAAGAAAGTATCATGATGGTTCGATATGGGAGGATATGGATTTGACAGTGAATAAGGGCAGACGATTGTATACAAAAATAATGATTGGTATGATGATTGGAATTAGCATAATCATACTTATTCTTTTATTACTATTCCCAATAAAAGATATGCCTAAGCCAACAGGAGAATATATGGTCGGCACACAATATATGTCTTTTGTAGACACTGACAGAAGGGAAGTGTTTTCGACAGAAGAGGAATACAGAAACATACCGTTGCAGGTTTGGTATCCGGCTATGGAGGATTCAGAGGAGGAATGTGCTGCATGGATTAACAATTCTAAAGCCATGTACTATTTTACTGAATATCGAAATCTTCCTAATCTACTGGGTTATTTTTCAAAGATAAAAACTAACAGTCATTTAAATGCAATTCTCTCAGATCGAGAGGAAAAGTATCCGGTCATTGTGTTCTCCGGCGGAGGTGCCATGTTCTATGGTCAGAATGTGATACAGATGGAGGAACTGGCGAGTCATGGTTATATTGTTTTTGCAGTGGGGCATCCATATGAGGATTTTGCAGATATTTATCCAGACGGAAGACTTGTTCCATATAATCCTGAACAAAAAGAGAAACTCAGTATGGATACAGGTCAAGCGGTAGAAGCAGCAAAACTAAGTGGGCTTGATGAGAATTCACCTGAATTTACAAAGTTTATACTCCGAAATGCAAAATGTAATAATGAGAGCGTTCGGATATGGGCTGATGATCTTTCCTTTATGATCAGTAAGATTGAGGAGATGAATGAGGGTCTGGTCGACAGTATATTTAGGAACAGACTAGATGAGGATTCTATCGGAGCCTTTGGGCATTCCTTTGGAGGTGCGGCCTCCGGCCAGGCTTGTCTAGAGGACAATCGCATTAAGGCCTTTGTGAATATGGATGGAGGAGTTTTTGGAGACGCTGTTGACCGGTGCATCAATCAACCTTTTATGGTGCTTACGACCGGTGGAAAGGTAAAATCCAGAATTGCCGATGGTTATTCCGATCAGCAGAAGAATTATATCGTAGTGGCGGTTGATGGGGCAATGCATATGAATTATTCTGACCTAAACTCATTGATTCCCATATTGGGTAAGCTGACAGGATTTTTGGGCAGTATTCCTGAAGAGAGGCAAAACAGAATCACGAATGCATATTTAATGGCCTTTTTTGATAGGGAGCTTAGAGGAGATGAAACATCAGATTTACTACAGTCAGGCCCTTCACAGGTATATGATGAGGTCAGGGTGGATGTTTTTTGAGTGAAAATAGCATATAGGAAACAATGGTAAACAGTCAGGGACAGGATATCTCATCCAATAGGGCGTCGAGGTATCTTGTCCTTTTATTATATTGTTCTGCTATGTTTCTTGCTTTTTCTATTTGTAAAGTTCCTGTCTTTATGATTTCTTTTGTGTAGTTCAGTGTCATTCCAAACATGAGAATTACTGTCATCAATATCAATACTAGTTTTTGATTCATATAAACACCTCAGAATACAGGGATACATTGCCTATATAATGTGATTGTCCTGTTTTTCATATGGTATTCAGTATATGTAACAATCAATCAGAATATGAAAAGAAGTTTTCGGGTCGATCAGGACAGACGGATGATAACACTTCTATTCCGTAACATAAGAAGCACTTTCTGCAACATAGGATCACTCACCTAGGCAAATAAAATCAATCATGTATAATCTAGTTGTAGCAAGAAATGAATTGATCTTATGAGTGAAAAGGAGCTTAGAAATGAAAAAAATAGTAAAGGGTGTTTTGATTTGTTCCATTATGGCAATCGTATATATGCTTGTGAATGGAATGGTGTTCAGTTTTCTGCCGTTCTCACAGTGGTTTAAGGAGGGGAGTGCAGGACAGGAAACCAATATGCTCCTGACAGCAGTCTATATGCTGTGGATTACCGGAACGATGTATTTTCTTGTGGACAATGCCAAGTGCAAGGGAATTAGATTATATCTGTCAGTAGTTGGATGCATATTCTTTATCCAGAGCTTTATGACACAGATTGAGACACTATTTTTTAACAATGCATTTGTAGGACTGGGCAGAGGTGATGTCGTCCTGATGATGCTTGGGGAGTTCTTTGCGATTGCGATTACGGTTTTTCTGCTGGTTATCATATTAAAGAGGAAAAGTAATGAAAATGAAACAGAGAAAATTGACTGGAAAAGTTTCGTGGGCAGAATGTTGATCAATGGATTGATCTATATGGTTATTTACTTTGTGTTTGGTTACTTTGTGGCATGGAAATCAGAAGACCTGAGAGTATTCTATTCCGGTTCAACAGTGGATGTTGGTTTCCTGGGTCAATTATATTCTAATGCAGTCAATAGTTTCATCATTTATCCGTTCCAGTTCTTCCGAGGCATGCTCTTTACTCTGGGAATTGTTCCACTTATGAAGATCAGCTGGAAACATAAACATGATTTTGTCATTGGTGTATGTGCGGTATTTCTTTGTACAGCAGTTGGCTTGCTTGTTCCGAACTTCCTGTTTCCAGACACGGTTCGTCTGAGACATCTGGTAGAGATGGTAACCTCCATGCTTCTGTTTGGAATCATTACAGCGAAACTGATGGAGAGAAGTATTCGACAAAAAGGATAGAAATATCAAATGATATCGTAAATAATTGCATTGTTTTTGCCTCCTATCCCTGTTAGCATGGTAATAGTGCTCAGATTCTAAAGGAGGGAATATAGCATGAAAAAGAAGATAAAGTTTTATAGTTTGATCAGGACTAAGATTATTGCACTTGTTATTTTCTCAGTTATATTGACACTCGCAATCAATGCTGTTGCTTTTGTATCCAAGTCCAGCGACATCATTAATCATCTGGTACAAAATTATATCAAAGATTCTGTAACATACATGGGTGGCAATCTGGAAAGAGATGTGGAACTTTTGGGAAGATCTGCATTATCTGTGGATTCATTAGATAAGAAGTTATCTACATACAAATTGTCAGGTATGCCTTCCAGTTATACTTATATTGTGGATTCAACGGGATTTATGATGTATCATCCCAATCGAGATGAGATCGGCAAGAAAGTAGAGATTGAGGCTGTTCAGGAGCTCAGGAAGCAATTAGGAGGTGGAACTCCACCAGCACCGGATATGATGGAATATCAGTATGGGGGAGAAGATAAATATGCCGCATACTATGTCAGTGCTGATGAATCCTATATTTTGGTGCTGTCTGCGAATAAGGATGATGCAATGGAGGAATTGAATGGATTGATCAATATCATTCTGCTCTTAAGTCTGATTCCCTTGATTCTATGTTCCGGTATTGCTGTTATCATTTCACAGATGATATCAAAACCGATTGAAAAAACTGTGGAGAGGATCGATCGACTGTCAGATCTGGATCTGAAGAGTGAGGGATCGGTTAAGAAATTCCGTGGAGAAGTTGGACTGATCAACACATCAGTGGATTTATTAAAAGGAAAACTTGTATCAGCCATTCAGAATATCAAGGCAGCTTCTGATGCAGTCAATTCCAACGCCGACAGTATTACGAGCATTGCACAGGAATGCTCGGGAACAACAGAGAACATCAGTGCAGCGGTAGGAGAACTTGCCAAGGGTGCGACAGAGATGGCACATCATACAGAAAATACCATGCGTGGTATAGAGGAGATCAGCAGAAGCATAGATGATATTTCAGGTGTCACTGATCACAGTCTTACGATTGTGACGGATGCAACGGCGATTGGCAGCCAGTCAAAGACGGCTCTGGAAAAACTATTGATTGCAAATCAGGATACCAAGAAAAGTGCCGATGATGTTTCAAGTATCATTTATGAGATTAATCAGACAGTTGACGAGATCAACAAAGCTGCTGATATGATTCAAAGTATTGCCTCTCAGACCAATCTATTGTCACTCAACGCAAGTATCGAGGCGGCCAGAGCTGGAGAGGCGGGCAAGGGCTTTGCTGTGGTTGCGTCAGAGATCAAAGGCTTGGCAGAGCAGTCCAGTGAGTCAGCAAGGGAGATCGCACAGATTGTACAGCAGATTACCAGTCTTGTCGATAACAGTGTTCAATTGGCAGAGAGTATCAAAGAAGCATCTGAAAAAGAAGGAACAGTACTCCGCGATGTGAGCGGAAGTTTTGAGGATGTTAACGGTAAACTCGACGAGGTTGCAGATGCGGTTCATACGATTGTGAACAGAGTTGCAGCTGTTAATAATGAGAAGAAGGAAATACTAAATGCTATCGCCAACCTGTCTGCAATTTCAGAAGAAAATGCGGCAGCGACAGAGGAAACCTCAGCATCGATTCAACTGCTCGTAGACCGTATGCAGTCAGTATCTGATAATTCCAATGAGTCCAAAGAAACAACGGGTGGTTTACAGGATATGATCGGTGAATTTAAGATCTAGTGAAATAAGAGTATAGAAATGCCATGGATTGCTGTGAAGCAGACCATGGCATTTTTACTCTATTCCATGTCCAGATAATCCTGTGACCTTCTGGAAAATAAGAAGTATACAACAAAATAAAGGATGATGGTTCCGATGATTCCTATACAGGCATCTCTCCAGTTATCTGACCAGTGAGCCCAGAGCATTGGAAAGTTAAAAATACCAATGTCTGTTCTGATAAAATAGCCAAACAGAAGAAATATGATATGTGAAATCAACAATATTACAAGTGTTTTGATCAGTGCATCCAGCCAACGATTTCTCATGATGATTCTCCTAACCTGTTTTTGGATAGTGTGTGAGAAATGATGGTATTTTATACATAAGGTGCTTAATATTTCTTATTATAAAGTAAATACATGATGAGATAGCAAAATACCTGTAGACCGGCTACCTCTGCGACAATAGAAGCGACTGCTTCCTGACCGGTCAGGAGCAATACCAGCATTACAATGTACTCGATGGCAACAGTGATCAAAAATGTTGCATATCCGCTACGTGTCACGATTAAGATCAGGCGTTCCTCGTTTTGCATAATCTCATATTGTTTCATTTTTTCAGAGTTGCGTGTCAGTCTGATGAACTGAACAGCCTTGAGCAGTGATACGACTGCAAGTCCGACGCCCATACCCATCAGCATGGAATCTCCACCCTTAAAAAGTGCAGTGCCTATCATAATTACACCTGCAGCAAATAGTATGACCATATAGGTTATTTTCT
Organism: uncultured Lachnospiraceae bacterium; assembly: GCA_964631375.1. GTDB lineage: Bacteria > Bacillota > Clostridia > Lachnospirales > Lachnospiraceae > JAAYYM01. Next base: position 55,954 of record CAZVYQ010000012.1, on the reverse strand, counting down.
TCTTAATCATTTTCATTTTATCGTTCCTCCTTCATCTGATCCTTTGGATCATCAAATATAAACAGTTCTTCAATCGTCGTTTCAAAATATCTCGCAAGCTTATGTGCCAACGGAAGTGATGCAATGTATTTACCGTTCTCCAGTGAAATGATGGTTTGTCTGGAAACAAACACTGTATTTGCCAGATCTTCTTGAGTGATATGCCGCTGTTTACGATACTCTGCAATGCGGTTTTCTATTTTCTCTCCCACGTTGATTAACTCCTTTCCAATGTAATGTTTGCTTTACATCTGTAGTATAGTACACTTTACATTACGTGTCAAGTACACTTTACAAAAAATTTGATTTAATAAAAATTTGACTTGGAGTGGACTCTATATGTTATGTTGATAGGACGATAGCGGTTGGCTAAAACAGGTTTTGCAGAAACGATCATTATGGTATATAGTAATAGATAAGTGCGGCAGAGAGAGGTTATCTGATCAAGTATGCGAGGGAGTGAGCATGATGGAAACGAGAGAAGTGCTGGAGAAGTTAAAGAGAGGAGATCTGTCGGTTGAGGAGGCCGAGGGGTATCTGAAAAGACAGCCGTTTGAGGAATTGGGATTTGCTAAGCTGGATACACATCGTGCAGTACGTTCGGGTTTTCCAGAAGTGGTGTTCTGCAGTGGCAAGGCAGATGCTCATTTATCTGATATTTTTCAACATTTGTATGAAAGCAATGAAGAGGTGCTTGGAACCAGAGCAGATGAAGGACAGTATGAGGTGATCAGAAAGATCCTTCCTCAGGTAGAATATGATCCGGTTTCACATATATTAAAAATAGAAAAAAAGGACAAGAAAAAAATAGGAAAAATAGCAGTTTGTACAGCCGGGACAGCAGATATTTCGGTTGCAGAGGAAGCAGCACAGACGGCTGAGTTTTTCGGATCCTATGTTGAGCGGATCTATGATGTCGGTGTCAGTGGACTGCATAGACTATTGGCGAAGCTGGAGGATATACAGAGTGCGAACTGCGTGATCGCGGTTGCCGGAATGGAGGGAGCACTTGCGAGCGTGATCGGCGGACTGGTTAGCAAACCAGTCATTGCGGTGCCGACATCAATTGGCTATGGTGCGAGTATGCATGGACTATCGGCATTACTGACAATGATTAATTCCTGTGCTAACGGAGTGGCAGTGGTTAATATTGATAATGGTTATGGGGCAGGATATCTGGCAGTACAGATTAATAGGTTAGGAGTATAACGAGTATGAGTAATGTATTATATTTGGAGTGCTATTCCGGAATCAGCGGAGATATGACAGTGGCCGCTTTGCTGGATTTGGGAGCAGATCAGGACAAACTATCGAAGGCTTTGAGCAGCCTTCCGATCGATGGATATGAGACCAGGATTACAAGAGTGAAGAAGGCGGGGATAGATGCCTGTGATTTTCATGTGATTCTGGATCAGGAGCATGAAAACCATGATCATGATATGGAATATCTGCATGGTCACGATGAGCATACAGACCACGAGCATTCAGATCATCTACATGGTGATCATGATCACGTTCATCATCATCACGAACATAGAAATCTGGCGGATATTTTAAGTATTCTAAATGCTGCGGATTTAAGTGAACGTGCAAGAAATACTGCCATCCGGATCTTTCAGATCATAGCGGAGGCTGAGGCAAGAGCTCATGGAACAGATGTTGAACATGTACATTTTCATGAGGTAGGAGCAGTTGATTCTATAGTAGATATCACAGCAGTGGCAGTATGTCTGGATGATCTGGACATTACAGAGGTGATCATTCCTGAATTGTCTGAAGGGCGCGGGACGATACGCTGTCAGCATGGGATTCTTCCGATACCAGTACCTGCTGTAGCACAGATTGTAAGCAGACATTGTTTGAAACTCCACATGACGGGAGTACATGGAGAACTGGTAACACCGACAGGTGCTGCGATCGCAGCTGCCATTCGCACAAAGGATTCTCTGCCAATCACATTTGAAATCGAACGAATCGGAATCGGTGCAGGCAAGCGGGAATATGAAATACCAAGTATGCTGCGTGCCATGCTGATCCATGAAGGTCAAAAGGAAGAGGATTGTATTTATAAATTAGAGAGTAATATTGACGATTGTACCGGTGAGATGATGGGCTACACAATGGAGCGACTGATGCTGGCAGGAGCCAGAGATGTTTATTTTACTCCGGTGTTTATGAAGAAAAACAGACCTGCTTATCAGATCAATGTGATCTGTACTCCGGCAGATATCGAAAGATTAGAGAGTATTATTTTTATGGAAACGACTACAATCGGTATACGTCGGATCAAAATGGAACGAACGATCTTACCAAGGGAGATCATACAGTTCGAGTCTTCTCTGGGTAAGGTGCAGATCAAGAAATGTACATCACAGGGCAAGACCAGGTATTATCCGGAGTATGAAGGTGTAAAGCAGATCTGTAGTCAACATGGTATTTCATACATGGAGGCTTATCGGATCATTCAGGGAGAATATGAAGAATATGAGCACGTATGAGGAAAAACGCAGTCAACTACAAAATCTCATGCGACAGTATTCGGATTGCAATGTGATCGTTGCTTTTTCCGGAGGTGTTGACAGCAGTTTGTTGCTAAAACTTGCTTGTGAGTATCATACATCCAAAACTCGAAAGGTTTATGCAGTGACATTTCGTACTATGCTTCACCCGGTAAAGGATATCGAAACAGCTGGACAGACAGCAGGAGAGATTGGTGCAGAGCATATCGTGATAGATGTTGATGAGTTATCAGATGCAGGGATCATTGAAAATCCGGTCAATCGATGTTATTTATGCAAAAAGTGTCTGTTCATGCATGCATTAGATTTGGCTAAAGGACTAGATACAGAGATTATCATAGAGGGAACCAATGAGGATGATCTGCATGTATATCGCCCCGGGATTCGAGCAGTCAAAGAGTTGGGTCTGATCAGTCCGCTGGCAGATGTCGGTATGACAAAAGAGGATGTGCGGAGACTTGCCGCAGAATATGGTTTATCGGCCGCCAATCGTCCGTCAAAGCCCTGTCTGGCAACCAGATTCCCATATGGAACACATCTATCATACGACATGATGAAAGTCGTAGAGCGGGGAGAGGCGATCATAGAGTCTTATGGATTCTATAATGTTCGACTAAGGGTGCATGGTGCTGTTGCCCGTATCGAGGTGGATGAAGAAAGTATAGAACAACTGCTCTCATATAGAAAACAATTAACAGAAGAGCTGAAGGCTTTGGGATATCGATACATTACAATTGATCTCGAGGGCTTTCGTTCCGGTAGTATGGATCAAGGAGGAAATTAATCATGCATATGGCAGATGCACTGGTATCGCCTGCGGTTGCAGGGACAATGTATGTTTGTTCTGCAGCAGCAATGGGATATGCGATCAGAAAGGTAAAACTGGAGGACGATGAGAAACGGATTCCTGTGATGGGCGTCATGGGGGCGTTTGTGTTTGCGACACAAATGGTGAATTTTTCAATACCGGGAACAGGCTCCTCAGGGCATTTATGCGGAGGAATGTTATTGTCTGCTATTTTGGGACCATATGCAGGATTTTTGACAATGATAGGAGTATTGTTGATCCAATGCCTGTTGTTTGCAGACGGCGGGATTCTGGCACTGGGCTGTAATATATGGAATATGGCGTTCTATGGATGTTTTGTAGGCGTTTTGGTTGTATGGAGACTCATTATGAAAAATGGGTTTTCCAAGCGTAGGATTCTAATAGCATCCCTGATTGGCTGTGTACTGACACTTCAGTTAGGAGCATTTTCGGTTGTGTTACAGACGCTGGCTTCTGGTATTACAGAATTGCCGTTTGGCGTATTTATTGCTGCCATGCAGCCAATTCATCTGGCGATTGGATTTGTGGAGGGGCTGATCACATCTGCAGTATTATGTTTTATCTATGAGGCCAGACCTGAGTTACTATGGGGATATCAGAAACAGACAGAGAACTCTGTAGGGCGAAGGGGTAAACTGTCCTATGGAAATACGGTCATGATTTTGGCAGCGACTGCATTGGTGATAGGAGGACTTGTGTCTCTGGCGGCTTCTGCTGATCCTGACGGACTGGAGTGGTCGATCAAACAGGTCACAGGCACTACAGAGGTTGCTTCTTCGGGTGCTGTATATGACACAGTGAAGCAGGTACAGGATACAACTGCACTATTACCGGATTATGCGTTTAAGGGTTCTGATACGATTCTTGGAACATCATTTTCGGGTGTGATCGGAGGATTGATTGTAGTGGCGCTGCTCATGTTATGTGCTTATATACCAAAGATCAGACAAAGGAAGCGGAAAGATGAGTAAGATCAGCAATGCGATTCATGATATGCACCATATCGATACGGCAGCAGCACAGGACAGATGGCTGAACCGAGTGCCGCCTTTACTGAAACTGATCATGACATTAGTATATATCCTGATGGTTGTTTCCTGTGATAAATATGATATTAAGAGCTTGATTGGATTGGGAATCGGCCTGCTTGTTGTAATTGTGGCAGGCCGTGTTCCTGTCCTGAAAAACGCAAAGGGACTTGGAGCAGTACTTTTATTGGTCTGTGCGGTAGGTATGATCAATCCTTTTCTGGACAGGACGCCGATTGCCAAAGTCGGGAGATTGGTAATCACCGGTGGTATGATTTCTATGTTGAGTTTGATCATGAAGGGTATTCTGACCGTTATGACATCTTATCTGCTGATGGTTACAACCTCTGTCAGTAAACTGTGTAGGGCGATGCGTCAACTGCATCTCCCCAAAAGCTTTGTGATGATGTTTGAATTGATCTGCAGATATGTAATCGTGCTGCTCAAGGAAGTAGAGCGGATGCAGCAGGCTTATCAGCTCAGATCGCCGGGTCATAGAGGGATCAGGATTGAAACCTGGGGATCTTTTATCGGTCAGTTGCTATTGCGTAGCATTGATAGGGCACAGGTCGTGTATGAGAGCATGCTCTTGCGTGGATATGACGGAGAATACAGAGAGGAATCCAGATAAACGTAATGAAAAAGATAGAGATAGAACATTTGACATTTTCCTATAGTTCGCATCCTGAGGCAAGAAGAATTTTTTCTGATATCGGGTTTCAGGCAGATGAAAATGAAAACATAGGGATTATAGGTGCAAACGGAGTCGGTAAATCGACGTTATTGAAAATATTGACAGGGTTGCTATTGGAATATCAGGGAAGCGTGAGAGTCAATGGAATCCATGTAGAAAAAAAGACATTGAAAACGATACGTAGTCAACTGGGATATGTTTTTCAAGATTCAGACAGTCAGTTATTCATGCCTACAGTCTATGAGGATGTAGCGTTTGCCCCGCGAAACTATGGATACTCTAAACAGGACGTAGAGGAACGGGTTTGTGAAGCATTGAAAATGGTGCATATGGATGCTCTCAAGGATCGACAGATCTATCGTTTATCCGGTGGCGAAAAGAAATTGGTATCGATTGCAACCATATTATCAATGCAGCCTGACATTTTACTGCTAGATGAACCCTCCACTGCACTGGACCCGAAAAATCGCAGAAATCTCATTCACATTTTAAATGAAATCTCAGGACTTAAGTTGATCGCGTCACATGATCTTGATATGATATGGGATTGTTGCGAGAGAACCATTCTCTTATCAGATGGACAGATCGTCAAAGACGGACCTACAGAAGAAATTCTGTCAGATGAGGTGTTATTGGAAAGCTGTGGGTTGGAATTGCCGTTATCGTTATCAAAAAGATAAAGTACAGACAGTGAAAGAATCAGATATGGAGGACATTATGGATCAGTTGGAACAGTCGATACAAAAGCAGTTATTTGCATTGCAGGATAAAGAGTATAAAGAGTTTCATGCGAAGTTGATACCGACGATAGATCCTGATCGGATTATCGGAATTCGTACACCGGTTCTTAGAAAGTTTGCAAAACAATTTGCGAAGACACCGGAAGCGGAACAGTTTATTCAAAAACTACCACATTATTATTATGAGGAAAACAATCTACATGCATTTATCATCGAAACCATCAAGGATTATAACCGTGCAGTACAGGCGGTGGATGTGTTTTTACCATATGTAGATAACTGGGCTACTTGTGATTCCATGAAGCCGAGGATATTTGCAAAACATCAGTCCGAAGTGTATGAACAGGCGAAGCAATGGATGTTGGCGAAGGACACATATACAGTACGCTTTGGCATAGAAGTCATGATGAATTATTTCCTGGATGATGCTTTTTCGCCCGAGATCAATGAATTGGTGGCAGCGGTCAGTTCAGAAGAATATTACATCAGAATGATGATTGCATGGTATTTTGCAACAGCGCTGGCAAAGCAGTATGAGGTAACATTGCCTATCATTCAGGAGAAACGGCTGGATGACTGGATTCATAATAAAACAATACAAAAGGCAGTTGAGAGTTATCGGATCACAGATGAGCAGAAACGTTATCTAAAATCACTGAAGGTCAAAGGAGGCAGTATATGAAGAAAATCGAAACAGTTGCATTGATTGGATTGGGAGGCATCGGCGGTTATCTGGCGTCCAATCTGCAGCGTGTCTTAGGAAAAGAAAACTTACGAATCGTAGCAGGTGGATCACGTAAGGAGAGGATTGAAAAAAATGGATTGATCGTCAACGGAGTCCCGATGTCTTTTCGTGTGGTAGATCCTGATGAAGAGACAGGTTATGCAGATCTGGTGATTATCATTACTAAATTTACAGGTTTAAGGCAGGCAATAGAAGAGGTACGTAATCAGGTAGGACCTGATACTGTGATCATGTCACCACTCAACGGAATCGAAAGTGAGGACATCGTAGCAGAAACATATGGCTATGAGCGAATCCTCTATTCTCTAGCCAGAGTCAGTGTGACTGTGACCAATCAGAATGAACTACATTTTAATCCGAATTTTGCACATATGGAGTTCGGAGAGAAGATTAATGAAATATATTCAGAGCGTGTACAGGCTGTAAAGAACCTATTTGAAAGTGCCAAGATCAAATCTGTGATACAAAAGGACATGATCTTTGCCTTATGGCATAAGTTCATGTGTAATGTAGCGGAGAATCAGACTGCGGCAGTTCTGGGGATACCATTTGGCGCGTGGCACTGTGATGAGCATGCCAATCATCTTCGAGAGATGGCAATGCGTGAGGTGGTTGCAATTGCAAACAAGAAAGGGATTATGCTTGGTGAGGAGGATATCAGAAAACAGGGAGAGACATTAAAGAAGATCAATAAGGATGGCCGTCCCTCTACTTTACAGGATATTGAGGCAGGCAGAAAGACAGAAGTAGATATGTTTGCCGGAACTGTCATGAGACTTGGCAAAGAGGTGGGTGTAGAAACTCCGATCAACGAATTCCTATATCATGCGATTAAGGTATTGGAAGATAAAAACGATGGGGTGTTTTAAGACAGTTCTTGGAGGCGGGAAATGAATATATTAACAGCAGAGAGCATTGTGAAAAGTTATGCCGAAAGACAGTTGTTTCATAAACTCTCGTTTGGAATTGACGATAGGGATCGTATTGGCTTAATTGGAATCAATGGGACAGGTAAGTCGACATTGCTCAAGATCCTTGCAGGAGAGGAAGAGAGTGACGAAGGTACGGTCACATATCGTTCAGGGCTGCGGATTGCTTATCTTCCACAGAATCCGGTATTTCAACCGGAACAGACCATCTTAGAGTATGTGACAGAGGGGCAGCAGGCAGAGGAGAGCTATCGTAATATTGAGGGAGAGGCGACAGCGATGCTTCAGAAACTCGGGATTACAGATGTGAATGGCAATCCTGAGCTACTATCCGGCGGGCAGAAAAAGCGAGTTGCTCTTGCGAGAACATTGCTTTTGCCATCTGATTTCTTGATTTTGGATGAGCCGACGAACCATTTGGACAGTGCCATGACAGAATGGCTGGAGGAGACATTGAATCGTTATTGTGGTGCGATCTTGATGGTGACACATGATCGTTACTTTTTGGATGAAGTCACTACCAGAATCTTTGAACTGGATAAGGGTGAGTTGTATGCATACGCAGCCAATTACTCGAAGTTTGTAGAGATGAAGGCAGAGAGAGAAGCACAGGTAGTGGCGACAGAACGAAAAAATGCCAGCCTTTTTCGAAGTGAACTTGCATGGATGCAACGTGGTGCCAGAGCCAGATCAACCAAACAGAAGGCTCATATCCAGAGATTTGAAGCACTGCGTGACAGAGATCAGATTGAGACAGATGGAACAGTGGAGATTCAGTCTGCATACACGAGACTTGGTAAGAAGACTGCAGAATTTGAACATATCAGCAAGGCTTATGACGGACATATTCTGATTCGTGATTTTTCCTATATCTTCTTACAGAAGGAACGAATTGGTATTGTAGGACATAATGGCTGCGGCAAAACAACACTTCTGAAGATCCTGACAGAGCATCTGAAGCCGGACAGTGGCAGGGTTGATATAGGAATAACGGTTAAGATCGGGTATTTTTCTCAGGAAAATGAAGCACTTGATGAGAATAGTCGTGTGATTGATTATATCAAGGATACAGCAGAGTATATTCCGACCAAGGATGGTCTGATTACAGCATCTTCGATGTGTGAGAAGTTTCTGTTTGACAGCGAGCTGCAATATAGCCAGATTGCTAAGCTTTCCGGTGGAGAGAAACGCAGACTATATTTATTAAAGATTTTGATGGAGGCTCCGAATCTACTGATTTTGGATGAGCCGACCAATGATCTGGACATACATACCTTAACAGTACTGGAAGATTATCTGCAGAGCTTTGAGGGAATCGTAATCGCAGTGTCCCATGATCGGTATTTTCTTGATAAGCTTGCCGGCAGAATCCTTGCCTTTGAAGGAGACGGTGTGATCAGGCAGTATGAGGGTAACTACACAGACTACCGAAATGCAGTGCTTGAAGAGACTGAGGAGAGTGACCGGAAACAAAATCGGAACAGATCAGAAATCTCTGAACAAAGCTCAAGTACAAATTCGAAAAAAGCTTGGAAACAACCGGATATAAGAGTAAAATTGAGTTATCAGGAACAAAAGGAATACGAACATATTGATCAGGATATCGCAGATCTGGAGGATAAAATATCTGCTCTTGAGACAGAAATTGCAGGAGCAGCGACAGAGTATTCCAGACTGCAAACCCTTGTACAGGATAAGGAAAACGTTGAGACGGCATTGGAACAGAAGATGGAGCGATGGGTTTATTTGAATGAAATAGCAGAACAGATGAACAGTCATAAAGGATAGATCACAGACCTCTCTTTTTTGTGCATGAAAAGAGAGGACGAATCCTGTTTACGGAGATAAGATATAAAAGGAGTTGAGAGAAATGGAATGGATCGAGAGATTGAACAGAGCTATCAATTACATCGAGGAGCATATCACAGAGGAAGTCAATTATGATGAGGCAGCAAGGATTGCATGCTGCTCCACCTATCATTTTCAGCGAATGTTTGCTTATATGGCGAATGTATCATTGTCTGAATACATACGCAGACGGAGAATGTCATTGGCAGCAGCTGAATTGTTGGATCCTGAAAATAAGATTATTGATATTGCATTGAAATATGGCTATAGCTCACCAACTGCATTCAACAGAGCATTTCAGGGTGTACATTGTGTTGCTCCGTCTACTGTGAGAGAGCAGGGCATCAGTCTCAAGGCATTTCCACCGATCAGCTTTAAAATAACCGTGAAAGGATCAGAGGAAATGAATTACAGAATTGAAAAGAAAGAAGCATTTCGCATTGTTGGTATTGCAGCAGAACTTCATAAGGAGATTGAGAAGAATTTCGAGGTTGTACCTCAAATGTGGCAGAAAGCAGTAGCTGAGGGAATTCTTCCGAAGCTGGCAGGTATGATGGACAGTGAGCCCAAGGGAGTGTTGGGGATCAGTGTTACAGGCGATAACGAGAACTGGCGTTACTTGATCTCTGTAGCAACGACACAGGAGGCAGGAGAATTCGAGGAATTTACAGTTCCGTCATTTACATGGGCGATCTTCCCGGGTAGTGGGACATCACAATCCATGCAGGAACTAGAGAGACGCATAGTAACAGAATGGCTGCCGACATCAGGCTATGAGTATGATAATGGGCCGGATGTAGAGGTATATCTGAACCCCGATCCCATGAATGCAGTCTATGAGGTATGGATTCCGGTTAAGAAGGCCTGAGTGAAACAGATACTTTGGAACATGAGGCAAGGTTATGAAGATCACTTATATTCATCACAGTTCGTTTGCAGTAGAGGAGCAATTACAAAACGGACATCAGATCGTTTTATTGTTTGATTATTTTGAAGGAACGCTTCCGGAGTTTTCTCCGGAGGCTTCTCTTTATGTATTTGCAAGTCATAAGCATGCAGACCATTTTAATCTGTGTATCTTTGATTTTATAAAGAAATACAAAAAAACAACGTATGTTTTGGGAAATGATATAAAACTGAATGATAAATATCTGGAACGAAATGGAATCGATGCACATATACAGGAGCATATCATTTCAGCAAAGAGCCATATCAAGCTGGAACTTGGGGATATCACTGTGGAGACATTGCGATCAACGGATCAGGGGGTTGCTTTTCTGGTTTCCTTTGATGAACACACCATCTATCATGCCGGTGACCTGAACTGGTGGCACTGGAAGGGTTATACCAAACAGGGTAATCGACTGATGGAGGAACGATATTGCCAGGAAATTGATCTGCTTAAGGGAAGACATGTAGATGCAGCATTTATTCCTACTGACCCACGTCTTGAGGAATATTATGATCTGGGACTTCGATATTATATCGATCAGGTTGGTGCAGATGAAATCTACCCAATGCATCTATGGGGACATTATGAACTGATTGACCAGCTTCACCGAAAATATCCTTGTGTTAAGACATATAGAACTACCTAAAAATACTAAAATATACCATTTAAATACCATAATTTTCATAATTTACTCTTCCATTTTTGCGAGAATGTGATATGATATTTTAGTTGAGTTATATAAAAATATCACGGAGTGAGATGTGTTATGAAAAAGAAAAGGAAATTACAGTTAATTGTTTCGGGTATTACGGTCGTACTTATTTTGGGTCTTATTATAGGAGGCTTTTTTATCTTTAGAGCTTTGACATCATTAAAGAGTATACAGATTTCTCCTGATTTTGCTGAACAGGAACTGGATATTGATACGGATTATACGTTTTCAGTTGTCACTGATCCAAAGAATGCCAGCCTGAAGAAGGCAGAGTATATTGCAGATAATGGTTATGCAACCATTACACCATCTGAAACAGAAAAAGGGAAATTCACGATGCACACCATGGCCGAAGGAACGATTACTGTGGTGGTACGAGATTGGGATTCAGAGGTTGAGAGTAATTCTCTTACCTTCAATATAGTAGATCAAAAGCGTGTGGCAGAGGAAGCAGCGGCAGCACAGGCAAAAGCAGAGGAAGAAGCAAGACTCGCAGCAGAAGCACAGGCACAGGCCGAAGCAGAAGCAGCAGCGGCAGCAGCTCAGAAATATGTCATCACAACAGACAAGGTTAAGGTCAGAGCAACTCCGGGAACAGATGGAGAAGTTAAAAGTCTAGCCGATATCGGAGAAGTATTCAAAAAGATTGAGGATGTTGAGGACTGGACGAAGCTTGAATATGAAGGCGGAGAAGCATATATTAAAACAGAATTTCTAATAGAGGTAACTGAGGAAGAAGCAGAACAGAAAAAAGCCGAGTTAGAAGCAGGAAAAAAAGAGGAAGAAGAGAAGAAGGAAGAGGAAAAGAAAGAAGAAACCAAAATAGAGGCAACTTCTGATAACACACAGGCAGCGGCAGATAAAAAGGCAGCAGATGATGCAGCAGCCAAAGCAGCTGCAGAACAACAGGCGGCAGCAGATCTGGTTGCACAGCAACAGGCAGCTGCAGCAGCCGCAGCTGCAGCAAGTCCCTATGTATGGACATATCAAGGTACAGGCTTTACACAAAAAGAAGTTGATCTGTTCCACAGTCTCTGGGATTATACCGGAAATTATGATGAATATGTGACGCATCATACTGCCGGAGAGTTAGTCAGTCTGTGTCAGGCAAAGGGATTAAGATAAAAATTGAGTATCAATGATGGAGCGACGACAGAAATGTTGCCGCTCTGTTTATTAGAGATGATACATAGAATGGAGTAAAAAAATGAGTAAAAAAGTCTTTCGGTTATGTACGGCGATGGCTTTATACATATGTTTTATCACCGTTTTTTTTAGCCTTAAATCCTATCTGGGGCTATATGAAATTGAATATCGTTACTGGTTAGACACCTTAGGGAATCTGGTTATATGGATGGCCCCTATTGTGATTCTTGCCTTGTGGATCAGACTTGGTTTTTCAAGACTGCTACAGCAAAAGCAGGAGCAGGAATTGCCGGACAATGGCTTACGCGTAGCCAGAACAATCGTTTATATAGTATATACATTAATCTCACTAGGGGTTTTGCTGTTTGCAGGGTTGTTTTATCTGATTACCATGCATGAGGAACGGGTTACCTCCGACGGACAATTGCAGGTGATGTATGGAGGATTCCTGGATGAAAGTGTTTGGTATGATTACGACAGAGTTTCTTTTTGGGGCAGAGAATACACATTTCCGAGAAATGCCAGAGCAATGTTACGAGAGAAATATGGTTGTGACTTCAAGCTCATCGGTCTCAATATGGATGTAGGACAGACCTATTTTGCTTCTGAATATCATCCGGATATTGCAGTAAAGGTGTATGATATTGATAAAAAAGAGGATGACTATAGAGAAGAGTATCTGAACGATTTGTTCAAAAAGGGAATGAATGAACTTGGACTGCGTAGTCAATCAAACATAACAGATTTTGATACAGGACATGAAACCTATTATCTGTATCAGAAGGTCAGAGATAAGGATCTTGACTTACTGGCAGATGAGGGAGCGAGATTGATTGCATTCATGCAGGAGCAGATTAAACTGGATGAGCATGCCCCTTGTATTGGAGGCAGTCTGTATCTGGCCTTACAATATCACAGCTGTTCTCTGAAGTATGTGAGTATTCCGTTTGCAAAGACTGCTGTAGATAAGAAGGAAATTTACAAATTATTGTTGGAACTCCCCGATGAAGAAGATCAAGCGTATTCATATGAAGAGACAATCACAGAAGATGAAGACGATGATACATCGGAGGAGGTTGTTTCGGAGGATTCATGGGAAGGTACCATCGGACGTCTGGCAGAACAAATTTATGATGAACAGTTAAAAGATACAGAGGATCATTTTGAAATGACTGCTAATGCAAAGGGAAATCCTTATGCGATTTTAGGAGAGGGTTCTGTATCGGATGAAAACAAAGCTGCAACCACATCACGAAGAACGCTGGTTTACGACAGAACCTCGAAAAACGGACAGTGCGAATTGTTTGTATATTATGAGGAGTATTATGACGAACAGGGTAATCAACTGGATCAGACATCAATCCTGGATATATATGCAATTGAGCTTGAAAGTGGTAAGATATATCCATCCGGTAAACATGCATGGGCAGATGTCGGCAATGCTGAGTATCGGAAAGCAACCGGAGAATAAAGAATGATGAGTAAATTTTGGATAGGAGTACTGACAACCATCAGTTGTATGATAGGAATGTGTGTGATGACAAAAGCAGAAACAAAGTCTTTGCTAACAGAACCAATGCTGCAAAATCCCGGCATTGATTCTGTTCATGTAGTTTGGTTTACAGACTCAGAAACGAAGGATAATAAAATTATATATGGAGAAGCGAAAGAGATCCAGGCTGATACAACGAAGCTTTCACGGATGAGAACCTTTTCCGGAAAAAAAGTCAATGTATGGAGACATGAAGGAATTGTTACGGGACTTCCACAGTATCATGGAGAGGAAGAGGAGCGGTTACCATATTGTGTTGAGAGTGATGGAATCCGAAGCAAACAGTACTATTTACAGGCACTGCCACAGGAGGGCACAAAATTAAATATACTTTTAACTTCTGACGGACAGTTAAAGGATATGGTTGCAGCAAATATCCAAATGGCAGAGAAAACGGTGGGACATATAGATGCGGTATTTTATGCAGGAGATCTAGTCAATATACCCGATCAGGCAGACGAATGGTTTGATTTCGGAGACCCGAACTCCTTTTTCTCTGTGTTGCAGGGCCACGGTAAAAAAGAACTCAATCAGGTCGTCTATCAAGGAGCACCGATCCTTCAGGAAGCACCAATGTATACTGCACCCGGAAATCATGAATTCATGGGAAGATACAGTGATGCATATGATATCGGGCTTCAGTTCAACGATGTAATGCCGGATGATTTTAATACCATAAGCTATGAGGAATTGTTTACAATGCCCGAAAGCAACGATGGCGGAGAATTATACTATGCTGTTACGATTGGAGATGTCAGACTGATCGTGCTGAATGTGGCACGGATGTGGAGAGACAATATTATTGGGAATAAAAGCGATTATTCCGAGGATCTGCGAAGTCTTGGAAATCCACTTATGACAAGTGGTGGTGCTATTATTTATGAGCCGATAAAAAAGGGTTCGAAACAGTATCAATGGCTGGAGAGGGAACTTCAAAGCAAGGAATGTAACCAGGCGAAGTATAGACTCGTGATGTTCCATCATCAGGCACATGGACTTGGACTGAATGCTGTTCCGGCATTTACTGACCCTGTGAAGAAGGAGATCAAGGATGCAAATGGCAGATTGCAGCAGATCCTGTATGAGTACCCGATTGAGAAGGATTATCTTCTGCATGATCTAGAACCACTCATGGAAGATGCAGGTGTAGATCTGGTATTGAACGGACATTCTCATATATGGAACAGGTTTAGGACAGAACATGGGATGACCTATTTGGAAAGTTCTAATGTAGGAAATAACTATGGAGCATATTATGATGGTAGAAAACGTGATGAGATGGTTCCCTCTGATATGACGTATTTTGATACAAAGAATTATGTGCTGTCAGGTGATCCTGGAGGATTGGAGCCAATATCTCCTCTGCTCTTGAATAATAACATTTGTTATATTGCGGATAACAAGATGACTGTTTTCTCAATCTTAAATACAAAAACCGGAATAGTAACAAGCTATTCGTATGATATTACCCAGCCGGAGGAGGGAGTAAAAAAGATTGACTTTTTCTATGTCAGCAGAAAGATCAATCAAAAGAAATGAGAGACAGAAGCCTTGACTTCAACCACTGATTATGATACTATAATATTCGTTGCAAAACTCATTGAGTTGAGGAAACAACCATGTGCGTGTAGCTCAGCTGGATAGAGCGTCTGGCTACGGACCAGAAGGTCGCGTGTTCGAATCATGTCACGCACGTTTAAAAAGCCCTTGAAAACACTAGTTTTCAAGGGTTTTCGTATTCTTAAAACCCCCCAACACAACAGAAAATCCTGCCAAAACATCACTTAATCGATTGAAAGCCTTTGGTCTTTTGTGTTACAATATAATAATTACTATTTCGTTTACAAAGGAGAACTACATGTCAGACACAACCATACAATCACAGAGTCAGGATACGCCCGATAAAACAACAGGAGAATTCAAATATGATGCATTTATCAGCTACAGACACGCAGATCTCGATGTCTTTGTAGCAGAGCATCTACATAAACTGTTGGAGAATTTCAAGGTTCCAAAACTAGCTGACCGCGAATTACAGAAGAAACAGAAAAAGAAGATCAACAGAGTTTTTAGAGATAAGGACGAGTTGCCTGCGTCAGACAATCTGGCCGAACCGATTGAGGAGGCTCTGAAGGATTCACAGTTTTTAATCGTAGTATGTTCACCGCGTACTCCGGAATCCAAATGGGTATCCAAGGAAATAGAATTGTTTGCAAAGTACCGCGGACGAGAACATATACTGGCTGTTCTGATTGAAGGAGAGCCTTATGAAGCATTTCCAAAGGTTCTGTGTCATGGAGAGAGAAAAATCATTCTTGAAGATGGGACTGTACAAACGGAATCATTTGAAATCGAGCCGCTTGCAGCAGATATCAGAGGTGCATCAAGAGGAGAGATCTATAAAAATCTCAAAAAAGAAGTATTGAGACTGGCAGCACCAATTTTACATTGCTCATATGACGATCTGAAACAGAGACACAAGGAACAGAAACTCAAAAGGATCATTTCAATATCAACTGTTATCGCTGCTGTCTTATTGATATTTGGTTGTTATGCCGCCACACAGAATCTAAGGATCAGAAGACTACAATCAGTGGCGCTGGCAGAACAGGCCGCACAGGTTTATTCCGAAGGAGATCGAGGGCGTGGTCTCGCACTTGCAAAAGAGGCACTGAGTATACGATATACGCCTGAAGCACAGGCAGAATTGACCGATATTTTGCAGGTGTACAATAATGGAGAGACTTTTTGTCCTACAGCACTGGCAAAACATGATACCAAGGTTGTTGATATGGCAGTCAATGGAGATTGTTCATTGATTCTGTCTGCAGATCAACTTGGTCAGATTTATCTGTGGGACGGAGTAACAGGACAATTACTATATCAGGAAGACAGTCCGATCGGAGAAGTCATGCCGAATACCATACGTTTTATTGATCAGGGAACAGTAGTATATGGTGGTGTGAATGGACTGGTGCTGTTTAATACTGCTGATATGAGTAGTAAGATCTTAGAGGATACAATGAATGTTAATGCATTGTCGCTCAGCAACAATCAGAAGTTCCTCTTGACGACAAACGGAAGTGATCTTTACCTGTATGACACGACTACATGGGATCAGTTTTATTATACGCCTGCAGATCCTGCCGATGAACTGGCTGTCATGGGCGCTTTAAATGTTTCAGATGATGGAAGTCTGATTTCCTACGGAATGCTTGATGCAGAGACAAGATCAGAATATGTTGTTATGAATACAAAAAAGAATCAGATTGTATACAAAAGTAAACTACCCTTTGATTGGGTAGAATTTGCACGGATGGAACAGGATGGAAGCAGTTATGTCCTGAGCAAGGACTCTACAAGCACCGGTTCCTTTATGAAGAGTAGTGACGAACAACTTATTCACTATGATGCAACAGGCAAGAAGGTATGGGCTTATCAAGGTATTATGCTGATGAGACAGCCAATTGAACAGTATCAGGACAATATTGTGATCGCAAGTAACAGTGATTTGATTATCATAGATCAAAAGACCGGAAAGGAACGGACGCGTCTGGGATTCTCATCTACGATCAAAAAACTTGTAACAGCAGAAAATTGGATGGAATGTTATCTGCAGGATGGAACGGCTTTTGTAATTACCGGGCAGGATGAGTATTATACCACAAGTCAATTTCTCGAAAGTGCAGTAAGAAACGCAGCAAAATATGCACAGTCGAGTGATAGTGTTATGATTATGTCGGAGTCAGATATTCAGATTGTACTTTATCGTAATCACTTAACTTCGAATATACAGCAGTATGAACCATTGCCATCTCATGTATCCGGAGTTATACTTAATGAAGACAGGAAACGTATGTTAGCCTATTGTTATGCTTCTGATGAATTATTGCTTTATACGATAGGAGATGAAATCGGACAAACCGTACATATTCCCTATGAGGGAAATGATGGGATCAGCGGCATCTATACAACAGCAGATCAAGAGAATTTTGTGATGGTAACCTATCAATATATTCGGGTGTATTCCTGGGAAGATGGAACACTGCTCAGTGAGAATTCGACTCCGGAAATGATTGATTTTCATGCAGTTTCAGGTGATGGAGCCATGTTATGTGTTCAAACATTTGATGCGCTCTACACAATGCCACTTACCGCTGACAGTACCTGGGAACTAAAGGAGATTGCACTGCCTGAACAATTATTCTACCAGTTCTATCTGAATCATGACGGAACAAAAGTGATCGGAAGAGACTCCGAGATGTGTGGTGAGTGCTATGACCTGAATTCCGGAGAAACAACAATGTGCTCGTGGAACAGCAAGCAGCTTGCATATAGTGGTGCGGCACAAAAATATCTTGTGATGAATGATACGAGCGGTCGTATAGAATTATATAATGAACAAAACGAATTGCTTTCATCGATGGAGAAAAAGTCCTCAATGATTCAAAACATAGGTTTCAGTAAAGATGGGAACTATATCTTTATACAGAACTTGGATGCCACTCTGGAGATTTATCAGGCGTCCAATATGACTCTTAAAAAAGTATTATCAGATATAGATTCTCCAATCGGAAGAATGGAAGCATTTGGTAATGGAAACTGGGTCCTTTATTGTAATGAAATCTATGGAGGAATGGGTTACATCTGTAATCGCAACTTCGAGATTGTAAGCCGTGTTCCAAAACTGTTTGCGGTAAACAGCAGTGGAACGATACTTTATACAGCAAATAAAGAACGCCCGTTATCAAGCGAAATATTTACCGTCAGGGATTTAATGAAAATACAGTAGTATTTACAATCAATCAATGTGAGGGCATAGTTTATGGGATTATCACAACTGACTGATCAGGAAGCAAAAACAATATATCTGCTTCATAAAAAGTTGAATTATCAGAATCCGACACAAGTTAAGGAAGTCTGTGAGATTTTGCGAAAGAAGAAGCTTTTACGTTCTGAACCTGCATGTGAGTATGAGAACAACCTGAACATGCTGGAACTGGATTCGACGTTACGGAATGATCAGTGTATTTTTTGTGAGAATCCATTGCAACAGGAAGAAAACCTGATCTGTGAAAAATGTCTGGAAGAAATCAAAAAACGCCTGGAGATTGTTACAAAAACAGATAAGTTACAAGAGAGTTCAGATGAAACTATAGAATCAGAACCCGATAAACAGTTTAGAATCAGGTGGCCTGCTGTGATCTTGGCAGGAGCACTACTGCTTATTATCATCAGTCTTGGTATGGTTGCATGGTTCAAAAACAGTGAGAGCAAGGCGGATCAATCGCTTCGAGAGAAGCAGTTTGTTAGTGCTTACTCTGAAAATCTGGATAAACAGGACTACAAGCTGGGCAAAGGACAGCCTTATGATGAGAACAGTACGCTATATCCGATACTGTCAGGAAGCGAACAGACAGCACATAACTCGATGATCACCTTTTATGATGAATCAAAGATACTGGAGGGTGTTGGTCTGCAAATGAACGGAAATGATCAGGAAAGTCGTGTGCAACAGCTTGCATTGATGTCAATGGTTGGTGTGACGATGTATGAGGATATGTCGATCGAACAGGCCGGAAAACTGCTTGAACAAATGTTGAATCAAAATGGCATTCTGGATTATAAAGGATACCGCTGGGTTATGACGGCAGATAAGACTGGATCCAGTTTCCTGATGATTGATGAAGACGTGGCGGGAGAGTTTTCTGAGATAGAACAGGAAGGCGAGCTTTCATCTGATCAGACGAAGACCGGAGACGAACAGACGGCAGACAGCAGTCAGCAGCTTAAAACCACATTTGATCTGGATCTGTTGAATTTGTTGGGAAACCCTTATGAACAGGCAGAAGCAATCTTGGGTACATCTGAGGCGGTTGTAACAGAGAATACCAGATATTTTCCCGAATCCTGTATATCTGTGATCTACGATACACAGAGCAAGGAAGTAATCTATATCGATTGTGACGGCTTAGGAGATCGAATCTATACCTTATGCGGAGTTGGATATGGCGACTCGAGAGATGACATCGTAAAACGACTGACGGCATCTGGGTTAAAGGAACCGGAAAGTGATACAGGTGATACGTTGGTTTATCAGTTCAGGATGGATGAGCAAAACGTGGAATTGTCCATTACTTTTATCAATGATACAGCCAGTCTGATCTGTTGCAAAATACTATAAAAAGAAAGACATCATTTCGAGTGATGTCTTTTTTGTACTCAAAGTGAAAGACTAACTAAGAGATTATGGACGTTGCTAAAATATGGTGAAAATGGTATCATTATATTAGGGAGTGTTACCGCTTGAAAGAGGTGATTTTATATGCATATTATGAAGGCAGGTTTTCAAATATTATTAAAATCAGTGGGAACTAAAGCAGCAATTGCCATAACTTCAGTTGCTGTCACAGCTACGTCAGGAGCAATGGTAGTCGGTGTTTACCAAGCTGTAAAATATAGCCAGAAAACACATCAAGAGCAGGCAGCAAATCTGGATCAGGAAAATACTGTTGATAAAACAGATGATCAGGAACAGCCAAACAATAACTTGATAACAGGGGATATGGCAGCAGGGGTTGACAATAGCATAATAACACCTGTTCCTGAAAATGAAACGCTTAATTCTGACGATCCAAATCAATCATCAGGAGAGGACTACACACAGGGAGAAGATCTGGCTCAGAGAGATGAATCAAAAGCTCAGACGGATCGCAAACAGAAAAAAGCAGATAACCAGAAACTTGCAGTGCAACGTGAAAAGCGGCTTGCTGCAGCAGCACAGCCTTCTACGTCTACAATACCGCTTGCACCGGTTAGCATAAAGTGGCCAATACAGCCACAGAATTCTTCGACATCGGGAACGGGAACGCAAGCCTCACAGAATACACAGTCTTCCGGGCAAGGGAACAAGAACACCGGATTACCAAATCAACAAGATCAACCAAAGGATCAACCACTCCAAAAGTCATTGATCAATGCAAAGGCAAAATTGATTGAACCGGCTGTCTTGGCAGGAAGCCGCCATTCCATAGTCGTCGGAACCAGTTACATAACAGATGATACTGCAGCACAGCCTAAAAAGAAGTATACAATGATGGTTTACCTGTGTGGCACAGATCTGGAAAGTGGAACGTCTGACGATCCAAAAGGCTCAGATGCAACCAAAGATCTAATCAATATGCTTTCGTCCTCCTATGATCTTAAGAATATGAATGTAATTGTATGTGCGGGAGGAACTACAACGTGGAAAAATCAATATATGGGAGCTGATACGACAAATGACAATTGTGATAATGATGGAGTACGATTCAATATTTATGAACTGAACCCGGATGCAGTTGACGAGTCCATAGACAAGAGGATAGTTAGAGGAATTGAATATAAGGATGCACAGGGAAATACACATGCTACAGAAGTGAACAAGATCATTAATTCGGAGACAATGAAGCTGCTTGGAAGTTATGATGCAATCGATATGGGACAGGATCAACTGCTTGCAGGATTTGTGAATTTATGTACGGATTATTATCCCGCCGAGCATTATGGTACCATACTGTGGAATCATGGTGGTGGAGTTAACAGTGGTGTTTGCTTCAGTGAATCTACAGTGGGTTTCGATGGAACAGGTCTTACATCAGGCGAACTGGAATCAGCCTTAGCCAGTACCAAATTATATAATGGTGGCGGCAAATTCGATTTCATAGGCTTTGACGCATGCCTCATGGGAAGCACAGAGTTAGCATACAATCTTTCACCCTATTGTGAATATATGATTGGGCATTCTGAAATTACTGCAGGTGGCTGGAATTATCATGAAATATTTAATGATATCAGTGTGAAAACTGCGAACCTTACAAGTGAAAGCAGTAAGGAAATAGCTAAGATGATTGTAGATAGGTATCAGGAATCTCATAAGGGCTATGATGACTCAGTAGCATCTGTTGCGTGTTATGATTCATCCTTGATGCAGAAAGCAGCAACAGCAATCAATGAGTCTGCTTCTGAAATCCTCAAACTATATCAAATGGATCAGGGAAGTTCTTCTCAATTACAAGCAGTATGTTATCGGGCAATCAAACAAGCGAGAGTTCGAGCCTTCACTATGACCAGGTGGAACAAAGTTACAAGGGGACAAGTAACTAATGATTGCGTAGATCTGAAGGATTTTTATAGAACGCTGAAAGAAGAATTTACTACATTAAAAACATCCTATATTGATCAGGGAGAGGTGATTGATCAAATTGACAAGATCTGTACTTCTATTGACACTGTTTTAGCACAACGATATGTGATCGCATCTGCTATAGCATATAGTCAAGCGGATCTCTATTATTGGAGGAATGGTGTTGCTGATGAAGCGAACGCCTCTTATCCGGAATACTGGAGTACTTTGAGAGGTGCACAACTGTGGGGGACCAGTTTGTATATGCCCTATTATGACAGAGAGGATTCTCAATATACACAAGAATATAAAGACATGAAAATTCTGCCTGAGTATACAGAATTAATATCAAAGTACAGTCAGGCGGCCACAGCTGATCAGGCACGTATTACACGTTTGGCGGCTGAGATTAAATATCAGGATGTCGTGAAGGATAGCGATGCAATCACTATGAACACTGCACAGATTGGAACAAACGCTAAGAGAGTGATACAGTTATCTTTAAAAGATACCTATACAGCAGGAAAAGGTACATATACTGATGAGACACTGGGAGAGTTATCCTCTAATGATCCATTTATTGATTTTATGGATACAATAGATACTGCAACCGTATATGTTTCGAGATACCAGGAAACAGATTCCACAGCAAAAACAGGAATAAATATACTCTATGGCAAGCAGGATGTTATGTATTCACAAATATCTCCTGATAATAAAGCAATCAATATCCTGACAGATACGCTTGAAAAATTGTATGGCTATGAGGTTTGGGGATTTCGATATGAAGGTCAAGACGATGAAGGTCAAGACATTGTAAGTACACAGGCAATTTCTGATTGGGCTTACATGAAAGATGTATATGATTGGAGAGATGAGCTACAGAACCTGGATCCTGCCTATGACTATGATGATAATAAGTGGATTTCTTTCTACGGAAAGGTGGGCAAGGTGGTTACGGATGATGATTCCTCGAATACAGAATATACTGATAGTTATCTGCATTTTTATGAGAGTGAGAAAGGAAAATATATCTTTACGGCCGCCTCTTGTAAGACTCCGGAAGGCAGTGCTCAGAGTTGGAATACAATCAGTAAAGACACGCTGGAAAATCAGTATAATTTGATACAGTTCTATCATTATATGGTGGATGCCAAAAACGGAGTAGAAACGATAATAGAAAATGAAGCTACTGGTTTTAGTACGCCTTCTTTTGTCTCGAACTCTACACTCAATATATATCAACACGATTTAATGTATAATAACGAGAAATACAATGATTACACAATTGGTTTTTCAAGTATTGAGGGTAAAAAGGATGATGGGGAAGGAAATCTGGTTGATGCAAAGGCGAACTATATAATGCCATCAGGACAGTGCAAAGAAGACGAAAACCAATATAAAGAGAATGATCTTCAGGTTGGCCATGTGTATCCAAGTACACCGGTTATGCCGACATCGGAGCCTGAAGAAGAACCTAATCTTTCCTCAGAAGATGAAGATTTAAAAGCTTCTGCACCAAGTGAGCAGGCAGTTATGGAACAGAATGCAGATCCGGAAACAGAATCAGAAACAGATCCGGAAACAGATCTACAAACAGTAGTTGATCAGCCTGTGGTTACGCAGCCGACAATAGATACAGTTTCATCAATTGAACCGTCGACAGTAGACCAAACTTCGACTGAGCCGACAGTGGCAGATCAAACGCAAACCGATCAGACGCAAACTGATCAACCCTCTGAAGATCAGCCATCTGATTCGACTCCTACTCCGGAGCCTGCTCCGATTGAGGCGGTACCTTCAAGTGAAACAAATGTGATTGAAATGACTCTGGCAGTTGAACCAGCCGCGTAAGAAAAAAGATACCAATAGAAAACGTGTGTTATCATATTAATAAATACGAATCATGTGCTTTGTGCATGTGCTTTTAGGTGTGTCAGGCGTCGCTGCTTTGGAGTGATGCCTTTCATCTTTTTGTAGATCCTGATAAAGTGACTACAGTCTGTAAATCCTGTTTCCTGACTGATGTAATTCAGGCTATAGTCTGTAAACAGTAATAGTTCATCAGCCTTGCAGACCTTGATAAATTCGATGTATTCCTTGCAGGATTTCCCGTATAAAAGTTTAAAACTTTTTGCAAAGTAAGAGTAACTCATGTTGCATTGTCTTGCCAAATCTTCGATTTTCAGCGGTTCATTTGAATGCTCATCTATGTATTCTGTAATGTTATTCAGAGACAGTTCGTCGGTATCGGAAACGATGGGCTTGTTAATCTCAAACCCGGCAATACGCCATAGACGCAACAGCTCGACCATCAGTTTACATAGGTTAGAATGAATTTTGATATCATATCCATAATCCTGTGTGTTAATCTCTTGTACGCAATCCATTAGCAGCAGCTCTACAGGAACATTTTGCAGTGCTTCCTGTGAAAAATAAATATTGGCAGTTGGATTGTTGCGTGAACTGCTTAGAATATCACTGATTCTGGGCGTATAATTATTTACAACACTTAATGCATTGGCATCAAATTTTAACACAATATATCGAACGGGTTCAGAACTGGTACTGTAAAAAGCGTGGATGGCCTTTGGATGAAAGAGTACCAATTCGCCGGCTTCTACAATAAAACTCTGATCATCACTTTCCACCATTGAGACACCCTCCAGAACATAGATGATCTCTGTATAATAGTGCCAGTGAGGTCGTATCGGAAAGTACTGAACAGCCGAATCCAATATAAAGGCTTCATAGGGAGAAGTCAGCATATCACCATATTCAAATAAATACTGCATGTCATTACCTCTTGGGGAAGAATAGATTCATACGATTTTTATGTTTGACTATTATAACATGAAGGTAATTAAAATGGTAGCGTATACTGTGGAATAAATCTCTGCTCTTCAGATGTACTCTCACAAATAGTTCAATGAAAAATCACAGTTTGAACACAATAGAAAATTATACTTGTGAGCATGCAATGTTAGAATGGAGGACTTCTAAATGGAATCAGATGATTTGGTGGAGATATCCTTGGATACACAAAAGAAGGATGCTAAGAAGCAAATAAAAGAGCGGACTAAGGAACACACTGTCGGAAAGGCATTTCTTGGTATTCTGAAAAGGTTTAGGATATTACTGATTATTATCATTCTGGCGGCTGTTGGATTGGTTATCTTCAATCAATATAGGCAGAAACAGGCAGTGGCTGCAGCTATGATGCAGACGGCTCAGACTGAGACTGCAAAAGTGGAAAAACGTAATCTGACATCCGGTATTACTGCGACCGGAACCGTAAAGAGCATGGAGAGCAGAGTGATTAAGTCAGCACTGACCAAAACCGAACTCTCAGAGGTGGATGTTGAAGTCGGAGATACAGTAGAGGCTGGTCAGGTTGTAGCGATTTTCAAGGACGAGGATATTCGAACCGACATCGCACGAGTGCAGGACAAGATCAATACTAGCGAGCAAAAAGAAGCAATCGAGACACAAGCGACCGATCGTGAATATGTCTATACATATGGAACAGAGGCTCTATCCATTACATCTGCCCAGCAAAAGGTAGATGATGCATTGAAAGCATTATATGAAGCCTGTGATGGTTATGGAAGTGCCAAGAGAAAATTACAGGAGTTAAAAGATAATAATGCAAAAGATACAGAAATCACCCAGCAGGAAGCTGCTGTATCTTCTGCATATCAGACAGAGGTTAAAGCACAGCAGACCTATCAGGATGCACTGCAGGCACAGGCAGAAGCTTTGCGAAGTGCTAACAATACTTTGGCAACGACGGATGAGAATTATCAAAAATCAGCTCTGACAAAGGGGGATTCTACAGAGGAACTGGAACAGCAGTTGGAGGATCTACAGACAAGTTTGAATAACTGTGTTGTAACAGCTCCGATTGGCGGGGTGATTACTTCATTGGCAGTGAAAAGCGGCGATACCTATATAGAGGGTGAACTGATGACAATCCAAAACTGCGACATGTTTACCGTGTCGGCGCAGATTGATGAGTATGACATCAGTGATCTGAAGGAGGGGATGCAGGTTGTGATCAAGACAGATGCAACCAGAGATGATGAACTTGATGGCGTTGTATCCTTCATCTCTCCGACGGCAACAGCGGCAACCGGCAGCAGTACAGATGCAACCTATGAGGTGACGATCGATATTTTGACGCAGGATGATCGTCTCAAACTTGGAATGACAGCGAAATTAAATATCATTGTGGATGAAGTGGAGAATGTTCTGACCGTACCTTATGATGCCATCTCGACCAATGCAGCGGGTGAGAGTGTAGTATATGTGGTTGATGGTGATATACCAAACCTTGATGATATGCCGGCTGAGGCAAAAGAAGCGGATACAGCAGGTAATCTTGAGGCAGGAGCTGCCTTGGCTACATCTGAGACAAAGATGCCCCCTACACCCAGTCAAAAGGAGGTTGTCGTAGAAATTGGTATGGAGAGCGATTACTATACACAGGTCATCAGTGATGAATTGTCAGAAGGAATGACAGTGATCATACCGTCCGCGGTAGAAGAGGGCGGAACAGACCAGAGTAATGTCATGATCAACATGGGCGGTCCGGGTGGTGGAGGAATGCCATGATGAGTGACCGAAGAATCATTGATATGAACAAAATCGTAAAGCGATTTTTTATTGGGCAGCCAAATGAATTGGAGGTATTACACGGACTGGATCTTCAGGTAGATGAAGGCGAATTTGTCTCCATTGTAGGTGCTTCGGGTTCCGGGAAATCGACACTCATGAATATCATTGGTGCCTTGGATCGCCCCACAGAGGGGGATTATACATTAGATGGTGTCAAGGTGTTTGAGGCAAAGGATAAAGAGGTTTCCCGAATCCGAAATCAGAAGATTGGCTTTGTATTTCAGACCTATAATCTGGTAGCCAGGACTTCGGCACTGAAAAATGTAGAGCTGCCGATGTTATATGCCGGTATGGGTCGCAGGGAACGTAACAGACGAGCCAGAGAACTGTTGGAGATCGTTGAGATGAGCGAGAGAGCGTCGCATAGTCCGGATGAATTATCAGGTGGACAGAAACAGAGAGTTGCGATTGCACGTGCTATGGCAAATGATCCGGCAATCATCCTTGCTGATGAGCCGACAGGAGCACTGGATTCACAGACAGGACGTCTGATCATGGATATTTTTCATAAATTAAATCAGGAACAGGGTAAAACAATTGTTTTGATCACACACTCTCTTGAACTTGCTGAGGAAACAAAACGTATCATCACGATCAAGGACGGCATAATTACAGGAAGCCGGGAAGGGAGCAATTATCATGCTGTTTTTTGAAAATGTCCTTCTGGCTATTTCGGGTCTTCTTGCAAATAAGATGCGTGCATTCTTGACAATGCTCGGAATCATTATCGGTATCGGATCAGTGATTGCAATTGTTACAGTTGGAAATTCACTGACGAATTCCATTACAAGTTCCATGGAATCTATGGGAGCGAACAATGTCACCGTCGGACTGCAACAGAAATCTACCGAGACAGAGACAACTGAAAGCGGTATGACTTTTCGTGGGCCGGGTAGGAGCAAGCAGCCGGAAGAATCAGATTATTTTACTGATGAAATGCTAGATGACTTGAAGGAGACATTTCCGGATGAAGTTCAGGATTTATCTATAGAATCCTCTCTGGGTTCAGGACAGGTGAAGGATGGGGAGTTATATGCCAATGTCAGTGTATCCGGAGTTAATGAGGGTTATTTTGCAGCCAACGATCTCACGATATTACATGGAAATACATTGTCTGAGAAAGCACTCACAGGTGGAAAGGGTGTAGCTCTTGTATCAGATAAGTTTGTGAATAATCTCTATGGAGGAGACAATACCGCGGCAATCGGGCAGACGATAGAAACTGATATTGGGAGCGATTTTTACCAGTTTACCATTGTGGGTGTCTATGAGTATGATGATACCATGTCAGGATTCTCTTCTACCTCAGAGGAGGATCTTTCGACAACGATGTATGTTCCGATAAAAAATGTCCAGAAGAAAACACATTCAACCGCGGGTTATCAACAGTTTACGATAGTGGTCAAGACAGGGACGGATACAGAAACCTTCATTACTGACATGCAACATTTTTTTGATAAGTATTATAGAAATAATGAGACATTTGAAGTCAGTGCTTTCAGCATGGAGTCTATGATCTCGTCCATGACTGATATGCTATCCACTGTATCGGTTGCAATTTCTTTTATAGCCGGAATTTCACTTTTGGTAGGTGGCATCGGTGTTATGAATATCATGTTGGTCTCAATCTCAGAACGAACGAAGGAGATTGGCACCAGAAAAGCACTTGGAGCAGCAAATTCCTCCATTAGACTGCAGTTTATCGTGGAGGCGATGGTTATCTGTCTGATCGGTGGTATCATCGGTATCATAGTCGGTGTAGTCGGTGGTGCGTTTGCTGCCAAGGCATTGGGTTATTCAGCAAGTCCATCAATCGTTAGTATTGTGGTATCCTTACTGTTTTCGCTTACTATTGGCGTGTTTTTTGGATACTATCCGGCAAACAGGGCTGCTAAGATGAACCCAATCGACGCATTAAGATATGAATAATTAATAATAAATATACATTTTTATACAAATTGAACTACATGCCTTACATCAAGAAAACCACTTGCACTTGCTTTTTTGTTATGATATTCTATTTATACTTCATTCCATTTATGGGAAAAGAAGTATCAAATCAATGGAACTATCAGAATTCTGGCTTTTCGCCAATGATTCACACAACGAACAGAAAAATAGGTGCAGGCAGGCGAAAAGACTTCTCCTGTGTGCTACCGCGAACACGGGGAAGGAGAAGTATTATGGGAACAACAGAGTCAATAGTTATGCAGTCAGTCAGAGATGTTAACAGCAAGAAGATCTTTCAAGATCCGTTGCTTTGCAGCCAGTTTTTAAGGGACAATCTTGATATTCCGATACTCAAGAATGTACAGCCGGAGGATATCGAGGATGTATCGACGAATTACAAATCATTTTTAGGAACAGAGTTTGAGGCAGATACTGTTAAGAAGGTGAAGCTAAAGACCGAACTGGTCAATGATGCAGATTTATCAGGGTGTGATTCGCTTTATGTGATTTCTCTGATTGAACATAAGAGCGATGTGGATTATAATGTAATTGTACAGTTACTGAAGTACATGGTCTGTATCTGGACAGCGTATGCTAAGGAAATGGAGATGCGGCAAAAGGGAATCACGATGACAAAGAGATTTCGTTATCCACCGATTTTGCCGATTGTGTATTATGAAGGAAGCAGTAGGTGGACAGCAGAGCAGCATCTGAAAGATAGGATTATGATGAATGATCTGTTTGCTGATTACATACCGGATTTCACTTACCGGTTGATTCGAATTCACGATTATTCGAATGAAGAGTTGTTATCACGGGAAGATGAGATGTCACTGCTTATGATGCTCAATAAGGTGCAGACGGAAGATGATTTTCGAGAGTTTTGGAATGCTCAGGAAGAGAAGGGCAACTTGATTCTGCAAAAGGCATCAGATTCGGTTCTTCAGATTATTGCTGATACGATTTTTGCTTTATGTAGAAAGATGAATGTACCGGAGCAGGAGATTGAACAATGTGTTGAACAGGTAAGGAGGCGCAGGATGGGAGTTCTATTTGAGAATATGCAGAAAATGGACATACAGGCAGAGCGCAGGAAGACTGAGGATGCACAGAGACAGGCAGAGGACGCACAGAGGAAGTTAGAGGAGACAGTAGTAACACTTTGTCAGGAGTATGGTGGAACTAAGCAAAAGGCACAGGCATTGGTTATGGAAAAGTGCGAGCTAAGTGAGCAGGAAGCGATGGAGGTTGTAAAGCGCTACTGGAAGGAATAAAGTAAATCGTATAGATGGAATATTGAATCCCGATGTAAGAAATAGAGGAGCGATGTCTTATATCGGGATTTTTATATTGTCAATCTAGGTGGAGTTTCACTGTGCACTGATGGAATCAGTCCCGCAGGGGCAGAGAATTGAGTATCCGAAGTATACAGAGTGGCAAAAATGAATGGGTATTGTAAATTATGTTAAGAATATGATATGTATTGTACAATATGTTAGACCTAAATCATAATGAAATCATGGGAAATGCAGAGAAGGAGGTTATTTATGGAGCAGATGAAAGGCAAGGTGGTGTTGGTGACTGGCGGCGGCAAGGGAATCGGATATGGAATTGCAAAGGCCTTTGCGAAGGAAGGTGCAGATATTGTAATTACAGGACGAACTGAGAAGACGCTGTTGACTGCCAAGGGAAAATTTGAAAGTGAGTACAAAAGTAATGTGCTTGCGATGACTGCAGATGGAGCTGTAGAGGATGAAGTGAAAGGTGTCATTGCTGCAGTAAAGAAAAGGTATGGACAGTTAGATGTCCTTGTGAATAATGCTCAGGCATCTAAGTCAGGAGTTATGCTGAAGGATCATTCTAAAAAGGATTTTGATCTGGCAATTGGATCTGGCCTATATGGTACTTTTTTCTATATGAGAGAGGCATTTGAGCTGTTGAAGGAGAGCAGAGGATCTATTATTAATTTTGCTTCAGGTGCCGGATTGGCAGGGAGGCCGGGACAGTCTTCCTATGCAGCTGCCAAGGAAGGGATCAGAGGTTTATCCCGTGTGGCAGCAACTGAATGGGGACCTTATGGAATTAATGTGAATGTAGTGTGTCCGCTTGCCATGACGGAATCTCTGGAGCAGTGGAAAGAGGATTATCCAGAGCTGTATGCACAGACAATTCAAACCATTCCGCTTGGTAGATTCGCTGATCCAGAGAAGGATATTGGACGACTTTGCGTTTTTCTTGCGTCAGATGATGCTTCCTATATTACAGGAGAGACAATCTCTATTCAGGGTGGTGGAGGATTGCGCCCTTAGAGGAGTTGAAAGCTTTTGAATATGTAAATATATTACTTCACAGTTTATTAAGTTGATATTTTACCTCGATAGTAATAAAATAGATACTATGGAGAGTAGTTATGTTTATTAGGGCATTACATGATATTTGGGATGCATTCCGGATGTATAATGATCAGGCATTACGGTTTGGCGTCTATGCAATTATAATCTATACATCATTTTCATTGATTAGAAAGGTAGCCAGAAAAGTACGCGGAGAACAGAGTCAGCCCATAGGACAGATTCTGTTTCAGATCTGCGTATTTGCTTTGCTTGGAATCTATTTTTCGTATGTCATCTCTCTGACGTTGTCAGGCAGAGAGGCGGGCAGCAGGTCGGGATATGTGAATCTGATTTTGTTCAGCACTCTTGGAAATGGAGAGAGCTGGAAGCTTACGGGTATAGAAAATATATTGCTTTTTTTACCTTATGGAGTCTTGGTACCGATGATTTGGAAGGTTTATCGTAGGTTTTGGAATCTGGGACTGCTTGCATTTATCACCAGTACCTCAATAGAACTGCTGCAGCTCATTACACGAAGGGGCTTCTTTGAACTGGATGATATTGTTTTGAATACAGCAGGTGCAGTGATTGGTTATCTGGGATTTGCTTTGTTTTACTATAGTTTCCGCGCATTGACGCACAGAGTAAAAGAAAAAGATGATGGGAAGATTAATTCTTCACTTGTGGCGATGTTTCAGTTGCTGCCAATCCTGATTATGATCATTGTAATCTTCAGTTTTTCCTCAGAGGATGGAATGGAATCAGGTACAGTCAGTGCTTCCTTGACAGAGAAGATGGTGGTTTGTGTAGACAGGATCTTTTCTCTGGACATGACGAATACAGAGATTGACGAGACTGTAGTAGATCTGGAGAAGGGAATCCGCAAGGCTGCTCATATGGTAGAGTATGCACTTCTGGCAATGTTTACAGTGATCTTTCTGTATTGCAGGAAGATGCATCTGTTTCCGGCAATATTAGCAGCTGAACTGTTTGTACTATTAATCGGAGCATGTGATGAGTGGAATCAATCACATATAGAGGGACGTTTTGGCAGCCCGACGGATGTGTTGATAGATGGATGTGGAGCAGCAATATTGCTGGCAGTATTTTGGATCATTATGCATCATAAAGAAAAGAGATGCCGCATAGAGTCATAGGCGACATCATTATTGTGATATCAGGGTGTTTGATTAGAAAGGTCTAATACTTAAGTACATGGAAAGAGCGAGGAATTCTCCTCGCTCTTTCGTGTTACACACCTACATACCTTGTACCTACACCTACAATGTGGAGTATCCGAAACCGTTGACAATAGCGTCAATCGATTTACCTGCTTTACATAGTGGACAATCCTTGTGAGGGTAATTCTTGTAGTCCGGCAAGTCTGCAGTTGAAAAAAGCGAATCAATAGGAATGTCCGATATCTTGTTTACTGCACTGAAGATAGATGCAATTGCTGCAATGTGACCTTTATAGTAATCTATGCAGTCCAGACATTTTGAAAGAGTTTTTCCTGTGGTGGTGGATGCAAGTAATAACAATACATTTTTACCTTCGATCATAGGAACCAGATTCTGACGGAAGATGATCTGACCGGTGGAATTGTACTCCGGTGATACGACATAGATCGTCTTGTGTGCATTCATTGACATGATCCCCGCATTGGATAATTCATCTGCGAGATATGCCCCGATTACTTCACAGCCATCCATACATACGATTGTGTCTACGATCGTTGTGGTATTGTATTTGGATGCAATGGCCTTTGCAACAGCTCTGGCTTCACTCTGTCTCATTTTCATAAGGGTCATGTCCACATAGTAATTAATATGTGAATGGGACGTCATAAAATGTCCCGGAATGACTCTTAATCCTACATCTGGATATTTCTTCGACATAATTTTCTGTACACGATTTTCCATAGGTCAGCCCCCTTATTGATTAGTCAGAATCGTATAGTTGTGTACACAATTCTTATAAATATATTATAACTGTTTGTAGACAATTGTGCAATATATAAATTGGCAAACTATTTACAAATCTCATATGATGATACAGATGTCAAAAGGCAAAAAGCATTCATGCTGTAATACAATGAAAAAGAAGTCATCATATTATATGACGACTTCTTCCTCCCTATTAGTTAAGACTCAGGACAAATTTTCATTTAGCCGAGTGTAACTACTACATTATATTCTTTTTTGCCTTTTTCATATGGAATGATGCAGCCTGTAACTTCCTTGCCATCTACTACCATACTCTTAACACCCTTTTCAACATTGTTCGGATTCTTGACCTCAATATGATAGAGTCCTTCTCTGAACTGTCTGGTCAGCGTAAAGTCACCGAAGCCCTTTGGCGTACAAGGATCAATGGAAAGTCCTTTGTGAGTAGGGTATACACCGAGGATGTGCTGGGAAATATTAACGAATGTCCATGCAGCAGTACCTGTCAACCAGCTGTTCTTTGCTTCGCCATGGAACTTGGCATCAGCACCTGCTACCATTTGTGCATATACATAAGGCTCTGTTCTGTGAATCTCGCTAATCTCTTCTGTATAGGCAGGACAGGTTTTCTGGTATATTTCAAAGGCTCTGTCACCACGTCCGATGACTGTTTCTGCGATGGAAACCCAAGGGTTGTTATGACAGAAGATACCTGCGTTTTCTTTATACCCGGGTGGATAGGAGCTTACTTCACCCAGTTCGAGGTGATACTCCGTATATGCCGGTTGCAGGATCATAATACCGTATTTTGTGTCCAGTTTATCTTTTACAGAATCCAATGCTTTTTGAGCAAGGCCTTCCTTGACACCAATGCCTGCCAGTGAGCAGAAGCCCTGAGGCTCGATGAAGATCTGACCTTCCTTGCATTCCTTGGAACCGATCTTTTTGCCATAAGCATCATAAGCACGAATGAACCATTCGCCGTCCCAGCCTGCTTTCAGTACCGCATCATACATGATGTCAACCTCTGCAAGTGCACGCTTAGCTTCTTCCGGCTTGCCGATCAACTCACACAGATCAGCATATTCGCGACCGTATTTTACAAACATACCTGCGATAAATACTGACTCGGCTACAGGCCCTTCAGAAGGTCCGAAGGTCTGGAAGGATTCGCCCGGGTGCTCTGAGAAGCAGTTCAGATTCAAGCAGTCGTTCCAGTCAGCGCGACCAATCAGTGGAAGCTTGTTGGGTCCCTTATGATTTACAATATAATCGAAGGAACGTGTTAGGTGGTTAAAGAGCGGTGTAGCTTTGCTCTCGTCGTTGTCAAATGGTGTCATGATATCGAGAATAGAAGTATCACCAGTTTCTCTGATGTATGCAGAGGTGCCTGCGATCAGCCACAACGGATCATCGTTGAAGCCGCTTCCGATATCAGAATTGCCCTTTTTAGTAAGCGGCTGGTACTGATGATAAGCACTGCCATCCTCAAATTGTGTAGAGGCGATGTCTATGATACGTTCCTTTGCGCGATCAGGAATCAGATGTACGAATCCAAGCAGATCCTGACAGGAGTCACGGAAGCCCATACCACGACCGATACCTGACTCATAATAAGAAGCAGAACGTGACATATTGAAGGTAACCATACACTGATATTGATTCCAGATGTTTACCATACGATTTACTTTATCATTTGAGGATTGTACGGTATACTTTGCAAGCAGGTTTTTCCAGTAGGTTTTTAGCTCTGTAAATGCCTTGTCTACATCCTCGTCTGTTTGGTAGCGGGCAAGCATAGCCTCTGCGGGTTTCTTGTTAATGATACCGTAGGACTCCCATTTGTCTTCGTTTTTATTTTCTACATAACCAAGTACAAAGACAAAGGATTTGCTTTCACCCGGTGCAAGAACAACATTGATCTGCTGTGAAGCGATCGGAGCCCATCCACTTGCAACGGAGTTGGTACATTGTCCGTTTTCAACTGCAAGCGGCTTATCAGCACCTCTGTAAGCGCCAAGAAATTCGTCACGGATGGTATCAAAACCATCAATTTTGGAATTCACTGAGTAGACAGCATAGTGATTGCGACGCTCTCTGTATTCTGTTTTGTGATAAATCGTAGAACCGATGATCTCAACTTCGCCGATGCTTAAGTTTCTCTGGAAGTTTGTCATATCGTCCATTGCATTCCAGAGGCAGAACTCTACATAGGAGAAGAGAGAAATGCTCTTGGCGGAATCAGAGTTGTTCTTTAGAACTACTTGATTGATTTCACAGGTATCATTCATTGGAACAAATGCAAGGCAGGAAGCCTCCAGTCCGTTTTTGGAGGATGTGAACTTGCTGTATCCGAGTCCGTGACGGCACTCATAGGAGTCTAGCTCTGTTTTGGTAGGCTGCCATCCGATGTTCCAGATATCACTGCCATCCTTGATGTAGAAGTATTTGCCGTTTGTATCCGCCGGTACATCGTTATAGCGATAACGTGTCAGTCTAAGCAGTTTTGCATCTTTATAGAAGCTGTAACCGCCGCAGGTATTGGAAATCAGTGAGAAAAAATCGTTGCATCCAAGATAATTGATCCAGGGCAATGGAGTTTTCGGGGTGGTGATGACATATTCAGCATTGCTGTCGTCGAAATGACCAAATTTCATAATAGCTCTCTCCAATCGTAAGTAGTTTAATATGTGTTGATAGTTGCATAGGGACGAGATGTGAAACGATTAAGTAAAATGGGGTACAGTACCTCGTCTTTTATGATTATACAGGATTGTTTTTTTAAAAGCAAGAGGAAGTAACGAAAAGGATTAAGTAAATCAAGAAAATAATAACCAAAAATATTAAAATCATTTTGTGCAATTTGTGAAAAGATAACAAAACATTAAAATAAAGACTTGAAAAAAATGTAGAATTAGGCTATAGTAAATAAGCGAAAACGTTTAAGAGTCAGCGTTTCAACTTAATTAATTACGGCGAATAACGAATGGAACAGAGTCGGCTTTCAGGGCGGTTGAAATGTATTGGCAGGAGGATATCATCTATGGTTTCAATGAAGGACATAGCAAATAAATGTGGTGTTTCAGTTGCAACAGTCAGCAAAGCATTGAATGATCAGAGAGATATTGGAGCCAAGACGAAAAAAGAGGTCAAACGTGTTGCAAAAGAACTTGGTTATTTTCCAAATTCGTCAGCAAGGGCTTTAAAAACAAACCGTACTTATAATATTGGCGTTTTGTTCGTCGATGAGGGTCGAAGTGGACTGACACATGACTATTTTGCAAATGTACTTGACAGTTTCAAGGTAACGGCAGAAGAAAATGGATTTGATATCACATTTATCAACTGCACAAGCCGTAAGGGCAGGATGTCATATCTGGAACACAGCCTGTATCGTGGTGTGGATGGTGTTGTAATTGCCTGTGTAGATTTTTATGATCCGGATGTCATAGAGTTGATACGTTCTGAACTTCCGGTAGTAACGATTGACCATGTGTTTGATTACAGAATTGCTGTCGTATCCGATAATGTCAAGGGTATGCAGGATATTTTGCACTATGTATATGATAACGGACATCGAAAGATCGCATATATTCATGGTGATGAGACCTCGGTAACGCAGAATCGTTTGGGGAGTTACTACAGAACGATGGAAGAATTGGGATTGCAGACCCCTGATAAATATATCAAATCCGGAGTATACAGAAACCCCGAAAAAGCTGCTTCACTGACAAGAGAACTATTGGAATTGCCGGATCCGCCAACCTGTATTCTGTATCCTGATGATTATTCCTGCATAGGCGGGATCAATATGATCAAGGATAAAAAGCTAAAAATACCGGAAGATATCTCAGTGGTTGGATATGATGGAACCTATATTTCAAAGATCATGGATCCGAAGCTGACTACAATTCAACAAAATACAAAAGAAATTGGCCGTGTAGCCGCAGAAAGTCTGATCAGACTGATTGAGAACCCGAAAACCGCGTTGATTGAAAAGATCGTAATCGAGGGAAGTCTGTTGACTGGTGCATCTGTCGGAAAGGCTGCTAAGTAATTATTACCTTAGATATTCATTTTGGAATATACTCCTTCATGATACCTCCTGTTGTTGTGTACATATGTGCATGGCGGCAGGGGGTTCCTTTTTATTTCAGGTTATGAGAATGTGACATGGATATAACGTGGGGTAATACAGAGCATAACTGTCGTTCATGCTTTACAACCCCTGTGTTTATAAGGTATTCTGTAAATGTTGTGGCTCGATTGATTCACATGGCTATGATTTAAAGTGCAGCCATAGAGAGTATCAGAGCAAATGCACAGATACAGTTTGGATGAAGGAGAATACGATGAATCAGCTTACAGAGATCAGGTGGCATGGACGTGGTGGCCAGGGAGCAAAAACAGCGGCACTGCTGCTCGCGGATGTGGCGTTTTCGATAGGAAAGTTTGTACAGGGATTTCCAGAGTATGGACCGGAGAGAATGGGAGCACCGATCACGGCATATGACCGAATCAGTGATACCAGAATTCGTGTACATTCCA
>CAZVYQ010000012.1:0-18503 GCA_964631375.1 uncultured Lachnospiraceae bacterium | reverse complement strand
CATTCCACTCTTGCGAGGATATCAGGGAAAGGTTTTTATCATCAATGCCAGAGAGGTCTGTATGCAGACATTGGGAAAATATTATCCCAATACTCCGATGCTTGCAGCTATTGTGAAGATTTCCGGTGTGATGGAACCTGATATATTTATCAGAGAGATGGAAGCATCATTAAAACATAAATTTGCAAAAAAACCGGAAGTGCTGGAGGGCAATATGAATGCACTGAAGCTGGCACTCAAGGAGGTACACTGATGGCGAATCAAGCAAAGGATATCAACGAAACGACGAGATGGCAGGATCTGACCATTGGATTACAGATCCATGAACCCGCGACCTCAAAGGATTTTGAGACAGGCGAGTGGAGAACGATGACACCCGTATTTCATGAGGATTTGTGTAAACAGTGTCTGTTATGTGTTCCTTATTGTCCCGATAGTTCGATTCCGGTAAAGAACGGAAAACGTGTGGAGTTTGACCTGAAGCATTGCAAGGGCTGTGGTATCTGTGTCAAAGCCTGTCCTTTTGGAGCAATTACCATGAAGGAGGGCAAATAGATGGCAGAATACAGGAAAAGTAAAGCAATCAAAGAGAGAATGTCAGGAAATGAAGCAGTGGCTTTTGCCATGAAGCAGATCAATCCGGATGTTATGCCGGCATTTCCGATTACACCTTCAACAGAGTTGCCACAGATGGTATCCAACTATATTGCTAATGGAGAGATGGATACAGAATTCATACCTGTGGAAAGCGAACACAGTTCGATGAGTGCGGCAGTAGGAGCTTCAGCAGCGGGAGCCAGAACGCTGACAGCAACATCCTCCTGCGGCTTGGCACTGATGTGGGAGGTGTTGACAGTAGCAGCTTCTAATCGCTTGCCGATTGTATTGGCACTTGTCAATCGTGCATTGTCCGGTCCGATCAATATCAATTGTGAACATTCAGACAGTATGGGTGCCAGAGATACCGGATGGATTCAGATCTATGCTGAGGATAATCAGGAGGCATATGATAACTTTTTACAGGCATTTCTGATTGCCGAGCATAAGGATGTCATGTTGCCGGTCATGATGTGTCAGGATGGATTCATTACGAGTCATGCCGTACAGAATATCGAACTGATAGAGGATGGCGTGGTAAAGGAGTTTGTAGGAGAATATCAGCCGGAGCATTTTCTGTTGAATCCGGATGAAACAATGGCTGTAGGACCTTATGCAGTCTCAAATTACTGTATGGAAGCCAAAAAGGCACAGGCAGAAGCCATGATACGTGCCAAAAAGGTTATTTTGGAGGTCGCTCGTGATTTTGAGCAGATTTCCGGAAGGAAATATGGATTTTTTGAAGCTTATCAATTGGAGGATGCTGAGTATGCGATCGTAGCAATCGGTTCTGTATGCGGAGCAATTAAGGATGCTGTCGATCGGATGAGGGCAGCGGGAGAGAGGGTTGGTCTATTAAAAATCCGCGTATTTCGTCCGTTTCCGGGAGAAGAGATGGCTAAGGCACTGAGAAAATGTAAGGCGATTGCAATCATGGATCGTTCGGAAAGTTATAGTGCGAATGGTGGCCCGATTGGAGCAGAATTGACAGCAGCACTTTATCGTGGAAAATGTAAAGCCGAGGTAATTAATATTGTCTATGGTTTATCCGGCAGAGATGTTCGGGTAGAGGATGTGGAAGAATTGTATGAATACCTCAGGGGCATTGCAGCGAACGGCAATACAGAAAAGCAATATCGTTATCTTGGACTGCGGGAATAGGACAGGGTTAACAGAGAAACAATGTCGTGTTACTTTCAACGTACAGAATAGAGGATTGAAAATGGTTAAGAAAAATACAGCATATCATAATGACTTTGATTTTAAGGAAATACAAGGCAGAGAGGAACATCTGGCTCCGGGACACAGAATGTGTGCAGGCTGCGGTGGCACGATTGCAGTACGAAATGTATTAAAAGCATTGCATCCAGGTGACAAGGCAGTGGTTGGAAATGCAACCGGTTGTCTGGAGGTGTCAACCTTTATGTATCCTTATACAGCGTATGAAGACAGCTATATCCATAATGCATTTGAAAATGCGGGTGCTACAATGAGTGGGGTGGAGACAGCCTGCAGAGCGCTTAAGAAACGTGGTAAGATCAAAGAAGACTATAAATTCATTACCTTTGGCGGTGACGGCGGGACCTATGATATTGGATTTCAGTCTCTATCGGGTGCGATGGAGAGAGGACATGATATGGTGTATGTCTGCTATGACAATGGCGCCTACATGAATACCGGTTCTCAGCGTTCTTCAGCAACTCCGATGTTTGCCGATACAACAACCACACCGGCGGGGACGCAGAGTCATGGCAAGCCTCAGACACGCAAGGATCTGGCAGCCATCATGGCCGCTCACAATATTCCTTATGTCGGTCAGACAACGTTCATCGGTAATATGGATGATCTATATAAAAAGGCGGAGAAGGCCATCTATACTCCAGGTGCTGCTTTCTTAAATATCCTGACTCCTTGTCCGCGTGGATGGAAATATGAACCTTCTGAACTGATCAACATCTGCAAGATGGCAGTTAGAACCTGCTATTGGCCGATGTTTGAAGTGACAGACGGAAAGTGGTCACTGACATATGAACCAAAGAAGAAATATCCGATCGAAGAATTTCTGAAATTACAGGGACGTTTCAAACATTTGTTCAAACCTGAGAATGAATACTTGATTGAGGCATTTCAAGCTGAGGTTGACCGCAGATGGGAGGAACTACAGGAACGCTGTGCACACTAAAACGGATCCTTTTCAAAATGCTGATAGTCCTTGCTGTTCGTCCAGCTACCGCCCCATGTAAAGCCATGTTTGATAAATAGTTGATATGCTAGATCATCCTGATCAATCTTATAAAGAAAATCAGCGTCTCTGTCGGCATAAAGCTCTGCGCCGGCAGGGGCTATGTGTTCAACGTTATCAGAATATGTCACATATGGATTATAAAATGGGTTGATATCAATCGCCAGTCCACGTGCATGCTTTGAAAGGTGAGTTGTTCCTGCTATGACCCGATAGTTAAAAGCTGAGGAATTGTTATCCTGCATGGATAACTCATCATCCCCGCTATACTCATCAATCAACTGCATCTTCTCAATCGGATATTTCCACTGATACAATTCATAGAAAATCTCTATCAGATCCTGAGCAATCGCCTGATTACAGATCAGTTCTCCTGATATTTCTTTTCCTTCAAAATCATAATGAAGGACACTCATATATCGTAAATCTTCATAAGGAACCGTACAGTCCTTAGGATAGGAGATGCCGGTGATTCTTTCCTTGATTTCGTCTGACAAAGATTCGTAGTAGAATCCATCCTGATAAGTGATACGATCTGCCATCGCAGATACCTCCTCTTGATCTTCTGCACCGAATTCGGGCTTCGTTTCTATATCTTTATTGACATCCATATCTTTATTGATATCTATATCTTCATCAGTTGTTACTTCTTGTTCTTCAACAGATATGGAAACTGTAGGTTCTACAGCCGATATCATATCTTTTTCATTACAACCGCTCATCAATGCGGTCAGAAGAATCAGTAGCGGAATCAACTTCTTAACCATATATTATGCTCCTATGTTAGTATTGATTATTAGGTACTCCTATGCTTGGTGTATCGTTGCGTGAAAACATGTCCTTGACTATATTGTGAATAAATAACGAACTGCTGCTCTTGCACCCTCTCGTATGATCTGTTCGTCTGTACAACTATGTTGATAGAATACGACTCGATCAACAACTGCCCCCAGGAGATCCACCAGAACGTACGTAGCCACTTCAGGATCTGATACTGCTAAACTATCACGGATCTGTTCCAATCCTTCTCTGACTGCCTGCAGCAGCCTTCCTTTCTGCTGATCGCAGATCTTGGCAACCTGAGGAATAGAAAAATAAAGCGATTGCAGTTCTGCATTAAAAGCCTTAGATTTTCTATGTGAAGCGACCTGCTCCTTGAGTAATGTATAAAACAATTCTTCTTTATTTTGTGTATCACGAAGTATTAAAAACATTGACTTCAACTCTTCGACATCTCCAAAATCATGAAAATAACGTTCCAGGATCTCAAATAAAATCTCCTCCTTATTATGAAAATACTCATACAATGTCCCCACCGATAGACCTGCATTTTTGGCAATTTGGTTGGTCGTCACCGTATGATAATCATATTCGCAGAACAATGATAAGGCTGTATTTAAAATCTGTTCTTTCTTTTGTATACTTCTGCTTTGCTTTGGTATTCTAACCCTTTCAGACATATTGCAAACCTCTTTTTTGCGTATTTGGATACTTACAAGTATGCTCAGCATATCATAATCTGAGTAAAAACTCAATTTTTTCTTGACAGAACCGTTACCCGAGTATATACTCAGATTAATCCGAGCAAATACTCGGTTTAATACTACATATAATTTGTTAAAAGGAGAAATAAACAAATGAATAATCAAGAAATGAATCATCAAGAAATGAAACGTAAGCCACAAAAAGAACTGATCATTGTGATTGCCACCCTTTTACTAATGTGGCTGTTTTACTATCTGGATCGCCACAACTGTCCCTATGCATGGTTTCCTGCACTTACTGTTGTTTTGATGATTGGATTCTGTGTTGGTTTTCCGGCTTATTGGATCGCCATTCATAATAAAGAAGGATTTTCGGGCTTAATGATCACAACAAAGAAATTACTTCCGGCACTTGGAATCGGAATTTTATTGGCCGTATGGCGTGGCTTTGAGTTGATTCCACAGTTGCATAATGACAATCTGTTAAATACGGTACTGTTCAATATGTTATGTATCTGGGAAGCGTGCTTCATCTATTGCTGGATGTATACACGATACGAGAGGTCATTTGGCAAAATTGCAGCTTGTATCCTCACAGCACTGAGTGTTGGTCTTTATCATGTCGGAAGTCTTCCGGCTAAAAACATTCTCTATTTGATGTTGTGTATTTTGATATGTGCCATCTGTATCTCATTTACGCATAACATCTTTACCGTGTGGCCTCTCTACTGGCTTGTTGGCTGCAGTGCGTCAACACTTGCCGGAGGTATGACATTTCCTTTTGAAGCGGTCATATTGGCGGCTGCCGTCCTGGTCATCCAGTTGATCTGTCTTGCGGTGATCTACATCGTTTGCAGGAAAAAGGGATATAGGTAAATTGTCTTATTTTACATCACAGCTTGGGACATTTTTAGCCTTAACAAATACACATACTTGTTCTATAATAAAATCAGACCCCCTATGGACGGGTTGACTGCATATAATATAATGACGGAGGTCTGATGGATGAAACTGAACAGCAAGCGGACAGTATTGATTGGATTGGCATTTATGTCGATCTGTATGTTTTGGCAGATGTATGACGGAGTCATTCCTTTGATTCTAAAGGACACATTTCATTTGGGGGATGGTTTTGCAGGCGTTATCATGGCATTTGATAATGTGATTGCTTTGTTTCTGCTTCCACTGCTTGGTTCTTTGTCGGATAAATGCAGTACAAGGATTGGGCGAAGAATGCCGTTTATCATCGGTGGGACGGCTGCTGCAGTACTCCTGATGACGTTTATTCCGCTATTGGATAATCAGTATGCCAAGGCACCGGATCAGAGTCATCTTGTTCTGTTT
The DNA here is from genome assembly GCA_964631375.1 of uncultured Lachnospiraceae bacterium. Classification (GTDB taxonomy): domain Bacteria; phylum Bacillota; class Clostridia; order Lachnospirales; family Lachnospiraceae; genus JAAYYM01. Next base: position 12,836 of record CAZVYQ010000012.1, on the reverse strand, counting down.
ATCGTTATTTTAGGCTTGCTGTTAATTGCGATGGGAACCTATCGATCTCCGGCGGTGGCATTGATGCCGGATGTGACTCCGAAGCCGCTTCGTTCCAAGGCAAATGCAATTATCAATCTGATGGGAGCAATCGGAGGTATCATTTATCTGATCCTAACAAGCATTTTGTACTCAAAAGCGAAAACAGAAGGACTTGTACATGTGGATTATCAACCGCTTTTTGTCATTGTGGCAACTTGTATGGTAGCAGCAGTCTTGATTTTGTTTATTACGATCAAGGAGCCGAAGTTAGCAGCAGAGTGTGATGCTTACGAAGCCGCACATCCTGAGGATCACCTGGAGGTTGTTGATCAAAAAACAGGAGAATCCATGCTGCCGAGAGAAGTCAAGAGGAGTCTGGGATTTATTCTGGCATCGATTGCTTTATGGTTCATTGGCTATAATGCGGTTACTACTTCCTTCACAAAATATGCTGCACAGGAATGGAACATGTCGCTGGGAACTGCATCCATCTGTCTGACGATTGCAACAGCAGCAGCAATTATTTCTTATATTCCGATAGGTGAGTTAGCATCCAGGATTGGACGCAAGAAATCGATTTTAATCGGAGTGGCTGTGCTTGCGGGTAATTTTCTGCTTGGAACAGTATTAACCTTTGTGTTGCATGGTTTTTCCCCTATTTTGTATGTATTGTTTTGCTGTATTGGAATTGCATGGGCTACGATCAGTGTAAATTCACTTCCGATGGTAGTAGAGATGTGCAGAGACTCAGATGTCGGTAAATTCACGGGCTATTATTACACCTTTTCCATGGCGGCACAGATTGTAACACCGATACTTTCAGGATTGTTGCTGCAGTATGTGGGTTATTGGACACTGTTTCCATATGGAGCCTTGTTTGTGGCACTTTCTTATGTTACAATGCTACAAGTGAAACATGGGGACAATAAACCCGGATTACCAAAGGATAAATTGGAGATGCTGAATGTGGAAGACTAAATATCGGAGTTGACCGGAGACATTGGGTATGGAGCATCAGAAGTCACAACAATTAAAGTACGAATTTAGGAAAGAAGAGATTAGAATGAACGGCGTTTATACAATTGTCATTATCATAGCAGGAGCGTTTGCATTGCTTTGTCTGCTGAATCTTGTGATGATTAAGCCAAACAAGAAACGAGATGTATCAAAATTTTTCGGAAAACGTTATGCTCACAGAGGTTTACATGGATCAAAGGTTCCAGAGAACTCCATGACAGCCTTCAGGCTTGCACATGAACAGGGTTTTGGGGTGGAACTGGATGTGCAGATGACCAAAGATGGCAAACTTGTGGTTTTTCATGACGGTACACTTAAGAGAATGTGTGGAGTGGAAGGAAAACTGAGAGATTTCAACTATCATGAATTACAGGAGCTTTCATTAAAGGGAACTGAGGAGAAGATACCACTGTTTGAGGATGTGCTGGAGCTTCTTGGTGAAACAGATCTGGTATGCGAAATTAAAAGTGATAATGGAATCAGAAATTATGGATTATGTCGCAGGGTCTATGAGGCCTTGCAAAAATATAAAGGAAACTATTGTATTGAATCCTTCAGCCCATTTTTAGTAAGGTGGTGGAAACTGAATCACCCTGAGGTGATCAGAGGACAGTTGTCCTGTAATATGAAATACCAGCCGGGACAGAGTGCATTTGTCAATTTTCTCTTAACAAACTTATATGGAAATTTCTATGCAAAGCCTGATTTCATAGCATATAATTTTAAGGACATCAGGAAAGCATGGGGATATCGGATGTGCAAGAGATTTTATCATCCATTCTGTATAGCATGGACTCCAAGAGGGCCGGAAGAGATCGAACAGGCTAAGAAGGATTTTGAGACGATTATATTTGAGAAAGAGCCTATAAAAGAAGTCAGTTGAAGAGAAGAGTCATTCAAAACGGAACGCTGTGTTAAGCGTTCCGTTTTTGATGATAGGGAATTATAATCTTGCTACGCCGGTATCACGTGCTGCTTTGGCTACTGCTTTTGCTACTGCCGGTGTTACTTTTTCATTGAAACTGTTTGGGATAATATTGTCGGGTGACAGTTCGTCATCGGTAATGATGGATGCGATTGCATAGGCAGCAGCAAGTTTCATCTCATCATTGATGTCCTTTGCACGTACATCCAGCGTTCCACGGAAGATCCCGGGGAATGCCAGAACATTATTGATTTGGTTCGGAAAATCAGAACGACCTGTACCCATAACTGCCACACCTGCTTTTTTTGCTTCTTCCGGCATAATCTCAGGAACCGGATTTGCCATGGCGAGTACGATAGGCTTGTCAGCCATCGTTGCAACCATATCAGCAGTCAGGACACCGGGAGCAGATACACCGATGAAGACATCGGCTCCCTTAATGACATCTGCCAGTTGTCCTTGTTTCTTTTCAAGGTTAGAGATCTTAGACATTTCTGCCTTGATACTGTTCAGATTGTCACGTCCTTCATAGATCGCACCCTTTGTATCGCATAGGACAACATTTTTTAAGCCGGTTTTCATAAGAAGCTTGGTGATGGCGATACCGGCAGCACCGGAACCATTTACAACCACTTCTATATCGGTCATTTTCTTACCTACTAACTTTAATGCATTGATCAAACCGGCTAGAACAACTACAGCAGTACCGTGCTGATCATCATGAAAGATTGGTATGTCGCATCTTTCTTTTAATTTTTTCTCAATCTCAAAACAACGCGGAGCTGCAATGTCTTCCAGATTAACCCCGCCAAAGGAGCCCGCCAACAGGGCTACTGTATTGACGATCTCATCTACATCCTTGCTCCGTACGCATAGAGGAAATGCATCTACACCACCGAAACGCTTAAACAGGCAGCATTTTCCTTCCATAACAGGCATGCCGGCTTCGGGTCCAATGTCTCCAAGCCCCAGTACTGCAGTACCATCAGTAATCACAGCAACAAGATTGCCGCGACGTGTGTACGTATAAGACAGATCAACATCCTTGTTAATCGCAAGGCATGGTTCTGCGACGCCCGGAGTATAAGCTACAGACAGATCCTCCATTGTATTTAATTCGGCACGGCTGATAACTTCCAGTTTTCCTTGCCATTCCTCATGTTTTTTCAAGGCATATTCTTTCTTATCCATTATAATTCCTCCAAGATTCATCGATATCTGTATTACAGTTCATAAACACTTATTTAGTATAAGCATTTCCATTATTCTTGGCAAGGTAAAATATAAAATAACTGATTGCTGCAATATAAAATACCCGATTCTCAAGCAGATGCTATAGAAACGGGTATTTTATATGTTCAGGCAAACTATGATATTTTTATGGATTTGCCGCCGGAGCGTTCCACCAGTCCTCCGATGAAGTCTGCCATGACCGGAATGTAGGTCATAATAAATACAAGCAGAGAAATCAGGATAACGACTTTACGGAATTTCTTGGGGACTCCGATTCCGATCAGAATTCCCAGAGTCAAAAGGCAGAATTTTAATAAAGTGATGTCTCTGGCATCCATTTTCTTGATATAGTCGTTTGCATAATCGAACAATTCCTTCATGAGTAAACGACCCCCTTTCGTACTCATTGATTGTACCATAAAGTCATCAAAAATGCCATATATTTTGCTTGTTTTTCATTAATTTGTAAACTGGTTTATGAATGCTCAAGCTTGCCTCTGTAGGAAGCAATTCCGCCGATTACACTCTTGGCACGATAGCCGTTGTGTTCAAAATCTCGTGCCAGATTCAGGCTGATGGTTCCTTTGTCGCAGTATAAAATATAGATTTTTGATGGATCAAGTTTTGGAAATTTATTTTCTATTTTGTCAAAGGGCATATTGACAGCTCCTATTAAGTGAGCATTTTCATAATCAGATCGTTCTCTGACATCCACGATAATGTAGTCATTCTTATCCCGATAATAATCCAGTTCGCTTGCAAAAATCGTATCCATTCAGCATAGCAGCTCCCTTCATCCTGTATATTACTAAGGTATTCAAAAAAGGCAGCAGACGTTCTGTCTGCTGCCCTTTGATTAGTAATTGCTGTTGTTGCAGTTACTGCTCTTGTTGGAATTGTTGCTGGACTTGTTCTGATTCTGGTTCTGATTCTGATTTTGATTCTGGTTCTTGTTGTTCTGGTTGTTGTTGCTGCTGTTCTGATTGTTGCTGTCGTAGTTGTTATCATTTTTTGACATCTGTCAATCCTCCTAAAAGAATTTTCTTGTTACATCATCTATTGTTTCACTAAATATGCTTTTTATTCATAAAATTTTTACAACATCTTGTTATTAGGGCAATAGTACTAAAAATTTGCAAAAAAACGTTGCAAATTGGGCAATTGTGTATTATAATATGCATGTAGGAAGAATTTACCCTTCAAAGAATTCTTCTTTACGACCCCTTATTAATTATTTATACTCCCCTCATCGAGGCCTGTGGTTCCCCCACAGGCCTCAAAACTGTTATTTTTTAAACAGCCATTCAAAATCATACGGGAAACGCTGATGAATGCTTGCATTTATAGGGTGTTTCCTGTATGATTTTATGTGGCGAGAAGCCAAACGGAGGTTTTATGAATCATTATGAATTGATTGCTCCCTGTCATTTTGGCATGGAGGCTGTTTTAAAAAAAGAAATCATTGAATTAGGCTATGATATATCCAGAGTAGAGGATGGCAGAGTTACATTTATAGGTGATGAGGAAGCAATTGCAAGGGCTAATGTGTTTCTGAGAACTCCTGAGCGGATTTTAATTAAAATCGCATGCTTTCAGGCAACAACCTATGATGAACTGTTTGAGCGAACAAAAGCAATCGCATGGGAAGACTATATCGATCAGGATGGGAAGTTTTGGGTAGCCAAAGCAGCAAGCGTTAAAAGCAAATTGTACAGTCCAAGCGATATTCAATCCATTATGAAAAAGGCGATAGTTGAACATTTAAAACAGGTCTATCAGGTATCCTGGTTTAATGAGGAAGGGAACAGTTATCCCTTGAGGGTATTCTTAATGAAGGATGAGGTCACAATAGGCTTGGATACGAGTGGAGAATCACTTCATAAACGTGGATACCGCAAGCTTGTCAGCAAGGCACCGATTGCAGAAAATCTGGCAGCTGCACTCATCATGCTGACTCCATGGAGAAGAGACAGAATTTTGGTGGATCCCTTTTGCGGAAGCGGGACATTTCCGATTGAAGCAGCTATGATGGCTGCAGGCATGGCACCAGGTATGAATCGTTCCTTTACAGCAGAGAACTGGGCACATCTGGTAAGCAAAAAAGTATGGTATGACTGTATTGATGAGGCAAATGAGATGGTCGATCTGAATGTTGATGTAGATATACAGGGTTATGACATTGATGACGAGATCGTAAAGTCGGCGAGAGAAAATGCAGAACTTGCCGGAGTGGAGAAGCTGATTCATTTTCAACAGCGTCCTGTTAAGAATCTGTCGCATGCAAAGAAATATGGATTTTTGATTACAAATCCACCATATGGAGAGCGTATAGGCGATAAAGAATTGCTGCCTGCACTTTACAAGGAATTTGGTGAGGCATACAAACGACTGGATTCATGGTCTGCCTACATCATTACCGGATATGAGGATGTAGAGAAAGATATGGGCAGAAAAGCTGATAAAAACAGAAAAATCTATAATGGTATGATGAAGACCTACTATTATCAGTTTATGGGCCCAAAGCCTCCAAAGAATGGAAAAGGGCAATAGATATACAAGGAGCACGTCATTGGAAGAACAACTAATTAAGAAATTATTTACGATCAGTTCCATACTGTCACTGACTGCGCTTGTGGTCATGGGTATTTATCTGTATGGAAGAGATCACTCAGACTTTCTGAGAAGCTTGATCACTCAGGAGGCCAAGGCACAAAGCACGCAGGAGGATCAGACAGAGAAAGATTATCTGGTAATCCCACAACCGGCAGGAACAACAGAATCAGATGTTACCATAGAAAATGACTATATGAACAAAACACTGATCATTTCCTCACAAAAGGCAAATGCAGCCTTTTATCATGGCAAAAATCTGGATGGAAACTCCAAACATATTCAGGCTGTATACTACGATACGCAGGAGCAAGTCACAAAGATTTATCTGGTATTGGATGAATTGTGTGAATATCATATCAGTTATCATTTGGATGAATTGAGACTCTCTTTGACACCGGTTCATGAAATGTACGATAAGGTTATGGTGGTGGATGCAGGTCATGGTGGCACATCTACAGGCTCTGTATCATATGGAATCAGTGAAAAGGATGTGGCACTGGGAGTTGTAGACAAACTGAAAAGGATGCTGGATCAGACTGATATCAAGGTGTATTATACACGAATCGGTGATCTGGATGTTGAGGAACAGCAGCGTACCGGGATTGTAAAGGAGGCTCAGGCAGATCTGTATCTCTCTATTCATACAAATGCTGATGCGAAGTCTCATGTGACGACCGGAATTATGACATACTATGATCATATGAACGCTGACAATGGACTGACAGGAGAAATACTGGCCGAGTGTCTCCAACAGTCGGTTGTCAAAATGACGGGTGGCAATGATCAAGGAATCATTGAAGATACAGGGAACATAGAATTGTTATACAGTCTTGGGATACCATCGGCAATGATGGAGGTGGGATACCTGACCAATAAACAGGAAGCCATGCAGCTGGCATCGGATGCTTATCAGGAGAAAATTGCCCGTGGCTTGTACGACGGTATCGTAAAAACATATCAATCCATCGGGAAATCAGTCAGTAAGGTGAAGGAAAATGAATCATCCAATTAGGAAAAAAATAATATTTGCGACAACCAATGAAGGAAAAATGCGAGAGATTCGTATGGTACTGGGAGACATGAATGTTGATGTTCTGTCTCTGGCAGAAGCCGGAATCACCACTGAGATCATCGAGGATGGGACTACCTTTGAAGAAAATGCGGTCATCAAAGCAAAAACCATTATGGAGGAAACAGGGCTGTTGACTTTAGCAGATGATTCGGGTCTGGAAATCGATTATCTGAATGGAGAACCGGGGATCTATTCTGCACGATTCCTTGGTGAACACACATCCTACAGAGAAAAGAATATGGTTTTGATACAACGACTGCAAGGCGTACCGGATGAACATAGGACAGCACGGTTTGTCTGTGCAATTGCAGCGGCACTACCGGATGGAACAATTTTGACAACCAGAGGTACCATCGAGGGTAGGATCGGCTATGAGGAAAGTGGCGAGAATGGATTTGGCTACGATCCTATTTTTTATGTACCTGAATATCATTGCACGACTGCAGAATTGTCTGCTGACAAAAAGAACGAGGTCAGTCACCGAGGAAAGGCACTGCGTGCCATGAGGGAGAAGCTAAAGGAAAATGGAATTTTAAACAGTGCAAAGATATTGATTGTCAGCGATACCCATAGACAAAGTGGGAATCTGCTTCGGGTTTTGGAAAAGGTAAAGCCAATCGATCTGTTGATTCATTGCGGTGATATAGAGGGAGAAGACATGCACATTGAACTTGCAGCAGAATGTCCGATGCAGGTGGTTGCGGGAAATAATGATGTTTTCTATGGCTATGACGATCAAAAAACTTTTTATCTTGGGAAATACAAGGTATTTATGACCCATGGACACCATCATGGGGTACATTATGGGAATAGCAGTTTACTGGCGGCAGCAAAGGCAGAGGGTGCTGATATCGTCATGTATGGTCATGTACATATGCCAAAGGTTGAACGGGTCGGGAATATCACATTACTGAACCCCGGCAGCCTGACATACCCTCGGCAGGAGGGACGTAAGCCCTCCTACATTATCATGGAAATAGATCGACACGGAGAGGCTCATTTCACGCTTCAATACCTGTGAAAAATGCGGTTGACATTATTTCTTTCCTAATATATAATATACCTTGCGTCAGAAAAAGGCGTTGATTATCAGTAATACGGGGTGTGGCTCAGCTTGGCTAGAGCGCCTGGTTTGGGACCAGGAGGTCGCAGGTTCGAATCCTGTCACCCCGACGTAAATGCGGGTGTAGTTCAATGGTAGAACACCAGCCTTCCAAGCTGGACACGTGGGTTCGATTCCCATCACCCGCTTTTTTTGTTGTGCAAAAAACTCTTATCATCATCAAAATAGACTGAAACAAGTTGTATTATGTGATTAATTATTATACAATAATATTACGATGTTTAATATTATCTGCCACTCGTTTTATGAGAAACAGAAATGTCTGCCAACTGGTCAACCAGATGTAAAGGGTGATGATATGAGTAAGATAAAAATGATTACGAAACGGATGGTACTGGCAGCCACATATGTGCTGCTTACAGGACTTCTACTACACCCTGTTCTTGTGTTGGCAATGGATGAACCGGAAGATACAGTATCTGTCGCCTATATTGATTACGAGAGCTTTTTCAGTCGGGATGGAGACGGAGAATACTCAGGATATGGAGTGGACTATCTAAACAGAATTGCGAAATACACTGGTTGGAACTATCAGTTTATTGATATGGATTGGCCAACGGCGTTTCAGGCAGTCAAGAATGGTGAAGTCGACTTGTACTGTGTAGCACGAGTGACTGAGGATCGTCAGTCAGATTTTGATTTTTCTCTATACTCAATCTGCGATGAACAGATGAACTTATACACATTACAGTCAACAGATCTTTATTATGAGGACTTCTTGGCATTTGATGGAATCAGGATTGGGATGTTGGAAAGCAGTGGGGAGATTGACTATTTTGAGAAATATGCAGAGAAGCATCATTTCGATTATCAATTAGAGACATATGCCAGAAACGAATCAGCGATTGAGGCACTAAAAAAGGGAGAAGTTGATGCGATTGCTCTGGTGAATTATTCTGTTACAGAACCATTGAAACTGATCGGTAACTTTGGCGTTTCGCCAGCTTATATCATGGGAGATGAGGACAGTCGATATATTAGCGAGCTGTCAGAAGCACAGGAGCAGTTATCTTTTGATGATCCTAATTTTGTAGACGATCTCTCAATGAAGTATTTTTCCAGGTTGTATGAAAATACAGATCTTCTGTTGACACGAGAAGAGACTGCTTATATTAAAGAAGCCAAACCACTAAACGTCGCAATCGTTACCAATATGGCACCAATTGAATACTATAACGATACAACAAAGTCTTATGGTGGATTTACGGTGGATCTGTATGACAGAATTTCTGACTTAACCGGTCTGCAGTTTCAATTTGTAAAGAGAGAGGAGGATGATATCCTGCTTTCTCAGATGGAGCAGGGTGAGATCCAGATCGTGGGAGCAATGGCTCAGAATCCTGCAGTTGAACAAGCAATGCACCTTCGCCAGACAAGACCATTTTTGCGCAGTTCATTTTCGGTTGTTATGAGAGATGATGAAACTCTTTCCTATGATTCAGTGGTGGCAATTTCCACGGAGCATCCTATGTTTTCCGGAATGGCAAAGAAACAGGGTTATAAGAAGCTGTTGATGTATGATACAGCAGAGGACTGTGTTCGAGCGATTTATAAGAAGAATGCTGACTTTACTTATATATTCAGTATGTGTGAAGGTTACCTGATGAATCATGTACAATACTCGGATCTACATGCATCAGTATTACATGGTACAGAGTACAACATCAGTCTTGGCATTTATGAGGAAAATGACGAACGACTATTATCTATATTAAATAAAGCTCTGACTGCAATACCGGAACAGGAGATCAATAAGATCATGGTTAGCAGTACTGCGATGGCAGAACCAAAGCAAACGTTAGGTGATTTTCTGACAAAGAACGGTATCTTGATTTTGGTAATGGGTATCCTAGTGATTGTGATGCTGTCAATGCTTGTGATTAGGATATTGAGAACCAGACAGCAGAGAGAATTAAGAAACAGTTTACAACAGCATCATGATTTTTTGCAGCATCTGTATGATACCATTCCGTGCAGTATTATTCAGTACAGTTATGACAAACCATACAAAGTATTAAATTGTAATGCCGCATGTGTCAAAATATTTGGTTATGAAGATGATCAATCCATCATAGGAGAAATCCCCAATTCTGTTATCAGTGAAGAGGCCAGTGAAGCATTGCAGCAGAAATTTGAACAATGCACACGAAATGCAGCTCCGATTGCTTATGCAACATCGATTACAAAACGTGACAGAACAGAGGCGTATATTGAATGTGTCATGGATATTGTAGAGACAGATCAGGGAAAGGTGTTTCAGGAGGTGTTTTTGGATGTTACGGACAGAGTGCTGGTTGATAAGAGAAATGAAAAGCGTTATCTGGAAGAACTAAAACGAAATGGGAAACGTGATGAAGGACTTTTATTTACCGCCTGCGTTGATATATCTGATTATATATTGATACAAAGTGATGATACCATTGAGGGTATCAGAGAAGGAATGTCTGCTGATGATTATCTGAAGGTACTGAAGCAAAAAATAAGCGAATTACAGACCGATCAATGGATCGAGGATGTACAGAGGCAAGTGACGTCTAAAAAACTAAAAGAGAGTTATGAAGACGGACAAGTGGAAAAACATTTTCAATGCAGATGGCGACAGGGTGAGCATATCATTTGGATTCGATTGGATTTAATCCTGATTCACCATCCGGGAACCGGACATCTATTATGTTTTAGTTATATCTACGATATTACTGATGATTATATGTCGGGTGAGATTATGAAACGCGTGGCATTGGAAAATTGCGATGGTTTTATCAGTATTGAGAGGGAGACCGGTCACTGTATGCAGTACAGGGTTGATGATGCCGGAAAGCTAAGCAGGTCAGAAACAGAGTATGGAAAAACCGATATGATCTCTGAAATAGCCTCCTATATGAATGACAATGACAGAGAGGCATTCAAACTGGAGACGGGTATGGAGAATATTGCAGAACGACTTGAGGAGGATGCCAACTACCAACTGTATGCAACTATCGTAGATGAAAACGGTGAACGCCAGGATAAGGCCTTGTTATATTTCTATATAGACTATATCTATGGGATTTTGATGGTGACAATCACAGACGTAACTGCAGTGCGGCGTAGTGAAGTGCGTCATGCAGAACTGTTATCCAACGCACTTGCTACGGCGGAAGAGGCAGATGCAGCAAAAAGTCAGTTTTTATCTCGTGTATCTCACGAAATGCGGACACCTCTGAATGCCATTATAGGTTTTATCGAACTGGCCAAAGGGACTGACAGAGAAACAATGGAAAACTACATGGTCAGCTCAGACATTGCAGCAAAGCAATTACTATCAGTGATTAATGATGTTCTTGATATGTCTTCGATTGAGTCGGGAAAGATGAAAATCGCACAGGCACCTTTTAACTTTAAACATTTGGTTTCAGCCATCACAAATATATATGGATCGCAGTGTAAGCAAAAGGGAATAGAATACGAAACAAAGATTTTGATGCCTACAGATGAATGGTTGATCGGAGATGAACTGCGTATCAATCAGATTCTGATGAATCTGTTGGGAAATGCAGTGAAATTTACGGATGAGGGGCATATTTGGCTGACGATATCTCAAAAGGCTGAGGATGAAGAACAGGTATTTATATGTTTTGATGTTTCAGATACCGGTCATGGGATCAGCAGTGAGATGCAGGAGCGTCTCTTTAAACCGTTTGAACAGGAAAGTACAACAACAGCCAGAAAATATGGAGGAAGTGGATTGGGTCTTTCCATTGTGAAGAATCTGATTGGTATGATGGATGGAACCATCCGCGTAGAGAGCAAGTTGGGTGAGGGTACTCGATTTATTGTAGATATCCCATTTAAAAAGAGCAATGTAGGAGAGACCCTGAGACTCCCGGATACAGTAGACAAACTGCATGTAATGGCAATTGATGATGTAAAATCGGAACTTGATTATATGAGTTTGATCCTAAAACGTATGAAGATACGATTTACCTGTGCTTCAGGAGGTGAAGAAGCACTCCGGAAGATGGAGCAGGCACAGATAGCCAATGATCCATACAATGTATGTCTGATTGACTGGAGAATGCCTGAGATGAATGGATTGGAAACAACAAAAAGAGTTAGGGAGAGGTATGGCAATGATGTAGTTGTGATTATCGCATCGGCCTATGATTTTCATCAGATGGGGGAGAGTGCAAAGGCAGCAGGTGCAAATCTGCTTGTTTCTAAACCACTTTTTCAATCTTCTCTGTTTGATATCTTTATGACAATGACGGGAGGTAAGATCGCACAACCTAAGGAAGAACCAAGAGGCTGGGATTTTGCAGGCAAGAGAGTGCTGCTCGTAGAAGATAATGAGTTAAACCAAATCGTTGCAAGAGGGTATCTGCAAAAGTTTAATATCGTGTTCGATCTGGCGGAGAATGGACAGGTAGCTGTTGATAAGTTCTTAGGTTCTGAACCGGGTTATTATAATGCGATATTAATGGATGTACAGATGCCGGTGATGGATGGCTTTGAGGCTACAAAAATCATTCGAGAATCTGAACATCCGGAAGCTAAAACAATCCAGATCATTGCACAGACTGCGGATGCATTTAATGAGGACATCACGCGTGTACTTTCAGCCGGAATGAATGCTCATGTAGCAAAGCCGATCAAACCGGATCTGCTTGCAAAGGCATTATTTAAGGCATTTGAATCAGTATAAATGTCGACAGAATCAAAACGCAAATTTATATATTGACAATACTGCGGGAATCATCGTATAATATCACTCGTACGTGATGTAAACGTGGTATTGACCTGTGTCCGTAGCTCAGCTGGATAGAGCAACGGCCTTCTAAGCCGTGGGTCGGGGG
>CAZVYQ010000011.1:54193-67050 GCA_964631375.1 uncultured Lachnospiraceae bacterium | reverse complement strand
CTCCAATTTACGACTTGTTACCTGCGAAGCTTTATAGTATCATCATAACTATGGAAAACAAGACACGTTACGGCTGGCTGATTGTCAATCAGTTTTTACAGACCGAAAAATTTAATGAAATATATGACTGGCTGTTGACGGCAGCCGGAAAAATGGACTGTCATCTTGAAAGAAAGACAAACGCCGAGATGCTGGCAACGATCAATGACGGCTCAATACTTCGTATTATAGACTCCACAATGAATCCGGATTTTATCTTGTTCTGGGATAAGGATGTACGATTGGCTAAGATATTAGAAGGGCTTGGATACAGGCTTTTTAATCGTGCAGACGCGATTGCCGCCTGTGATGACAAGTCTATGACCTTTATGAGATTAGCAACCGTCAAGGAAATCTATGATATTCCCATGCCCGAAACCATTCTTGCACCAATGACCTATGCAAATATCGGTTATCATGGTGATTACTCTTTCCTGAAGCTTGTAGAGAAAAAACTGTCCTATCCTCTTGTCATCAAAGAATGCTTTGGTTCATTTGGGGCACAGGTCTATCTGGCTTCCACACGCTCCGAAGCAGAAAATATTCTGGAACGTTGCGCAGGTAAACCTCTGCTCTTTCAGGAGTTCATAGAGAGCAGTTATGGACGAGATTTACGCCTGGAGGTTGTTGGAGAGGAAGTTGTTGCCACAATGCTGCGGACTCACGACTCTGATTTTCGTGCTAATATCACAAACGGAGGTAAGATGTCTGCCTATACCCCAAGTACCGAGGCTGTGTCATTGGCAGTCAATGTGTGTAAAGCGCTCAATCTTGATTTTGCAGGTGTTGATCTGCTCTTTGGTGAGCAGGACAGACCGATTCTGTGCGAGGTCAATTCCAATGCACATTTCAAAAATATCTACACCTGCACCGGAGTCAATGCAGCGGACAAGATTATGGAGCATATTCTGAGAAGTCTCGGTTAGAAGGTACTGTTATCAAGATTGAATCATTCACGCAGACAACCAATCGGAACTATATATATTCCATCTTCTCTACGATACGCATAATTTCCTATTCCGACCAGCACCATTAAAAAAGACGGCAATTTCATTCTTTCAGTATCAATTTTATCACTTAATTCTTTGAGAGTTTCCACGCCATGTGCAACCGCTTCATCTCCACCAAGTTTAATTTCTATCAATCCATAAGAGCCATTTCTTAAATGAACTACCGCATCACACTCCAAGCCCGATTTATCACGATAATGATACACACTGCCATTAAGTGCCTCTGTAAATACACGTAGGTCTCTGATACACATCGTTTCAAACAAAAGTCCAAAGGTCTCTAAATCATTCACTAAATCATTCGGACCAAGACCAAGTGCTGCAACTCCGATAGATGGGTCAACATAGTATCTTGTATCAGAAGTACGGATGGCTGTTTTCGACCTCAAATTAGGATTCCATGCCGGCATATCCTCTACAACAAAAATTTTTTTCAATGCATTTACATAGGATATTACTGTATCTTCATCCAGAGTATCCATATCATTCGCCAGCATATCTGCCTTTAGCATTGCATTTGACACCTGTGCCCCCTGGTTTCTTGCATAAGATCGCATCAAATTCTTAACTCTTTCAGAATTTCTGTTAACTCCATCTACTCTTGACATATCTGATTTTACAACTGCAGCATAATAATCATATGCCTGCTCCAATGCAATTTCATCCTCCATGAATGTAGATCTTGGCCATCCTCCACGGCATGTTAAAAAAGCTAATTTATACAAATCAAGTGAATTGACTGCAGCTATGTGCTGTGGTGCAGAGAACAAATCAGACAATCTGACTGTTCCACTTGATTCACCAGACTCAAATAGACTCATAGGTCGCATCAATACCCATGCAAACCTGCCTGTTCCGGTATGTTGAATCATTTCCATATTGGTGGAAACAGCCGAACCAGTTAGTATAAACTGTCCCTCAGAATTTCTATGATCAACTTCAAATCTGACCGCATCCCACAATTTAGGTGCGACCTGCCATTCGTCAACCAATCGTGGGGTTTCGCCCTGAAGGAGCAGTGATGGATTGATATCTGCCATCATGATATTTTGTTTTACACTATTTGGTTCTGACATATATAGGGTACTTTTCGAAACAGCTTCTGCAGTGGTGGTTTTTCCACACCATTTTGGACCCTCAACCAATACTGCTCCTTTTCCTTTGAGTTTTCTACCGATTATATCATCTGCAATTCTCTTCTTATATTCCTTCATCAAAACATACCTCACGTCCTTATTATATCCTAAAACCTCTTTTTTATCAATGTTTTTCGGTTATTTGGCGTTATATAGTTCGGTTGTTTGGCGTTCTTTCATTCGGTTATTTGGCTTACATTTTTTCGGTTATTTGGCGCGATGTTCATATGGACTTCCAAGGACGATCCTTTCCGAGCCAGCCCTGCTTCTCCCAATAGCCTCTCTCTGTCTCTCCGCTTCCCATATGTGCCTGTTGCATTTTTCGCATAAAGTCAAACATGAATTTCCTCTGTATTGGTACAATCGGTTTCCTTGCTACACTGATTTTTCGTGCAAGCTTTGTCATATCCTCTTCGATCATCTGTTTTTTCTTCTCAGATACCCCTGCCCAGTTCATCGCCTGTACGCTGAGACCATAGGCTTTGATCCAGGGAACACCCCAATATGCAAGCATTGTCCTGATTGGCTTAATAGCGGCTCCGGCTCCTGCCCCTGCTGTCGTTGAGAATACAACAGCCTTCTTCTCATACATACATTTTCTCGGTTTGTGTGAAATCCAGTATGTAAACGTCAGATCCATAAATGCCTTCATCGGTGCAGAGGGTGCCATGCAATAATTCGGAGTTGTGAAAATTAACAAATCTGCCTCTTCTACCTTCTGCATAATTGTGTGCTTCTCCTGATAATAAGGGCATTTTGTCTCATCCTCTATGCAGGTATAGCAGCCCAGACAAAAATGATTCAGGTCTCGTGGCAGGAAAAATTCGCTCACTTCATGTTCATTTTCCAGCTTCTCAATCAGCATTTTCCCGATATGATAAGTGCTTCCCTTATGGTTCTGTCCATTGATCATAACAATCTTCATAGGCTTACTCACTCCTGTAATGACACACATTATGGTATTCTCGCTTCTGTTCCATAATCGTGCTCACCACCTTAATAATCGTATTACTTGACATTGCTTTGAGTTCATTATAAATGACACACATTAAAATGAAAAGTGCTAATTGTAAGAGACAGGACAGAGATGTATAATCAGGGAAGGAATAAGAAAGAGAGCAATCATGACAGGCTGGATCATATATGAAGAGGCAGATGCCCTTAAAAATCAGGAATATATCAAGATGTTTACAGCTGCCGCTGCAAATTATCATATCGAACTGCAATTATTATATATACATACAGCTTCAGAAACCCCCTACTTCTCGTTGTATCTACAGCAAGAGACTGCTTCTGTTCCTCTACAGATAACCGAGGGCTTTTCAAATCTCCCCGACTTTGTCATCAATCGTTCCAGAAATGCCATGTGTGCTCGTTTGTTGGAAGCAAAAAATGTGCGCGTTTTTAATCCTGCCATTGTAACAGAAGTCTGCAATCATAAGCAGAAAACCTACGAGTTCTTAGCACAGTATCATGTTCCTATCATGAAAACAATCTATGATGTCCAATTGTTGTATACTCACGCTCGTTCAACTGACGCTCAGCAGCATAGTCATTTATTGAATGAGAACATGCACTATCCCCTTGTCATCAAGCCTTCCTGTGGACATGGAGGACATCTTGTCAAGCTGGTTCACGATCAGACAGAATTGCAAAAAAGTATTGAGGCTATCGAATCTGCCTACACAGAGCATCCGGGATATGTCCTGCAGCAGTGTGCCTCGGAGATCGGGAAAGATCTTCGCGTTTATGTACTCGGCGGTAAGGTCATTGCATCCGTAATGCGATCTGCCTTTGACAACGCATCTGTGGATCTTAACAGTCCGAATATTGATATCCGCAGCAATTACTCCCTCGGACATCATGCCAGACTTCATACCCTGACTGATGAAGAAAATGCACTTGTACAGCGTATCATTCCGCTACTGCCCTTTGACTGCATCGGCATAGACTTTGTGTATGAAAAAGGACACCCCATCTTCAATGAAATCGAGGATGCTGTGGGTGCCCGTATGCTTTATGCTAATTCCGATACTGATCTGGTGAAAGAATATATGTATTACATCATGCAATGTATGGGATCCTGATCCATGCCTGAACATTTCATTCAGTTTCTCTCCTCCGATTTCCTTCCGGATGGCAGTAAATAGATCGATATCACAACGATTGCAATACTAAGTATACAAATCAAACTGCCGATCAAGTTAGAGGGCATCGTATCCACATATGCATTCATCCATAATCCTGCTCCATTCAGAACAATATGCATAATAATAGCTGTCCACAACGAATCCAGTCTGATCACAACAATTCCAAATACAAATCCCATGACAAAAGCATAAATTCCCTGAACAAGATTCCCATGGTACAGACCAAAAAGAACTGCCTGTATCAAATTCGCCCAGATCGCCAGTA
The DNA here is from genome assembly GCA_964631375.1 of uncultured Lachnospiraceae bacterium. Lineage (GTDB taxonomy): Bacteria > Bacillota > Clostridia > Lachnospirales > Lachnospiraceae > JAAYYM01. The sequence goes on along the minus strand of CAZVYQ010000011.1, from coordinate 62,450 downwards.
CTGCTTTTTTTGCAATGTGAAAGGTCATTCCACGAAAAATGCATTCCTCACCCATCGGTGCCAGAATCATAACATATAACAATGTGATTGGAGAAACCTCAAACAAGCTTCCTATCATTGATTGATACTGTGTGGCTGCTCCTTCAAATAATGGCAGGATCAATATCAAGAGAAAACTAATGGCTATTTGCCCACATACAGCGATCACTATCAGTGTCAGAACATGAATCCAGCTCAGCACTTTCTTGAGTGAGGTTGTACGTGTTCTGCCAAACGTACGATAATACCATATCCCAAAAACAAGCAGATTAATGCAACCTACAATTGCTCTGATCAATGCAGTACAGGTAGTTTCATCCTGAACGAACCTGTTTAACTGAAGCATAGTTGTCATGCTGTAGACCAAAACCTGCAGCAAAAGGGTGATGATAAAAGGGAGCGGTATCAGACAAAAATACTCACGCTTTCTCATTCTGCAGCCCCCTCATATGGAGTAATCCCATTGTCAACGGCCTGATCCCTCAAAAACTTGATAAACTCCTCCCGGTTTTCTTCGGTAACATGGATTCCAAAGCCTTGATCCTTAACAGGTTTGTCTATATTATCCTCATATACTGCCCCAATCATCCAGATACCAACCTGAGGGGTAAAATGACTGGTTTCATAATAACATCCATTGGTCGTAGTCACAGAACTGATACTGCTGAAGTTATAAAAGTCTGTGATCTTTGAAAGCTCTTCCAAAAAGTCCAAATATCCGTTCTCAACGGCCTTTTTATAAGTCAGATGATAAAGTGGGTTGGTTAATACTTTCAAATTAATATCATATTCCTTACACAGATCAATCAGTTCCTGCATATCTGCAATGGCTTCCTCTGTCCGCAGTTGATAATAATCTGCCCAATAGCCGACAGCCGGTGCTCCATCCATCGTTCCGTCAAATTCCGGTGCAATGTTCAGATTCTCAGTTCCTGTTGTCCGAAAACGTTCTGTATAATCCAGATCTGTTTTTTGATGATTCAGGATCACATCCAATGATTCGAAGGTAGTCAACAGATCACAATAACGCAGATAAAATGATATCTGGTCAAACAGATTGTCCTCTGGATAGGGAACACGATATAAAACATTCTCATGAGTTGCCGGATCCACAAAGCAAGAAATGTCGTCTACAAGCACAAGCACGTTTTTCGGTACGAAACCGTTCCGAATCATGATCTTGAGTGTATGAACATGTTCCGCCGGTAAGGCCTCTGAACTTGCCATGTCATAGTATGTTCCGTCAGGGAGCATGTCTACATGAAAGAAGCCTGCTCTTGAGGAACCGAATACGAGAGAATCAAACTCATCTTGATGGTTCAGGATGTATTTGGTCTTGATGAAGTTTTTATTGGGTTCTACTCCGTTGCTGCGAGGGTTGGCATAGTGAAATACATTGTAGGGGTCTACAATGATTGTCACCGGGAGAAAGATCAGTGCCATTATTAAGGTGAATGCTAAAATTTTAAGGATAAAACGTTTCATAGGATCCTTTCTGGAATGATCGGAATTATATCACAGCGTACGGACGCCCTACGACATAACAATCCATATAGTATTAAAACTTAAAATAAATAAATTCCTGTTTTACTCCGTTGTGGAGGCTTAGGATAATGATTAGCGCGGTGATAAAAATATAGATCAGCCACCTAAGCGGAAGTTTTAGTTTACTAATTTCTAACAGCAAATCATGTTTCAGACTAAAATAATCATAAAGCATAAGTGCAACGATTGCCAATAATGTCTTGAGTACTGATAATATGCTCATCCCGGTGTCGAGCATGGCTTGGGGCCAATTGTATCCTTGAAACAGATGGGTGGTAATGTAGAGAGCATCCGTAATGGAGTTTGCACGAAAGAACATCCACGCATAGGCTACGAGACAGAAGGTCAGGAGAGTTTGCAGGAGATGGGTGATTTTTTGTCTGCGTATATCGATATCGCGTGTTATTGTTCGTGCGCTGTGGTGTTTTCTCCATATGGTCTTGATTGTGTTTTCTATGATTTGGTACAGACCGTGGATGCCACCCCATAGGATAAAGGTCCAGTTTGCTCCATGCCAGAGGCCGCTTGTGAGAAATGTTAAAAGTAAATTTAAGTTTTTTCGTGGTTTGGATACACGATTTCCACCGAGCGGGATATATACATAGTCTCTGAACCATGTAGATAATGAGATATGCCATCTCTGCCAAAATTCTCTGACAGATGAAGCGTAATAAGGCTGTTTAAAGTTGTCCATCAGACGGATTCCAAGGAGTCTTGCAACACCTATGGCAATATCGGAATAGCCTGAGAAATCGCAATAAATCTGAAAGGTAAACAGGATGATTGCAATGATGAAACCCAGTCCGGAGACTCCCTGTGTATGATTGAATACGTTATCCACATATCTGGACATGGAGTCTGCAAAAATCATTTTCTTCAAAAAGCCTAACAAAATCAGTCGCAAACCATAAACTGCATCATCATAATCAAATCTCTTCTCTTCCTTGAACTGTGGCAGCATATTTTCTGCACGCTCAATGGGACCTGATAAAATATTAGGGAAAAAGGAAACAAACAAAGCATAGTGTCCAAAATGATGTTCTGCCTTGATCTTGCCTTTGTATACATCTGCAAGATAACCAACCATCTGAAATGTGTAAAATGAAATACCGATCGGCATCACCAGATTGAGAGTCGTTTTCTGTACCGGTACAGCAAAAAGCTGCAATACCCGGAAATAGGAATCCAGTGCAAAATTTGCATATTTAAATACCAGTAAAAATGCGAGTGTTACAATCACACCCATAAATAAGATCCACTTTTTCTGTGATAGCTTACTTGTCTTCTCCATCGACAGAGAACACAAATAGGATACCACCGTCGTCAGCAGTATCACAAGGATATACTTTGGTTCCCAACTCATATAAAACCAACAGTTGGCTGTAAGCAGTGCCATCCAGCGAAATCGCTGTGGCAATACCCAGTAAATCAAAAAAACAATCGGCATAAAAAAAGCAAATGCCACGGAATTAAATAACATACTGACTTCCTAACCTCTCCTGTTGTTTCTCCAGCAGGTCAGCAATGGTTACATGATCAACAACATTGTTGATTGCATCCTGCAGCTGCTTCCAGACTCCAAGTGTCTCACATGTATCACAGCGTTCACATTCATTTTCCTTTGTTGCCAGACATGCTACCGGAGCCAGATCTCCTTCGGTCAATCGTAAAATCATACCAACCGTATATTCGGCCGGATCCTTTGCCAGTCGGTATCCGCCCTGAGCACCACGCACACTGCGCACATATCCTGCTTTATTCAGGATCGCAATGATTTGTTCGAGATACTTCTCAGAGATCTCCTGCCGCTCAGCAATGCTCTTGACCTTGATGTATTCTCCTGTATTATGTACCGCCAGATCCAGCATCACCCGGACTGCATATCTTCCTTTCGTGGAAATCTTCATAGACCCTCCGAATACGTGAAATGCATTGCATTTCTCATGAAATGTACCGGTGATATCAGGCATTTTCGGTTGTATTGCTTGATTTCATCCGGCACATTTAGTGTATCGTATCATTCCTAGTATGTCAATGGGAGATCATCAGTCCTCCGTAAACATCGGAGTCGATAAATAACGATCTCCGGTATCCGGAAGCAAGGCTACAATGAGCTTTCCTTTATTTTCAGGACGTTTTGCCAGTTCCTTTGCCGCCCACAGTGCCGCCCCTGATGAGATTCCTACCATAATTCCTTCTGTAACTGCAAGTTCCTTTCCTGATGCAAAAGCTGCCTCATTCTCCACAGTGATGATTTCATCGTAAATATTGACATCCAGAGTGTCCGGTATAAATCCTGCTCCGATTCCCTGAATCTTATGTGCACCTGCCGTACCCTTCGACAATACAGGTGAGCCCGCCGGTTCAACGGCAACTACTTTGATATTCGGATTCTTACCCTTCAGGTAACGTCCGACTCCGGTTACTGTTCCGCCTGTACCGACACCTGCTACAAAGATATCGACCTTACCGTCGGTATCTCTCCAGATCTCGGGACCCGTTGTTCTCTCATGTGCTATCGGATTAGCCTGGTTTGTAAACTGTCCCAGTATGATGGAACCAGGGGTCTCTCTCTGCAATTCTTCTGCCTTCTCAATCGCACCCTTCATGCCCTTGGAACCGTCTGTCAAAACCACTCCTGCTCCATATGCCTTTAAAATATTCCTTCTTTCCACACTCATAGTCTCCGGCATTGTCATAATAGCACGATATCCTTTTGCAGCTGCTACCATTGCGATTCCAATTCCGGTATTGCCAGAAGTCGGTTCAATGATTGTTGCCCCCGGACTTAACAGTCCCTTCGCCTCTGCATCCTCAATCATAGCAAGTCCTACACGATCCTTAACGGAGCCCGCCGGATTGAAGTATTCAAGTTTCACTGCTATGTCTGCCTGAAGCCCATGCTTTTTCTCATAGTTTGTAAGCTCCAACAGTGGCGTTTCTCCTATCAATTCAGTTGCTGATTTCTTAATGTTACTCATTTTAAATTCCTCCTTGTGTTCACTTTCAATGCAGTTTCTATGATTTCGTTTATATATTTCCTACTATCTCACTAGGAATGTTATAAATTGAATTATATAGAACCTTTCTCTATTTGTCAATGTCTTTTTTATTTTAATTTCATAAACTTTTCCCTAAAAATTACTTGACGAAGAAGAGGCAAAAGATCAATATAGATAACAGTCAATATATAATTAGGAGGATTCCATGATTTATCTGGGAATAGCGATGATCATTCTCGCTGTAGATCTAAGTGCGAAATATTACATTGAACATAATAGAACCTCACAGCAGGAGGATACTATTTTAGGCAATGCCCTGATCATCAGAAAGCATCATAATAAAGGCATTGTACTGAATCGACTTGATCATCATACAAAGCTTGTCAAAGGAATTTCAGTGATTATGACTGGCTTTCTGGCAATCATTGCATTGTATTCCTTTTCTCATAAAAAAGCCTTGCCTCGCAGTCGTCGGCTCGGCCTGTCACTTCTGTTAGGCGGTGCACTCAGTAATACCTATGATCGTGTATTTCGTGGATATGTTGTAGATTATTTTAGCTTTCAGACAAAATGGAAGAAATTCAGTAATATTATTTTTAATATTGCAGATCTGTTTATTTTTATTGGCTCCGCACTGATCGGATTTGGTCAGCCGGATCGAAAGATCAAAAGCAAAATCAAATCGGAGGCAGCTAAGTGATTGATCCACATATTACAAAATTCCGACATGTACTTTCTACATTCACAGTTGTTCTATATTCAATTGTACTGTTTCTGATCCTCTCCACGATACTATATACAGACAAGCGTATTGATTATATCTGTCAGAAAGAGGTTCTATTCTCTAATCTCACGATTCTTCTCTCGCTGCTTACACTCTCTGTTCTTCTATATTTTATCTGCACCAAGACCCGTTTCGTGAAGTATGTTTCCTGCCTGTATCGCAAACTGGCCATACAGCGGGACTTTTATGTCATTCTCCTTTTGTTAACAGCATTGCTGCTTCTGCTTCAAATCTATGTAGCCTATGATATATTGTTTTTTGCAGGATGGGATTGCGATACAGTTGTCAGTATGGCATTTGAACTTGCATTTTCAGGAACCATAGAAAATACAGATTATCTCTCTATCTATCCAAACAATGTAGCATTAACCGTCGCATTATCACTGATTATCCGACTGTTTTCCTTTTTTCAGGACTATACTGCAATCTATTTTGCATTGACCTGCGTTGAGATTCTCCTGACAGATGTAGCTCTGTTTTTGCTGGCTCTGACTGTCAGACGTATCACATTACGTAAAAGTGTCAGCCTGGTGGCATGGTTTATTGGTGTTTTGTTGATTGGAATATCTCCGTGGATGATTGTGCCTTATTCAGATGGATTTTGTCTGATTATTCCGATTTCAGTACTTTTTCTTTACTGTAAGCGAAAGGAATTTCACAGATTTCCTGTCATCTGCTGGTTTGGTATCGCATTTTTAAGCTTGATCGGCTTTCTATTTAAACCATATACAATCATTGTTTTGATCGCCGCCTTACTGGTTGAAGCCTTTACACTTCTCTTCGAACATCCGAAACGAAGTTATCTGATACAGGCACTGATAGGACTGTTGGTTGGTTTTTTGCTTGCACAGGGTTCCAATCGTCTGATCCAAGCTGCCATCAACTGTGAACTTGATGAGAACAAGGCTGTTTCCTATCAGCACTATATCATGATGGGGATGAATGATAAATGGGATGGCATCTGGAACAATGACGATTTTGAATTCTCACAATCCTTCACAAACCCACAAGAACGAGTCGCTGCCAACAAACTGGCGATCCAATCCAGAATGAAGGAATTTAAGTTGTCCGGATATCTGGACTTTCTGAAACGTAAAACCCTGGTGAATTTCAATGACGGAACATTTGCCTGGGGATTTGAAGGCGGCGATGGTGGATTCTATATGATCAAATTGAAAGCTCCGACCGATACAGCCACTTTTCTTCGCAGCTTCTTTTACAATGATGAAGCCGGAACCCGTAATCGGTATCTTGTCTTAGTACAGCAGGCAACCTGGGTCTATGTCCTCACCAGTATGCTGGGACTGAGTCTGACACTCTACAAGAGACGACGCAGCAAGGAACTGGTCATCATGCTGAGTGTACTTGGAATGATTGCATTTGTGACGATTTTTGAAGCAAGAGCACGGTATCTATATGATTTTGTTCTGATATTTGTAGTTGCCTCTGCCTGTGGAATTGATCATATCATACAGGTGATTAAGTATTTCTCATTGCATCGAAAGCCCCTCTGATATTCATGCGTCCATATCCCCATTGACGGTTCGGATAGGTCAGACGATTATCTCTGATTGCCCCTCGAATCATATAATACTTGATATCCTGTGCCCTGATACGCGGCATATTGCCCTGTACCACAGCCCATTCCAGAAACTGAGCCACTGCACCGGATGTGATCCCTGCGGCCATTCCTGAGCCTGTGACACGAGTACGTTCTGTAATACCTGCTGTCAGAACATCAACACCAGGTGCGGACATATCCGGAATGATTCTTCCCTCTCTGCTGTAGCCTCTTCCGGAATCAATATAAAAACTGGTATTGTCTGCCTGATAGGTACTCAGACTGATGACCTTTTCCGTATATGCCGGTTCTGTTAATGTCACATCCGGATTTGGAAGCAGGAAAAAGGTTTCTGCAGAGATGAATCCGCTGATTGGCAACCATATATGATATGTGCCAAAAATGTATGCATTTTCTCCGAGTAGAGGATTGACATCCCCATACACTCCAATGGTCCAGATACCTGGTGTGGGATTCAGAAACCGTATCATGATCAATTCATCTCCTGCACTTCGTTCTGTTAGGATATAGTCAATATTGACACGGGTTCTTTCGAATACGAATCCATATTCGCCTGAAAATCTCTTTTGTGGCATTACCCGTGGTATCGTTTCACCACCGGGAGATTTCACTGACACACTCAGCACATCAGGACTTCGTCCCCACAATTCCAGCATAAATCCATTTTCCTGTTCGGCCACCTTGATTTCCACATTCTCAGGTGTACTTTTTAATTCCCCATAATAATGATGACCTGCATTTCCTTCATTTCCGCCCGCTACTACGATCACTCTGTTCTCTCTATCCGATATCTGATTCATATAAAAGGAGCAGACTGAAGAACCTGCATGATCTCCCATATTCGTACCCAGACCGATACAGATCACCAAAGGTCTGTTCAGACTCTGGGCAAGTGCATCGAGATATTTTACTGCAGTCAGTACATCTGTTTCCTGATATGCCACTGCGTCCTCTCTGATTCTGTAAAACTCTCTTAAATATTGCTTTGCCGGTTTGAGCTTCACCATTGCTATTGTAGCCTCCGGGGCGGCAAGTGTACCTGCAATCGCTGTTCCATGGCCGATCTCATCCCTGCTCGGAACGATACTGTAGGGATCATCACTTTGCAGAGCCTGATTGATCTCATTCTCTCGATATTCACTCCCGTATAAAAATCCCTCCGGCGGCGTTCCTGTCTGTATGGTCTGATCCCATATGGCTGCGATTCTGGTGTCTCCATTAGGATATCGAAATGCATCATTTCGGTAATCAATCCCCGTATCAATGTATCCGATCAAAACGCCTCGTCCGGTTAAGGACAACGGC
>CAZVYQ010000011.1:9728-54093 GCA_964631375.1 uncultured Lachnospiraceae bacterium | reverse complement strand
AACGGCAGACCAGTTCGTGCAATATGAATGATGCCGTAATCTCTGGTAATCGTCTCTATGCAAAAGTCTACCGCACTGCTCTCCGGCTCTGTGGTCGGCATAGTAAAGTCCTTAATGATATCATAGTAGTCATTTGATAATATCCTATTTCGGCAGGTCTCCCGATCCTGCCCTGTCAGATTCGTGTCCATAAAAAACCCCGAAATACAATCATTACTATATTGTATTCCGGGGCTATTATTTTTTTACTACATTCCTGCACTCTGCGGGATTGCTTTCAACATATCTCTTTCGCGAAAACTGATGTCTCCTCCACGAAGGTCTATGACCGGTCCTCCCGTACCCATGATATAATCCTTGGTAATCGTAACACGTCCTATGCTGTCATCCTTTGGAATCTCATACATAATATCCAACATAAACTGCTCGATGATTGCTCGAAGTGCTCTGGCTCCTGTTTCCTTTTCCATCGCCTTCTCTGCAATTGCCTCAAGTGCAGCATCTTCGAACTCCAGCTGTACCTCATCCATTGCCAATAGCTTCTGATACTGTTTGAGTATCGCATCCTTTGGTTCACGCAGAATTTCCACTAACATTTCCTTGGTCAGTCCCTCGAGAGTGAAAATGACAGGCAGTCTTCCCACAAACTCCGGAATCATTCCGAACTTCTTGATATCCTCCACTGCCACTTCCTTCAGGATATCCTTTTTCTTATCCAGAGAATCCTTCAGTTCTGCATCAAAGCCAATGGATGTTTTCTTTCTCAGTCTCTGTTTAATGACCTCATCCAGATCCGGAAATGCTCCTCCACATATAAATAAAATATTCGTCGTATCGATCGTGGTAGTCGGAACCATTGCATTTTTGGAGCTTGCACCGACGGGAACCTCTACCTCACTTCCCTCGAGTAGCTTCAGCAGTCCCTGCTGTACACTCTCTCCACTGACATCTCTAGAATGAGTATCCTTTTTCTTTGCAAGCTTATCGATCTCATCGATAAAAATGATACCCTGTTCTGCCCTTTCCACGTCATTGTCGGCTGCTGCCAAAAGCTTTGACAATACACTTTCAATGTCATCACCGATGTATCCGGCTTCAGTCAGAGAGGTTGCATCTGCAATGGCAAGCGGTACATCCAAGAGCTTTGCCAATGTCTTCACAAGGTATGTCTTTCCACAGCCTGTTGGCCCGATCATCAGCATATTGGATTTCTGGATTGCCACATCCTTCAGTCTGTCTTCAAACGGAAAGTCCTTCATCGTTTCAGCTGCAACTCTTTTATAATGATTGTAAATCGCTACAGAGATAACTTTTTTTGCATATTCCTGACCGATGATATATTCATCTAGATGTTCCTTGATCTTATGTGGCTGAACGATATTTTTAATATCAATGATCGGTTCCGGTTTTTCTCCCTGTGGCTGTTCCTTCTTTTTCTTAACCTTCTGACGATTAGGATTGCCCATCATACTCTGGAGATCTGAAAGATTTAGGAAGCTGATATTAGGAATCCTTGTATAACCTGTAGTCTGTTCCTTTTTACCCGTCTCTTCATCCGGCTTCTCTGATTCCTGTTGTTCCTTCTTTGGCTCTGCAGGCTCCTGAATTACTTCCTTTGGTACATTTTGCGTCAGCGGCTGACCAAAATCAATATCCTTGAGAATATTCTGATAATCCATCTGACTCATTGTATCCATTGTTTTATGCATACAGTCGGCACAGATCGATATACCATTCGGCAACTTAAACATTTTTCCTGCCGTTCTCTCCGTGCGGTGACAGAGATAGCAAATATCTTCATAATCGCTGTCTTCTGTCTGACCATCTGTTAATACATCTTCCATATCTCTGTTGTCCGTGGACATAAATTCCCTCCGTTTTCAGTTTACTGCTGTTCTGCTTTACTGCCCAGTGTAACACTGACAGTCTGTTCTTTATATTCGTCTCCATCCATACGCTGAATCACGATATCGATTGTCGTTCCTGCCGGATAATAGGACAATACATCCTGTAAATCGGCCATTGATGTCACCTTTTGACCGTCAAATTTTGTGATCACATCGCCCTTTTTCAGTCCTGCTGATTCAGCGGCTGTTCCCTCTAATGCCTGTGCTACATAGATACCGATTGGCATAGAGTAGGTCTGTGCAACATCCTCTGTTACATCCACGCCTGAAATACCAAGGTAAGATTCTTCACCAAACGAAACCTTTTCACGAATTGCACGATTCATCAATTCATCTATGATTGGTCTTGCATCGGAAACCGGAATGGCATAACCCATACCCTCTACCATACTGGAAGAGAATTTTGCAGAGTTAATCCCGATGACCTCGCCATTCATATTCAAAAGGGCTCCGCCTGAGTTGCCCGGATTAATTGCTGCATCGGTCTGTATCAATTTTCTTGTAATATCGTCAATCGTGATCTCTCGATCAAGTGCACTGATTACACCGGTGGTAACTGATTGACCATAACCGAGTGCATTACCGATTGCAATCGCAGGTTCTCCTACCTGAAGTGCTGAGGAATCACCTAATGTTGCTACGCGGATGGCATCCATTGTATCCTGCTCAATATCCTCCAGTGATACTGCTACAACTGCAAGATCCACATCAGAATCTGCTCCCTTAAGCTTTGCCTCTGCCGTAGTTCCGTCAATGAACTGGATGGACAGCGTATCTGCAGCATCTGCCACGTGGTTATTGGTTGCGATCAGGATCTCCGAATCACTTTCACCGACAATAATTCCGGAACCACTGGACTCTGCCTCATATTCCTGTACCTGGCCAAAAAATGTCATAGCTTCCTGTGTAGACTTGTTGACAATCGAAACAACTGACGGCATAACCTCATTGACTACATCTGTTACATCCATTGCCTCAACCGTAACCTCTGCACTTTCAAGTGTATTGGCCACTTCCTTGTCGTCCTCTTTCACTGCAACATCCTTTGTCTCGGGTGCAGTTGTCGTAGTCGTGATCTTTTCCTGTGTCTGAGCAACTTCATTGGTGCCGGTAGCCAAAGTTCCTGTTGCCAGATTCACGGCAAAGAATCCCAGTGCTCCAAAGCCTCCAAAGATCAGTCCCAGTGCTGTACAGATCAGTGCTTTTTTAAAGAATCCTGCAGATTTCTTTTTCTGCTGCTCTTTTGGCTTACCGGATGATATTTCATACGAGGAATATCCGCCTGAGTAAGCACTGCTTCCTGCGTTCGTATTATTCATATTTGTGCTGCCTGTGTAACCTAGATTGTTGTTATCTTCATACATTTTGAACAACTCCTTCCTATTATGCTATCGTTTCCACTCAGAACATCCTTCAATTTTTCTGTTCTGAATAGTAACATCATACAAATCATGTGTGTTCGAAATGTGTTTTATTGTTTAAAAAAGTTTGAATCATATCACTCGACAGTAACTGATTTTGCCAAATTTCTCGGTTTATCTACATCGCAGCCCTTGCCCACAGATACATAATATGCAAACAGTTGCAACGGAATCACTGCAAGTGATGTCACAAAATAAGGATTGGTCTGTGGTATATAAATCACATAATCAGCTGTCTCTTCAATGTCATTGTGTCCTTCATTGGTGACTGCAAGTAAAAAAGCTCCTCTGCTCTTGACTTCAACCATATTGCTCGTTGTTTTTTTATACAGATCTTCCTGCGTCAATACTGCTGCGACCAGAGTTCCTTCCTCGATCAGTGATATCGTCCCATGCTTCAGTTCACCGGCGGCATATGCTTCCGAATGAATATAGGAGATTTCCTTTAGCTTTAGTGAAGCCTCCAGTGAAATCGCATAATCAATTCCTCTGCCAATAAAGAAAATATCCTTAGCACCAATATAACGATTGGCAAATCTCTGAATTCTCCCTTTATTAGAAAGCAGCATTTCGATCTGCTCCGGTAATTTCTCCAGATCCAACAACATCCGCTCATATTTAGACTGCTCGAGTTTTCCGCGTACTAATGCAAATTTCATGGAAAGTAAATACAAGGCAATCAGCTGTGCTGAATATGCTTTTGTCGTGGCAACCGCTATCTCCGGTCCTGCCCATGTATACATGACATTATCTGCCTCTCTTGCAATAGAGGAGCCTACTACGTTTACGATTCCAAGTACCTTGCAGCCTTCCTTTTGAGCCTGACGAAGAGCCGCCAGCGTATCTGCCGTCTCACCAGACTGACTGATGACGACGACCATACAATGCTCGCCTAAAATCGGGTTACGATATCTGAATTCAGATGCCAGATCCACCTCTACCGGAATTCTTGCCAATCCCTCGATCACATACTTCCCGACTACACCTGCATGATATGCGGAACCGCATGCTACGATATGAATTCTGTCAACCCCCTGGATATCCTCATCCGTCATACCAAGTTCCTCGATCACAATCTCACCGTCTTTGATCCTTGGACTTAGTGTATCTCTGATGGTTTTGGGCTGTTCATACATCTCCTTCAGCATAAAATGCTCATAACCGCCCTTTTCAGCTGCATCGGCATCCCATTCAATTCGGACGGATTCCTTTTGGATCTCCTCCTCATCTACTGAATAGAAATGCATATGATCTGCACGTAATCTGACAACCTCCTGGTTATTGATAAAATAAACATCCCTTGTATATTTCAAAACTGCAGGGACATCCGAGGCAATAAAACACCCATCCTCACTTTTCCCGACAATCAAAGGACTATCCTTACGTACTGCGAAGATCTGATCCGGATGCTCCGAAAACAGGATTCCCAACGCATAGGAACCCTCCACACGATGCATGACCTTTGTGATTGCTTCCAATGGATTGCCATTATAATAGTAGTCGATGAGATGTGCTACGACCTCTGTATCGGTTTCTGATTTAAATACATATCCCTTTTTACTTAATTTCTCCTTTAGAGCGAGATAGTTCTCGATGATACCGTTATGAACCACTGCAATGGTGCCTGAGGTATTAAAATGCGGATGCGAATTCAGATCAGACGGCTGTCCGTGTGTTGCCCATCTGGTATGTCCGATACCGACGGTACCCGGCAGTGTCTCCCCACCGTGTGTCAGCTCCTCCAGCACCTTCAGACGACCCATGGCCTTTACCATTTTGATCTCCTGTCCGTTATAAATCGCAATTCCTGCCGAGTCATAGCCTCTGTATTCCAGTTTTGATAATCCGTCCAATAATATCGGAGCCGCTTGGCTCTTTCCAATATATCCTACAATTCCACACATAATTATGCACCTCTTCCATTCCAAAATTCTCGGTTCATTGTATAGTTCATGATCCTCTTTCTGGATAACTTTTTATAATGCTTTCCCGTACGGTATCCCAGATAACGATATCCACATGAGATGATAAACGGTACGATTTCTCTTCTGTGATTGTGTTCCCTAAAAAAAGCATAAGCGGCCCTCACATACCTGATCCCCTCCGATTCGGAGGAAATCCCCTCAAACACTTCCGGGTGTTTAGCCTGTGATACCGCTAGATCAAAATTCCTTCTAAATTGCTGTCTGTTCGTGTACTGATGTGAATGGATCACGCAGGCCTGTGAAGCATATGCAATCTTTCCGCCTCCCTTGACTACACCTGCTGCAAATATCATATCCTCATTGAATATCGTATGATTGATAAACTCGCCAAACTGTTCAAATGTCTCTTTTTTATATGCCGTACAGGCATTGGAGCAAAAGAATGTCTTGATTCCCAACTGTGGTAAATCTTCCAGAGACTTGATCCGGTCTGTTGGCGGATAATTGAAATATCTGGAAAACTTCTCTGAGAGTCCCGCATCTTGCTCCGGAAGCTGACGGGCATAAGATACATCTGCCGCTCCCAAGAGCAACGGTTCAATTAATCGTTCAATCAAATACGCATCTGCCGGAACTGCATCCTGTGTCATAAAAATCAGGATATCCGCATCAGAATGTCTGCGTAACTCATTACGAGTGTGCCCATGATCAAACTCATGGGCCGAAATATGGTGTACCTCAATATTTTTATAACGATCATAAAATCCGGTTCCGATCACCAGACCTTCAAAGTACTTTTCTTCTGTATTATACAGAATAATCTTGTTCACAGGTCTGCTCTGCTGATTCAATCGGTCTAACAGCAGTAAAAATTTCTGATCCGGTTTATAAGTCGGTATACATACATCAATCTTCAAATTCTGTCACCTGTCTGCCGGTTCTGCATTGTCTATTTAGAGCTGATATAAGAAGACGTATCGCTCTTAATATGATCACTGATTTGAACTACCATGTCCGATGGTGTATAAGTCGTCGGATCGATATCAAACAGGAATCCATGCAGTACCATTACATTTTCCTTCAAATCAGTCGGTACAACGCAGCTTCCTTTTTTTCCGATGCTGCCGGTTTCCTTTGCAACCGGGAATCCGAGTGTATCAACCAGATTGTAATTCATAAAATTAGCTGCATATCCCAACATTTCTGTATTGGTAAAGCTGGTGGAGATCTTCGGAAAAACATCATTGATAATCTGATTGATCGTTCCGAGATCGGACTTCTTGGCTTTCTCAGCTACCTTCTTCAACACATCTCTCTGACGTTCCGTACGTCTGAAATCATCACCTGCAGTGTAGCGAATACGGCAGTAGGATGTAGCCTGTAATCCATTCAGAGTCTGAAGACCCGGCTGCGTAACCTGTACAATTTCACCGCCGGTTACTTCCTGTGTCCCGATCTGATAGTTGTTCAGATGGACGATCTCCTCCTCCTGAACATCAACCTCGATACCGCCCAACGCATTGATGGTATCTGTCAATGCTCTGAAATCGATCGTCACATAGTCCGTAATATTCAGGTCAAGATTTGTATTCAGCATGTTCAATGCCTGTTCCGGTCCGCCCTTGCTGTATGCTGAATTTGCTTTGTTATATGAATCATTTCCGACATTCAGATAAGTATCTCGATAAACAGAAGCCAGTCTTGCATCTCCTGTATCCTCATTCAAACTGAGGATCATAATGGTATCTGTTCTGGCACCCTTCCCGAGGTTATGGTTCTCGCTGACATCAACACCAAATAATGCGATATTCTTGTATCCCTTCAGGGATTCCTTCTCTGCTACCTCCTCATTAATCTCGATGTCATTTTCATTGATCTCAACTTTTTCGATCTTATCCATTTTCTGTACGATAACCAGTACGCCGATCATAACCGCAAGTACAAAAAACTCCAGTACAAACAGCAGAATTCGTTTTCTTCGCTTAGCCTTCGCTCTGGCACGTTTACTCTTCGAACTGCCGCTTCTTCGCCTTGGTTCCTCGTCCCTGTAACCTGATTCTCTCCTGTAATCTGACATTTCAAAAATTCCTCTCAATCAATATGCGTTTTTATTAATGAAACCACGGAATATGGTTAAAAACATAATCTTAATATCTAATCCCATTGTCCAATGCTCTATATAGTATAAATCATATTCGACTCTTTTTTCAATAGAGGTATCTCCGCGTAGCCCGTTGATCTGTGCCCAGCCTGTCAGACCTGGTCTGACCTGATGCTTGATCATATAACGTGGAATCTCCTCCTTGAACTGTTCAACAAAATACGGTCTTTCAGGCCTCGGACCTACCAGACTCATCTTACCTGCTAAAATATTAAACAACTGAGGCAATTCATCCATGCTTGTCCGTCGCAGGATCCTGCCAACCTTTGTGACACGTGGATCATTTTTGACTGTCCAGGCTTTTTCTTCTATCGCCTCACTCTGAAGAAACATGGTTCGAAACTTATACATCTGATAGGGCTTGTTGTGTAATCCGACACGCTCCTGAGCAAAAATAATCGGCCCCTGCGATGTCAGTTTGATTAATATGGACACAATCAGCATAATCGGTGAGAACACAATAATGCCGCAGATCGATCCGACGATATCCACCATCCTCTTGGCCAACATACTCCACGTGTTGCTGAGCGGAACATGACGGATGTTAATGATCGGAAGCCCCTGCAAGTCCTCAGTATACGGTCTGTTCGGTATTACTCCGTTATAATCCGGAATGAACTTGGTATGCACACCTGATTTCTCACACAGTGCAACGATCTCCTCCAACCTGCTGTATTCCTGCAGGCTCAGAGTGATTGCGATCTCGTCCAGTTTATTCTCCGGCAGTATGACAAACAGATTATCTATGCGTCCCAGTACCTTGACTCCCTTGTACATCGTGCCGCTTTCCATATGATCATCCAGAATACCTCTGACAACATAACCCCATTGGGGATTTAGACGGATTCTGTTGATATACGCCTCTGCCGACTTCGAATAACCAACCAACAGGACATATTTCAGGTTAAAGCCCCGTCTTCTGATGTATCGTAATACATAACGAATGATGTTGCGGACAAGAGTCTCTGTAAAAACATTGATCGACCAGAAATAGAAGAACATGAATCGAGAGAAATGTGACTGTCTGATGACATACAAAACCACGATAAACATCGTTAGTCCCAGAGTATTGGCCTTCACAATATTAAACAATTCTCTTTTACGTCCTGATGCCCGCTTGGAGCTGTATAGGTCAAATTTATAATACAAAAACAAGTATCCGGGAACAACAAAATAAAGTGCTCCAAAATACGTACTAGCCGGAAGCCCTTTATCCCCGTGAAAGATCTCAAACTGCAGATACCATGCAAGAAGGTAGGATATCGCTATGACGATTCCATCAATCACGACATGTAGTCGATTAAACATTCGCTGATTATCTTTTATCAAAACGGTCACCCTTTAAAAAGTCTGCCCATCGCTCTATATTACAATAATTTAGTGCAAAGGGCAACTCATACAGATTAAATTTTTATTAAATTTATCCGCAAAGTCTACGTACCATATTCCACCAAAGTTCCAACTGTATATTCACATAATTCTTAAAAAAGCGACTGGAATACGGGTATTTTCTTCCTTGTGTACACATCAGATAGCCTCGTTTCATACCTGACAGATACTCCCTGCCATACCCTTTGCATATGAAGAATAATGCCTTCACTCCAAAGCCGATCAATAGAAATGGCAGATTGATAATAATTTGCCAAAACGGCATGTTTTTGTATACCACATACCAACTGTTTCTGGCGGCCAGACGGATTTTAAAGGAATTATAACGGGAGCCCGAAAAACCACTTCCCACATGATATACCACTGCATTGGGGGTATAAAGGTTGCGATATCCCATGATCCTTGCACGATATCCTACGTCTACGTCCTCCAAATAAGCAAAGTGAAATTCATCAAAATATCCGATTGCCTCAAATATTGCCCTACGGTAAATCGCAGCTCCCGCACAGGCAGAAAAAACCGCTCTTTCCTTACTGTAATACTTTTTACTTCTTCCTTTTCCAAGAGCAAATGCCCATCCCAATGCACAGTATAGATCACCTGCACCATCTATTCTGTCCGGATGTGCCATCTGAAGCATTTTTGCCGCTACTGAGAACACGTCCTCCTTGCCGTCAATTGCATGCACCAGTTCTTCTATAAAACGATCCGTTGCCTCTGTATCATTATTTAATAAAACGATGTATTCTGTATCCGCCAGCTTGATTCCTTCATTCACCGCATGTGAAAAGCCAAAATTCTGCGAAAGCCTGATCAGCCTGACCTCCGGATATTGTTCACTGATCAGATCCGCACTCCCATCCTCTGAGGCATTATCTACCACGATCACACAAAAATCCTCAAAGGTCTGTTTACGCAGGGAATCCAGACACTTCTTGTAATAAGGCATTCCATTGTAGTTTGGTATGATTACGGTCACTTTTCCTTTTTCCATCGTCTCGATCCCATCTGTTTTCCTGATTATGTCTTACTTACGCTTAAATACTGCATATGGATCATACACTGCAACATATTCCTTGGACATTGCCAGTCCGTTTTTGCTCTTGATCAACGCCTGCTTTCGAATCATCATACAGTCGAGCGGCAGACCATCTACCGCCTGTTGCAGATTGGCTCTGTGCATATATCCCGAATAATGCCTGTTCAATCCCTTAAAATTTGCAGTCAGTTTTCCTTCTTCATTTCTGGAATACCCCGCACTCTCGATGCGGTTCTTTTTATCCAGTATCTTTCCCGCTGCAGCACCCACATCATCTCGTGCAAACAATCCCAGCAATTCCTGTTTCCATTTTGATGTAACAGGATGCAGATTATCATTGAGTACCATGATATACTCTTCTTCTATCCCACTGAGATCGCTCATTTTCACCACATCCCACTCACTCTTGGACATCACGGCTACTTCTGCATTCAACGGAGCATACTTGATTCTGAAAAAGCCAAGGTGTGGTGTATATAATACCTGTGCATTGATGAGCATACGCTCCAGATGTGCTTCCACAGCACGCTTTCCGGCATCATAGGCATACATCTTACTCTCTGGGTGATCTGCCGTGGAATACTCATGAGCCCGCCAGTGATACAACACCTTTGGTATATGACATACACTGTCTTTGGGGGCATTCTCTACACATCTCAGTATAAAATCATGATCCTGTGCACCGTTAAATTCTGTTCGAAATCCGCCTGACTTCTTTGCAATCGCGCTATCGACTACAAAAAAATGACATATATAGTTATTTGTACGTAACAAATCCAGATTAAATTCCGGTTTTATATGATGATCAAAATGCCTTCCGGTGGTTCCATCTACCTTATCCTCATCGGAATAGACAGCCCGTATCGTATTGTGAGTCACACGTCCTTCCTCACAGATTCCGGACTGCAGCACACTGACCACCTCATAGAGTGCATCAGGAGTCAGCAGATCGTCATGATCCAGCAAACCTACATAATCCCCGGTTGCCATCTCCAATGCCTTATTAGAATTGACCGAAATCCCATAATTCTTGTCCAGCTTCTGATATTTGATACGATTACATCCGATCACTGCTCCATGCTTTCCGATCAGATCCATAACGCAGTTTTTCACCACATCTGATGTAGATCCGTCGGCTATACATAGCTCCCACTCTGTATAACTCTGCCGGATCACCGATTCGATCAATTCACGCAGGAAAATGGGTGAACTTTCATATGCCGGTACCAGAATACTGATCTTGTAACGGTTCTTGAAAACTGTCTTTCGCTGCTCCTGCAACATCTGATCATCAGGCTGATGTTCCAAAAGCCAAGTCTCATAGTCCGCCTCAGCTTCATCTCGAGACAGTCTTTCAGATGCTTTAAACAATGCCGCAGATAATCCATTTCGCTGTAGGTATCTGAATCCACGTTCCATATTCTGTTTGTTAAATCTTGAGTTAACTTTCGCCTTCATCGATGAATACCTGCAATTCTTCCGGAGTCCCTAGTACATGAACCTTATCCCGATCCACAGTAGAAATCAAAACCGTTCCACCCTTTGAGATCAGATAATTATATAACGGTGCTACATATTTTTCCCCTTTTTCCAAATTGCAATCAAGCGAATAATACTCTCGATATAATTGCTCATAAAGTGCACAGCTTCGAAAATAATATGCACCCAATGTACAATGATCAGATATTCTCTGTTTCTCTCTTACCTCACAGGCATTGCCTGATTCGTCCAGCCTGACAAAGCTCCAATGGTCACCCTCTGCCCCAAAGCACGGAATAAAACCGTCTCCCGACAGCTGATTCTCATTCATTTCTCCTGCTTCTACATATGTATCAATGTTATAGATCAACAATGCTGACTTGGGATCCCAGACAGTATTGGCAAGCATGGCTGTTGTTGCCTGTCCGTCTGTTGGGGCATCGATCTCGATCACCTGAATCCGGCAGATCCCCATCTGTCTGCATGTCTCAGTAATAAACGGCTCGGCCTGATCCTCACGTCTGACGATAAACACATATAGATTATCCTCATCCGCAAATCCTGCCAGACTCTCCATTGACCATTCAAACAAAGTCTTTTGGCGAGCTTCTATCATGTATTTTGGTACTGTATAGCCGGCATTGCGAAACCTGGAACCCAGCCCTGCCATCGTAATCACTATTGTCACGTTACTATTCACACCTGCTCTTTCTGCATATCTCATCCAATTCTTCAACACTCTTCGTCAGAAACTCATCCGGCCTGATCGTTCGGTCATCCACATAGAATCCTTTGTGACCCGGCCACGGTTTTCCATAGATGATCTCGTCATAGGGTATCTCCCACCGATCCAGCCAGGCTGTCATGACTTTGGCGGTATTGGCATTGATCAGTCCGATATTTCCATGATAACTGTTCATGTTACGCGAGGTAAAGAGAATGATCTTGGCTCCGCCATTCTTATACTCACGAAGCTTTTCTACCATCGCTGTATAGGGAACCAGATCTGCATATTCCTCATCCTTTTGCTTGATCGGGCAAAGTGTTCCGTCTACATCAAATATGAAGCTCATCCCTTCGTATTCCATCAGTCCGTAATCTCCTTTAATATATCAATTGCATTCAAAATAAAAGCAAATACCTTCTTCTCCCGATCAATGTGCAGCGGAAGCATTGACAAAAACAGTGATGCTTCATACAGTCTGATCAAAGATACATCAATCCGATTGGCTGTCAAATACTCCATAAATACGGCACGATATTGTTCCCGTTCAGGCTCACCCATGACTGCCAGTCTAAAATGCATATCGTCCTCCAGCCTGATCTCAAACAGATCGCTGTTAAAGTAATCATAGGAGCCACAGATAGAATGAGACAGTTTTGCCATATCATAATAAGGATTCATGTACAGATCATCCTCAGAAGAAGCACCTCTTGGATCAATCAATTTTAACAATGAAGCATCCTGATTATACAGAATATTTGAGAAGCAGAGATCACCATGCCCCACTACCAGTACATTCCGGAATGTCTTTTGATCCGTAATTTTATGATAGATACAATGATACCATTCAATCACAGCGTCAATTCCGGAAAATGCAGTTCCCGTCCTGATGAGTCCATCCAGTCTTTCAAACGCCGGCAGTTTCTTCAATTCTGCAATTCTTTGATCCACCTTATCCAGATACAATGCCTGTGCCTGTGCACGATACACTTCATCGGATACTTCCTTTTCTGTCCTGTGCATGAGAAAATAGAACAGCTTGTCCAAAATATCACGAAACTCCTCTATGCTGATCGCACCATGTACATAGCGGATCGCGATGTCTGTCATATGATACCGTTCCATCCGATAGGAAGCACTTGTATCATCCTCTTCATACTGAAAGGGTCTGACATACCACATCTTCATATCTTCGGGGAGATAGTGATAATAATCATATTCCTTTTTCAATTTTTCCTTGTTGACGGACTGTTTTGTAACTGTATAAGAATCTCCGGCAAGCATATTGAAAAATCGTGCCTCAAAGCCTCCTGTAATGAACTGTCTGAAGCAGTGAATGTCTGACAGATCCAAAAACGCTTCTGTCATCACTTTCTCATAGCCGGAAGCATTCAGTGCATTCTTGAACCAGTTCGGATCATCTGCAGCTACTGACTGCTCACAAAACGTGCGATAACTCATGTAACTCGAAAAGATTGCTCCTGCCTGTCTGCCATCACATTCTATCAGGTAATTCTCATTGATAAAGCCCGCTTTCTCTATGAGTACCTTCAATGCCTCCTGATCCTTCAGACCAAAATTTGAAAATAAATGAAGCACTACACAGGAACCAGCTTCAGCCGTAGAGCCTGTCAGGATTTTATTGAGTTCCTCCGTATTCTTATATACGCAGAATTTCATCACACCCGGAAGACCACAAATACTTCTTCCCATGCGTTCCTTCAGTGTCACTCTCTTAAATATCGTATCTCCAAAGGTCTTTTCACCCGTAATACAGCGGATGTCCTGATCCGGTCTGATACTGTCATCATATATGGCTATTATATTCTTCATTGATCCACCCCGTCTATGACCGACTGTTTCCTTTCTGACTTCCTGTATGTTTTCTTCTGGCAAACATAATAAGATAACCTGTAATTGTCAACACTCCCATAACTGTTGCACCAATCCAGGTATAGGTCGTCAACAGTTCAGAAGAACCTGACAGAAAAATCGCAGCAATATAATTCGAAAAGGCCTTCACACCAAACGGCAGTTCAAACAAGGCAGCGAGACACCACAAAACTCCAACCTCAATCACCCATGCAGCACAGGAAAGCAATATGATCAATGCATATCTTCCGGAAACCAGATTTCTGACATAATCATACCAGGTTCTGGAACGTTCCAATCCCTTCAGGACAGCCATGGAGCGTGAGGATGTTTTATTCATGATAATATAGCGATTCAGATATGTATAAATCCCCGGAAATACAACAAACAAAAAGATTGCAAGTACAGCGGCCGCTGTCAGGGCAACCGTAACCCACGTAACATGTCCTGTAATCATCACTTCAAACGGAAGTAAGATCACCAATAATGCTACGGTATCAAAAAAGCGGTCAACGATGACACTGAACAGACCTATCTGAAACACCTTCGTTTCTCTGGAAAAACAGAATATCCTATATATTTCTCCCAGCTTAAACGGAATCACCAGATTGACAAAGGTCGTTTTCAGATACATCAGCACAAATCTTCGAAATTCAATTTTCTGTTCCAACAAGACCAAATAGAGTCTCATCATTTTTGCAAGATGCACCGCAAAGAAGCCAATTATCGACAAAGGGAGCATCCAAAGAATCATCATTTTCATGCAATCACATCTGCCTTATATTCATCTCTTTTTATATCTCTGTAATCCTGTTCGATCACCATAGGGTTGTGCCAATACTCATATAACATTTTCAATACCGTATAAGCCTGACTGACCATCTTAACATTGGATACCTGATCGTCCTCTCTCCATGAGATCGGATAGAAGCAAATATCATGTGCATAGTACTGGCTCGCCAATATCATGCAATAATTAAACATTAGATTGTCAGGAAATTTCTCATAAAAGGAATTCTGAAGCATCCCGACACTGTAGATATTTAAGCCTGAGCCAAGATCATAGATCTTCTTTTTCACCACCGCTGCAAACAGGAAATCATAGATCACATTTCCAAAGCAACGAAAGCTTGAATAACCAGTCAATTTCGAACCACGCATAAATCTGGCTCCTAATACACAATCATGCCTTCTGTGCAGACCCCTTCTCAATGCCGGAAGGATATCTGTAATCGTGCCCTGGTCATCTCCATGCAATACAACGACATAATCAAAGCCATGTTCCTTTGCATAGGAAAAAGCAACCTTATGAGAACCACCAAGTCCGTAATTGTCCTGATTACGCAACAGTTTGAGCGGAATATACGGATGCTTTCCGATAAATTCTCTGACTACATCCTCTGTACAATCCGTACTGCGGTTATTGATCATGATGATCTCATCAAAATATCGCACTACCTCTTGATCAAGCTGTCCCAAGACGCGTATGATCTGCTTCTCACAATTATAGCCCGGAATGAACAGTAAAATCTTATCTTTCATACAATTCCCCCTGATCCGTTATCTGCCCGAATCAATCAGCCTGATACGGCTCAATCGTAATCGGCTGTACCACCGTATTCTCCGGATAGTCATATCCCTCCGGAATATAGGTATTTTGATATTTATAGTCATACATACAGGATTCCTTGCGATTGTTTGTAAAGTATGCAACATTCTTTGCCGCATCCTCACCCAGCATATTCAATGCAGTTTGATTGTAATGCCATTGATCTACCATGTATGTTGTTCCAAAACCTGAGAGCATTGTAGAAGCCAATGCATAATAATCGCTCTTTTTACACATTTCTGTCTGAGCCTTGATGACCTGATCAAAATAATCCCTCTTGTCAATCGTTCTGCCCGGTCTGATGATAAACACCTTTTGGATTCCGTTGATAAACAATGGGCGAATGATGTTATCCATATTTTGCGTATACTGATCTACCGTAATCCCCTTGTCAGCATCTGATTCACCCTGCAGCCAGATGACATATTGGTTTCTGACATAGTAATCATTGCCCTCAAGCCAGATCTTTGCCCTCTGATGGCGTTCCACAAAGTCATAGATGATCGCCTGTCTGGACCAGTACTCCGTTGTCGTAGCCCCTGCTGATGCAGATACCGCAATCATCGGGACACCGGTTTCTTGATAATAGGTGTTGGCAAATGCAGAAACCAGAGAACCCTTCTTGCCACCCGGATACTCCACAATACCACCAACCTGATTTTCATTGATTCCAAAAGGCTCCGCGATCGAATAAAGCCTTGTCGGATCTGAGATTGCACGGAATTCATAGGCAGCTCCCGGCTTAACAACAGGTGCTTCTGCCGCATTTCCACCACAGCCGGACATATTGCTCTGTCCCATGAACATAATGATATCCACAACTACCTTGCCATCCTTCATCACGGTTTCGTTCTCTTCCGGTTCCGGCGTCGGAGTCGGTTCCTCAGGCTGTTCTGCTGCCGGAGTCTCCTCCACAACCCTGTCAGTTGCATCAACGACTGTCAGATTTCCGGTAGTAGGGTCTGTTGTATCTGTCGACACTGTCGTTTCACCCGCATTCTCTGGAGCAACTGTTGTCTCCGGAGCAGGTACTGCCGGTTCGGCCACATTCGCAGCTGCACCGGCATCACAGCCGACCAACAATATCATGAGTAAAAGTGCAATACTCACTGATACTGTATTTTTCTTTGTTTTAGCTATTTTCATGTTCAATCAGCTCATCTTCTTTCTTTTCCAAGAATATTTTTCTGGATATAAAGTTATATACCATAACGATACCTGTCGCAACACACTTTGCAATCAAAGCCGCCAGATCCTCCACTGATGAAATGTGGATCCCGATTCCGGCAAGCAGATCAAACAGTGCAGCAGTGGCAGTCTGTACCCAGTGTACATACGCATATATCACATCCACACACAACCATAACACCAACGTGTTGATTCCCATGCCAACCAGACTCAGCAACAGAAAAACTGCAAATTCCTTCTTTCTGTCTACGTCATCCTTGCGTGTGAATACAAATGCCATGCTTGCAAGATAATTAAATATCAGAGAAATCGTAAAGCCTGCAAAACCTGCAATTAAGTAACCATACTCCCAGTCCAGTACGGACAACACGATCGTATATACAACAAAGTCAATCAGGAATGCCAGTCCTCCAACCACTCCGAATTTCAAGATCTGTTTGACCAATTTATCCCTTTTTTCCTTTTGATTCATTTGTTTGTTATCCTCCGTATTCCTAAGTACAGTATACACAACGTGAACGCGTAATACAACGTTCCGACACAGATCAGTGACGGTTGTGCTTCGCTGAAAATTCTCAACACATAATTTATGGCAATCATCAAGACAATATAAAATCCTGTCAACACCTTATCAATACCCGTTTTTAATTGTAATCCCAGAGTATTCCATTCAGCAAACAATGCTGCCACAACCACCAACACAAAAAAATCATATGTTCTGTGATAGGTAATAATCAGAGATACCAAGGCCAATACACTGATCACCAATGCATCTGATCCCTTTGGCATGATAATCATCATGATCAACAGTACCACCATCAGAATGCCTGCTATGATAAATGCAATCGACGATCCATGAAGCAAAGCTCCCAGATCGATGCCTCCCTGTGCTGCCAGAGCTTTTGAAACCAGTAACGGCTGCAAAATCATATTTAGAAAACTTTCCTTCAGCCAAAAAGCAGCGAATATCGTCATCACAACATGGATGGAAACAGATAACAGCAGTTCCTTCCACTTTCGTTTATAGACAAAATACAATGCCAGTGGCACCGTCAGTGTATATTTGAAATAACTGACTGCCAGACACAAAACAGTTCCGACCTGATATCCCGCTTTTCTACTTTCCTCATCTCTCATACTAAACCAAACTGCGGCAAGAAAGAAACAAAAGGAAAAGATGGTATGCTGTCCTACACCAAGCTGATTGCGATATGGGGTTCCGGAGATCATAAACAGCATCAACAGCATAAATAAACGTCTGTCCAGCCCCTTCAAAAAGGTACTTCTCAGTAATATGATCATAAGCCCCGTCAAGATCAGATTAGATGCCAGCCATGCATATCTGGCTATGAGCGGCGGTAAAAGTGTGTATGGAAACAGTAACATCAAAAGTGACGGAAACTGATTGGCCTCCATTTGCAGGCAATAATCCTCCCAATGATACTGCTCCAATATACCGGTTGGTGTCATGGACTCAATATAGGGATTGATCCTAAGCGTAATCGCTTTTGCAGCATCCCATTGAAAATCCTGACTGACCTCAATCGCATTTTTACATCCCTGAAGCAGTGATATCACTGCCAAGATACCAAATACAATATAGAGAAACAGCCAGATTTTTTTATTATCGTATAATTTCATGAGCATAATTTTATCCTAAATCAGTGCAATCACAGCACTCTTAAGTGCCTCCAGCCTATTCTCTGCATCACTCAGTGAAGTCCCCTTGATGCCCATATAGAATTTAATCTTTGGTTCCGTTCCTGATGGTCTTGCACAGCACCAGGAGTCATTCTCCAATTCAAAATAGAGAACGTTGGAGGTCGGAAGTCCGGTGTCGGAAAGTGTTCCCTTTTCCAGATCTCTGACCTGATGAGTCTCATAATCCTTAAACCGAAGTACCTTGAGGTCTCCAAACTGCTTGGGATTCTCCTGACGTAATTTCTCCATGATACCCTTGATCTGTTCAGCACCCTCGATACCCTTCAGGGTTATTGTGTGCATTCCTTCTTTGTAATAACCGTACTTCTCGTAGATATTCAGCATCTGATCCCACAATGTGATTCCTTGATGCTTGCAATAAGCAGCCACTTCACAGAGACACATCACAGCGACCACAGCATCCTTATCTCTTGCATGTGTTCCTGCCAGACAGCCGTAGCTCTCTTCCAGTCCGAATACATACTCGTAGGTATGATTTTGTTCGAACAGCTTGATCTGCTCACCGATGTATTTGAACCCGGTCAGAACCTCGATCAGCTGAACCTGATATTCATCAGCCAGTCTGTCTGCAATATTGGTAGTCACAATCGTCTTGATCAAGGCACCATTCTCCGGCAGTGTACCCACAGCCTTACGCTCACGCAGGATATACTCTGCGATCAGCATACCTGACATATTACCGGTAAACGGAACATACTCGCCGGTTTTTGTATCCTTTGCATAAATACCGAGACGATCCGCATCCGGATCAGTTGCCAGAACCACATCTGCATCCTTTTCCTTTGCAAGTTTCAGAGCCAGTTCAAATGCTGCCGGATCCTCAGGATTAGGATAAGCCAAGGTTGTAAATTCCGGGTCAGGAAGTTCCTGTTCCGGTACGACATAGACATTTTGAAAGCCCAGTTCTCTCAGGATACGACGAACAGGTACATTTCCTGTTCCATGAAACGGTGAATATACAATTTTAATCTTTGATGCAACCGCCTCTATGATCTCCGGATGAATGATCTGCTTTTTCAGTTCTGCCATATATGCATCGTCGATTTCACTGCCAATGACATTGTAGAGATGCTTGGATATGGCTTCTTCCTTTCCGATGCTCTTTACCTTATGATAATCGGTCACATTTCTGACCTCTGCGATGATTTCTGTATCCTTCGGTGCTGTAATCTGAGCACCATCCTCCCAATATACCTTGTATCCGTTATACTCCGGAGGATTATGACTGGCTGTTACAACAATTCCTGCCGTACATCCCAGTTCTCTGACTGCAAATGATAATTCCGGTGTCGGACGCAATGCGTCAAACACATATGCCTTGATTTTGTTTGCTGCCAGACAAAGTGCTGCCTCATCTGCAAATTCAGGAGACATAAAACGTGAATCATATGCGATCGCAACACCCTTTTCTGATGCTCCCTGCTTGATAATATAGTTTGCCAGTCCCTGGGTGGCTTTTCTGACAGTATACAAATTCATACGATTTGTGCCTGCTCCGATGACTCCACGCAGACCACCAGTGCCAAACTCCAGTTCCTTGTAGAAACGATCCTGAATCTCAGCATCATTTCCTTCGATCTTCTTTAGTTCCCTATGTGTCGCTTCATCAAAATAATCATCTTCCATCCAAAATCTGTACTGTTCTCTGTAATCCATCATAATTCCTCCTTCAAATTTTCAATCTATCAAACCATGCTTTTGGGTTTATCTCCTGCAAGTGTGTAGTTACTGTAGTCCAGTGAAAAATTCGGGTTGTAGTATGGGTCTCCTGCTTCCAGTGCCTTCTTCCACTTTTCTCTGAACAATGCTGCTTCTTCGTTATATCGTTTGGCGTTTTCCTGATTCACTTCCTTAAGATCTGAGCCTCTGGATGCCGATTCATAATGAAACAGCTCTGCAAATGGTGTAAATACGTTTAACAAGCCTTTTTCTCTCAATCTCAGACAGTAATCTACATCATTCAATGCGACTGCAAATTCCTCTGACAATCCATGAACCTCATCATATAACGATTTTCTTGTCATCATACATGCGCCGGTCACTGCTGATACATTCTGTGCATAACAAAGTCTACCCATATATCCCAGATTCTCTTTTGCCATTTTATAATGTGTGTGTCCTGCCGTACGATGTGCTCCAAGTCCAATAACAATCCCTGCATGTTGTATGGAATAATCTTCATAATACAACATACAACCAACTGCACCGACGTCCTTTCTCTGTGCATACATCAACATCTCTTCCATCCAGTTTCTGGTGATGACCTCTGTATCGTTGTTCAGCAAAATCAGATATTCCCCAGTTGCAAAGCCCGCTCCAAAATTATTGATTGCCGAGTAATTGAACTCGCCCTGATAGGTTTCCACTCTGATTGCGGGATGTTTTTTGATCCCTTCATAATATGCAAATGTCTTTTCTTCAACAGAGTGATTCTCTATCACAATGATCTCAAAATTCTCATAAGAAGATTTCTGTAAAATGGAATCAATGCATCGGCGAAGATCCACTTCATGATCCTTATTAGGTATCAAAATGGAGATCTTTGGCTTCTCAATCAGCTGATATCGAATCCTAAAGATGGTTTCAAATGCTCTGCTGCTTTCAATTTTAAAGCCTTCAAAACCACACACTGTCAGGTGAGTCGCTACTGCATTCTTTGCGGCATCAATGGCATAAGTCTTTGCATTAATATCCGCTGCAACACTTCCCGCATGTGATCTCCAATAGTAGAGAATCTTTGGTACATGACAGATGTGTTTTGCTGCTGCGGTTAGCCGAAGGATCATGTCGTGATCCTGACTTCCGTCAAATTCACTCCGAAACAGCCCGGTTTCCTTTAGCAGATCTGCCTTGAAAACAGAAAAATGACAAATATAATTATTGGCTCTCAGATTGTCAATGGAAAAGTCCGGCTTAAAGTGAAGCGTGATCATATGATCGATCGAATCCCCCTGAAAGGTTGTCTCATCGCAATAAATATAATCTGCATCCTGTTCGCAGATCACCTTCATATACTCGTACAGAGCAGTCGGATGCAGGATATCATCGTGATCAAACAATCCTATGTATTCTCCGGTCGCCATTTGAAAGCATACATTGGTGTTACCCGATATTCCAAGATTCTTCTCGATCTTCCGATATAGGATGCGTTGATCTTTCGTACAATATTCTGCACAGATCGTACCTACCTCCTGATGGGCATCATCTGACCCATCGGCAAGACACAATTCCCAGTTTTCGTAGGTCTGTGCAATCACTGACTCGATCATCTCACGTAAGAAACGTTCCGGAGTGTTATAAAGTGGAACCAAAATGCTGAATTTGACAGCTCTCGGAAACTTCTCTGCCCTCTGGCCTTTAATCGTCTCGGCATCCGGCAGACTCAGTGTACCATAGCTTTTATAGGCTCGCTTCTCAATCCTTTTACTCTCCAGTTTTCGCAGAAAATTCTTTGGATTGCCATAGCGTTTGACACGTGTGATGGCATTTTTTGTGTGACTCCACAAAAGTCGAAACGGATAGATCGATTTCCAAAGCAATGAATTCCTGATCTTGTCCAGTTTGTATGTCAGATCCGCATTCTTTGCCTCCACAGAAACAAGGCTTTCTGTTAATTCCTCATTTTTTTGAAGTTCTTTCTCATATAGATCCTTATAATATGCTGCTATTTGTTCATTTTCCTGTTGGTTCATAGGGTTCTCCCATGCATTTATATTCTATTCCTGTCGTCTGTGACCGTGCAATCATCATCGTTTGATAGGTTCTCCCAGGCAACAGATGATCAGCTCTGATCCTGCACACAAAGCCAGCCAGCAAACTGTTCCTTGCTTTAGGAAAGACTTTGTATACATCCTCTCTTATGACTCTGCTCACTTCGATTTCCAATGCCTCTCCTTCATCCGGAATCAGATATAGTTTTCTGGATAGACACGCATTGTCTCTTTTCATATGGAGTGACCAGCCTTCGATTCTGTAATAATCATCTTCAGCGCCATGAAAGCCTCTGACCCATTCCGTCTTCTCTATGGTCAGCTGCATATCCTGACAGATTTTATGAGGAAGGTCTCCTAGATGCACCGTATGACACAGGTTATAGTATCCAAATGCCTTCGCTTCGTAAAAGACATCAGGTTCATATGCCAGTGTATCCCGGCTGAGATTAACATTATAAAACGGATCTCCTTCTCTAAGCCATTTATGACGGTCATAGAAGATCTGACGTTCCATGATCAGGCGTTCATTCTTTTCCCTGCTGATTGTATCCATACCTCTGGACAGCGACTCGTGGTGATATAAAAAAGTATCATTACATATGACATTGTAATAACCCTTCTCATATAATGAAACACATAGATCCACATCATTATAACTAACTCCCATCTTATCACTAAATCCATTAACTTGGAAGTATTTTTGACGCGATACGAGTAGACATGCACCTGTCACTGCAAGTACATCGTAGTTAAATCGATTGCGCCCGTACTCCTGTATTTGCGAATCCGAAAACCCTGCCAGTTTATGAGAAGGACCGCAGACCAGATCGGTAATGCCGACATGCTGGATGAGATCTGATGCCGGGTACAAAAGCTTAGCACCCACTGCACCTACATGTGGCATCCTTGCATATCTCAACATTTTTTCAAGAAAAGAGGCATCTCCTACTTCGATATCATCATTTAGAAATAGTAGATACTCTCCTGTTGCTCTCTGGACGCCCATCTGACACATGATCGAATAATTAAACTCCATCTGCTCATATACGTAATGGAAACCATTGATCCTTGCATAGTCTGCTATTTCTTTTCTATTCTCATCCTGGCTGCCATTGTCAACAATGATGACTTCTATTTTATTATATTGAGATTTAATTTTTATGCTTTCTGTACATTGCTTTAAAATCTCGGGATGATCCTTAGATAGAATAATAACGGAAACCAGTTCCTCCATAATTGGAGCAAATGATGGTTTCTCATTAATAGCGTACGTTATCTTATCTTCTCCATCCTTTAGCTTCTTATGATACAGGATTCTTGCTATGTGTATCGTATCCGGTTTGTTTGCAACATACTTTTTTACAAAGTCATATAGTCTGTCTATGTCATTGCCATTTTCTTGTATTGCCATTTGTAATACAGCCGAACGTTTGACTACAAAGAAGTTTTCAAAATAGAAAAAAGACGAAAGTGTATCCGGTGACAGGTCAGGCTTGAAAAACGGAGCAGTTCTGGCTCCATCAGTCATTCGAAGGCCATCCTCATCCGAATATATTAAATCATGATTTAAATAATCTGATACAATTGTCAGTGCATCCTCTTCCAGATTGCCTTCCCCGTTCACAAATGCAACATATTCTCCATCCATGGATGCAAAATCCAAAATATCTGTGTCTTTCCCGATATATTGAATATTCGTATAGGATTGTTTCCATTCTCTGTAACAGAAAAAAGGTACAACAGTAATAAGTGGGCCACCTGTTACCTGTTTCCCACTTATATCTTTTTGTTCCTTTTCAGCTATCCAGGCAGCATATACATCTGTCTGTCTTATGATTTCCTGTCTGTATTGCTTTCGGCAGGCTGTACCTGCCCAAGGCTTTGGCATATCGTTACTCCTTATTGTAGCAATAACCTTCCGGTATCTGTTCTTTCTTTTTCAGTCTACACTTTACAAGCATCCGTTCCTTCAAGGATTCCTCCTTGAGTCGTTTCAGTTCACGCTGCTGTTCCAGCATGGCAACTACCTGATCATATACACCCTGTCTGAACATTGTTACTGAATATTCTACGTGCAGATTCCTTGCACGATTCGGAATGTTCAGTATCAACTGTGCATCGTCTGTATTATATACAAAGGTCGTATCGGTAATGATCAGTCCATTAAGCAGATACCGACTGATCTCATGCTCCTCATCTCCAAGAGTAACCGTAATCTTATGCACCTGTACAACACATGGATACTCTGTCGGATCGATTCTGATATATCGCATTCTATTCTCCAGAGGAATATCTACGATTACTCTGGCCATTTCATCCACATCAGCAATGGTCAGAATCTGATTCTCACCACTGAAATTTTCATCTGCACTGTAATACACCTTTGGCGTCTGCAGATTTCTGAGATAAGTACCTGATTCTACGAGTCGCTGCAAACTGATCGTCGCCGACGGCATAATTGCTTTTAGCAAGGTCAGGGAGGCTTTCTTTCCTATGATGTACTGCTGGAACTGCTGTTCCATGTATGCAAATATTTCTTTTTCCTCTTCTGATATCTCAAACTTCCGATACAGGTCGATCCCCTGCCGCTTCAGATAACTACGAAATGGCTCTGTATTCTGATTCTCCAGATAGTAGTAGATCGCACGATACAAGATATATTTGATCGGAATCAGGAAATCAAAGATCCACTCATAATCCAGAACATTCCATTGCATATGTTCCTGATCCTGTCCTGTTAATACAATATTTGAAAAAATCAAATCGAAATTGCATGGATTTGCAGCAGCACCGGTATCCTCCAGTCTACATTTTCCAAATACAACCTCAAATTTTGACGATCTCTCAAACGGCAACTGACATGCTGT
This sequence comes from uncultured Lachnospiraceae bacterium, assembly GCA_964631375.1. Classification (GTDB taxonomy): domain Bacteria; phylum Bacillota; class Clostridia; order Lachnospirales; family Lachnospiraceae; genus JAAYYM01. The sequence continues at coordinate 29,077 of CAZVYQ010000011.1, read as the reverse complement.
CTTTTTTACTTCCTCACCATACTCACTGATCAAGGATAGCATCTGTTCATACTCTCTCTGTTCCTGTAGCAGATCCAGATACTTCTCCATATCAATGCCATTCAAATACTCTAACTCAATACGATTTCTGGTAGTAGTCGGTTTACCGGCAATCGGTGCTGTCTCATTATCGCGAAGCAGTGCTTTGCAGCGATTAGGCTTTAGCTTCGAACGCTCATAACAGGTTTCAAAGGTTTCATAGCGGTTTGACATCGCTACGATATGATCATTTGCTTTGGGGGTCAATGCCGCCTTATATACATGACGTTCTCCCTCAGGTGTCTCTGTCACAAAGGTACGAATGGAAAATTCATCGCGACGTTCGGAAGAATACTTCGAAAAGATCGTCCGCTCACTGCGAACCACCTGTTTCGGACTGACTAATACAATAAATGAATTGGAATAATGCGGGAACATCCCTTCTCTGATAATCTGATCAAATGCCTTTCCTTCATCAAAAACAATCACCCTGTCAGCATCATAGTTACGGAGGTTTGTGGTCAGGTCTCCTTCTTTCGGCAAGAACTGATCCGAAAAGATGGTATGCGGTAGCTTGTAATCAGGATAGGGATAATAAAATTCACTAACAAATCCTGCACCGGAAATGATCTCATTCAGTTTCTTTTTTGAGAAGGTTCTGACACCGGACGTATGCGTATAGCCCTCAATTCCTTCATAATAACGATCTGTATGATCTTCTTTACAGCCGGCAAAATACTTTAAACCAAATTGATTTTCAATTGCCAGTACGATCTGTCCGCCGGGAGCCAGATGTTTGGCTATTCTTTGTAGAAAAACTTCATATGGATTAATTGCATCGATATAGCTCTCTGCATATTCCAATACGCCAATCAGCGTGATAAAATCATATTTCTCAGTCAGTTCCGGCTCAATATCCTTAAAATTACCAACTAAAATCTCAATATTCTTTCGATGCCTGTTTCTGGTTGCGTTAATCATGGATCTCTTTTTACTCAATTCGATACAGGTTACGCTGTCTGCCATATCGGCAAGTGCTCCTGTGATTGCTCCACAGCCTGACCCGATCTCGAGTACCTTGTGCTGCTTCGTAATCGGAAGCCATGTAACAACATTGGTTCTGACATTGGAAAGATGATAGAGCATCGGCCATGAGCGGGTATTTAAAATGACATGATCAAAGTCTGTCTCACTGTTATCGCGGACAACCTCCAGTAATGCATCTTCACTTGCACCCTCACTATAAAAATCCTCACCGGGATAATGACTGTAATCAAGAGTAACTCTGCCTACCTGTTCACGCATACTTTTTTCCTTCCGTTCTAGATTTGTTTCGTGTCCTCTATCTGAACCTTTTCAACAAAAACCTCAGAATTCATATCATAATAACCGGTCGAATTCTTTGATGAGATCACAGTCAGATTAAATACATCATAAAGCCTGTGATACACAGTAAATTCACCCTCTCGGTAGCCAACACAGCCAAGTGAAATCAGATATTCGCCTCCCTGAAGATCCACCTTCTGTGTAAAGGAAGCCTCCATGACATCTCCAGGTTCCGGTGTTCCTGTATTGATTTTCTCAAACATTGTGTTGGTTCCGGTGATTTCCGTTCCCTGCATATTTTTAAAGGAAACTGCAAAAATAGGATCTTGAATCCGTTCGAAGAAACGAACTCGCAGCTTAATGGTACATTCCTCACCCTTCATAATGCTGTTCGTGATCATGCCCTCTTCATCAATCGCACAATAATCCTCAAACTCTGCCAGACCACTTCCGTACTCATCCAGATTGGGATTGAGTGACATCTGATCCTTCCATAGACCTGCACCCTGATAATCAACACTTTTTCTGGTGTTGGAGGACTGATTCAACTGTCCTACCAGAACCTTTTTATACATATCGATCATTTCCTTGGGTTCACCCTCGGAGATCTTCTCACCCTTCTCCAGCAGAATCACTCTGTCACAATATTTACTGATACTCGACAGATCATGACTCACAAATAGTATGGTCTTACCCTGTTTTTTAAATTCCTCAAACTTACGATAGCATTTATTCTGAAAAAAGACATCTCCTACAGAAAGAGCTTCATCTACTATTAAAATCTCAGGATCAATGTTGATCGCTACTGCAAATGCCAGACGCACAAACATACCACTGGAATAGGTTTTGACCTTCTGGTTCACAAAGTCACCGATATCCGCAAAATCCAAAATATCCTGCAGCTTTTCATTGATCTCTTCCTCAGAAAAGCCGATCATGGTTCCATTGAGGTAGATATTTTCAAGACCGGTAAATTCCATATTAAACCCTGCTCCAAGCTCCAACAGAGCTGAAATTCTCCCATTGATATTGACAATACCACTGGTAGGGTTCAAGACACCGGTTATGATTTTTAAGATTGTAGATTTTCCGGAGCCATTCGTCCCGATGATACCTACTGTTTCGCCGGTTTTAACCGACAAACTCACATCACGCAGGGCAAAATGTTCTCTATAATTGACATGCTTTCCAAACCCTAACGCTTCTTTTAATCGATCACGGTTACGGTTGTACAGCTTATATACTTTATTGAGATGTTCAATCTGAATTGCTGTTGTTTCTTCCATTTCATACCTCTGACTCATTATTTCTGTAATCATGTATTATCTATAGTACATCTGCGAAATGTATTTTCAATCGTTTGAATACAAGTGCTCCAATCGCAAAGGTACATAATGTCAAGATCCAAAAGTACGCCGTTGAATAAAAATGCTCCCAAAACCAAGCCTTGTCCACAAGTGCAAGGCGATAACCCTCTACTATGTAGTTCATTGGATTCAATTTAAAGATAAACCGCAATTCCTGTGGCAATGTATTGATGTTCCAAAGAATTGGTGTTGCCCAGATCCCTACCTGTAGGCAGATGGAAATGATCTGTCCCAGATCCCTGAAAAAGACAACAATCGCACACGTGATATAGGATAATCCAAGCACAAATACGAACATACAGAACGAATAATAAAATACCTGTAACGTATAGAGATCCGGATAATATCCATAACAGGAAAATAAAATCAATGTAAATATCACAAAGAAAGCATGCACGAAAAGTGCAGACATGATCTTGATGATCGGAAGAATACTGATCTTGAACACGACCTTCTTCACAAGATAATTATATTCTAACAGTGCACCTGTTCCATTTGAAAGTGCTTCGGAAAAAAAGAACCATGGAACAATCCCTGCAATCAGCCACAAAATATATGGAATCTCAATATCGCCCTGAACCGCAACAGCACGCCCCGGCATGACCACTCCAAAGACAAACCAATACATCACCACGGTTACGATTGGCTGTACAAATGCCCATATAATTCCGAGATAGGAACCTGCATAGCGAGTCTTGAAATCATTTTTGGACAGTTTCCAGATCAATCTGCGATTCTGATAAAGCTCTACAGGCAAAATGACGATTTTTTCATACAATATCAGAAATAAAATGTAGATTGCATTGAGTATGATACATGCAATTACCTTTTTGATGGTTTCCTGACTCTGCACCGCAAGTGGATTGTGATGCAGAATGATATATAGATTCAGCGCCAGTACAAACGCTGAAACGATTGCTATGATTCTTGCTTTTTTAGACATGAAAGTTTACCCCATTTTGTGTCTTTATCGGATATCGTAAGCTCCATACCCTCCTCGATCGGCCAATCGATTCCGATCTCTTCGTCGTTCCAGATCACACCGCCCTCATCGTTGGGATGATAGAAATCTGTACATTTGTATGCAAATTCAGCATAGTCTGATAAAACCAAAAAACCATGGGCAAATCCCTTTGGTATAAAAAACATCTTCTTATTCTCTTCCGAGAGTCTGACTCCAAACCATTTTCCATAGGTTGCAGAGCCCTCTCTCATATCCACTACCACATCAAACACTTCACCCTTGATGACTCGAACCAATTTATCCTGTGGATAATGGATCTGAAAGTGAAGACCTCGAAGTACTCCCTTCTTGGAGGCTGACTGATTGTCCTGTACAAATTCCATATCGATTCCAACGTCCTTGAAATCGTTATAGTTATACGTCTCCATAAAATATCCACGCTTGTCACCAAACACGGTTGGTGTGATCACCTTGAGTCCTTCGATGTGACAAGTCTCCACTGTTATCTTTCCCATTGTCCTTAACACTCCTAAATATATGATTTTTCGCCCATATGGGCTTTTCTTTAGTATCCGAGGTACGATTGATTCATATCTACCACACCCGGTATACCATTGACGGAACCTTTGGAGGTAAACTGCCACAAATCATAGCGTCCCTTATAGGTAACGGTACTGTTGTACTGTGCCAGCCAGATCTTATAGTTGCTGATCTCAGAGGTATTGATATAGCTCGTCAGCCAGGTTTTATTCGCATACACTCCCGGTGTATATCCTGCTGAACGTACCGTCGAGCAAAAGGCTTTGATGATGGAGGTTCTCTGTGCTGCAGACAGACTCATATATCCCGGTCTGCCGCTGCTCTCACAGTCCATAAATACCGGATAATTTAAACCATAGCCGGAACAAAGAGCTGCACACATACTAGCTTCTTCTACCGCTTCTGCTTCTGTCACAGCCGTTGTAAAGAAGTATACTCCAACCTTTAAACCTGCAGATTTCGCGCCCTTAATATGAGATCTAAAATACGGATCTTCAATCAATGCTCCTGTCGATGCTCCACGATAACCACAACGAATGATTACATAACTGATACCGGATGCCTTGACCGATGACCAGTTAATATTAGGCTGATATTTTGAAACATCGATTCCGAGAGTTCCATTTCCCTGTGATAAAGCACCATCTGCAGCGAAATTATATTTCACGCCGCCTATGATCTGCTCGCCTGTTACCTTAGTATTATCCTTTTTAAAGTAATAAGTTAAACCATCAATTGTCTGCCAACCAGTGTACAGGTATTCGTCTACCTTGGCTTGCTTATATAATTTTATAGATTTATTTGCTTTATAATCCTTATACAAAGCCAAGCGGTACTTCCCATTCTCCAGTAGGTATAATGGATTCTTGGCTGAATCATAAAGTTGGTCATTATCAGAATATTTATTTGTTACTGTAACCTTGGTAGTACAGCTCTTAGTATTGTCACCGTTACATGTCGCTGTAATGGTTGCTTCCCCAATGCCCTTTGCGGTAACTGTTCCACCACTTACAGTTGCAATGGCATCATTAGAACTCTTCCATGTAATGTCTGTATTTTTCTTTGTGGTATTATCTGAATAGGTAACGGTAGCTGTAAGTGTTCCCTTTTCATCCAGTCCAAGAGACATCGTCTGTGGCATTTCGATCTTGGTTATTTTTACCGCTGAAGCCGTGACTGTAATATCTATATAAGCAGTTTCTTTACTTGAACTGGTAGCTGTGATCCTTGCTGTTCCAACCGCTTTTCCTGTAACAACTCCTGTATTTGAAACAACAGTTGCTATTGACTGATTACTGCTTGCCCAAGTAACTGTATCCGTTGTCGGTACAACAGTTGCTTTGAGCGTTGTACTGTCTCCTACTTTGATGCTGGATGTACCGGATATCTGTAGACTCTTCTTTACATCTGCTGCTGCAATCGTGACCTCAACACTGGAAGGCTTTGTATTACCATCGCTAAATGTTGCCTGTCCGGTAATGGTAACTTTGCCAGCACTGACTGGCTTGATTTTATCACCATTCATTGAAGCACATGCACTATTGCTACTGGAATAGCTTACTCCGGTGATTGTTTCCCCATTAGATCCGGAACCGGAATAAGACATTGTACCCTCAGCACCGCCAGCTTTTAAACCGCTTGGTGCAGTAATGGAAAATGTATATGTTGATGCAGGCTTTGTGACCTTCACGGAGCATGACGCTGATTGACCTCCACATGAGGCGGTAATCGTGGCGTCACCAGCATTTATTGCTGTGACTGTTCCATTATTGACTGATGCAATATTACTATCAGAGGAACTCCATGATACATTTTTGTCTGTAGCATTATCAGGAGTTACTGTAGCCGTCAAACTGTCAGTGCCTCCCTTTGTTAATTCCATCGAGGATTTGGATAAACTGATTCCTGATACTGCAATTGTTTCCGGAGTTTGGGGTTCCGGCTCGGTAGGCTTGGTAGGCTCGGTTGAAGGAGTTACAGATGTTTCTTCTGCAACCAAAAAACCTATTGGCAAACTCAAGAAATTAGTCTTTGTAAAGGTAGCTCTAGACTTGATTTGCAACGACTCCATCGTTGCCATAAATAAATTGATTAAACCTTTTGTAACTGCTTTAGAACCAATATAGGCTACCTTCGCTTCCTCATACCCATCTTTTGAACTACCCTTCGGCGTCTTTGTGGATTCCACAAATTCTACAGTATCGGTCAGTTTTGGTGCCTGCTCTACATCGGCCGCCTGTTTACCGCCGGTATCTTCTGCTGCTACGTTAATCTCTGATTCCTTCTTGATCTCATCCTTGATATCCTGGATAACTTTATATTCTACCTTGGCCTTGACAGCAACTGTCATAGGCTCTGACGGAAATGTATAATCTGCCATAGAATCATCAGGCAACAAAGCTACTGAGTATTCTCCTGCTGCCATATCTGTCGCATGAATGACTCCATCCTGATCGTCATCTACAAATTCGGTGGCTTTTCCCTTCTCATTTGTAACATTAACCTTCCATGCAACACCCTTGACGAGCGTATCTTCTCCGTCTACTACCTTGATCTTCAGATCCTTTTCCACGGAAGTCAAAACCAATGATAACGTCTTTACAGCTGCTTCATCCTTCTCCGGTGCTTCTTCCATTGCAAGCGGTACATCAACTGTTTCCAGCTCTGATGTCGTAAGTGGTGAGACAGTTGCCATCTCTCCATAGGACTCTAATGTTGCAAAAGCCTCTGTCAGCTTCTGTTCTCCCTGATAATTGGCATATGCTACCGTACCGGTAACTGATGTAATTACCAGCACGATTGCCATAAAGCCTGCTGCCCATTGAACAGCAGTCATAGACTTCATCCATTTTCGCAGATTGAATCCTTCATTTCTCTCAGAGTGTTCACGATGTACACTCTCTTCCATATCAGACATCCAGTCTGCTGATTTTTGGCGAAATTTGCTCGGTCCGATGTCATCAACCGTCAATGTACGGCTTTTACTCTTACTCTTTCCATCCGGCTGCTTTTTGACTCTTCTGCGAACCTTCTTTTTCTGTTCTTCATTTCCTTCAAAGAGCCGGTCAAGATTCCCCTTATCTTTACCAGTCATATACTCCCTACCTCCGATTCTTATAACCCATTAGCTACATCAATCAAATACTTGCCATATTCGGTTTTCAGTAACGGTTGTGCTAATGAAATCAATTGCTCCCTATTAATAAAGCCTCTTCTGTATGCAATTTCTTCGATACAGGAAATGTACATTCCCTGTCTCTTTTGAAATGCTGCCACAAAATCAGCCGCATCCAACAGCATATCATGACTTCCGGTATCAAGCCATGCAAAACCTCGTCCCAGTGTCTGTACATGCAAATCACCCCTCTCAAGATATGCATTATTGACACTTGTGATCTCGATCTCTCCTCTTGCTGACGGCTTCACATTCTTTGCGATTTCTACAACATCATTATCATAAAAATACAATCCTGGTACAGCGTAATTGGACTTAGGATTTTCCGGCTTTTCCTCTATGGAAATCGCCATCCCATTCTCATCAAACTCAACCACACCGTATTCTCGTGGATCTCTGACATAATATCCAAAGATCGTGGCACCCTTTTCTCTCGCTGCCACCTCACGTAGCATCTTGGAAAAACTCTGTCCATAGAAAATATTATCACCCAGGATCAGTGCGACATTATCATTCCCAATAAACTCTTCGCCAACGATAAAAGCATCTGCAAGCCCTCTCGGTTCTGTTTGAACCGCATAGGACATCTTTAATCCAAGCTGTTCACCTGAGCCAAACAAGCTCTCAAATGTCGGCAGATCCCTGGGAGTTGAAATAATCAGGATCTCCCGTATCCCTGCTAACATCAAGATCGACAGAGGATAATAAATCATCGGCTTGTCATAGACAGGCATCATCTGCTTACTGATCGCCTTTGTCAATGGATACAGTCTGGTGCCGGACCCTCCTGCCAGAATAATTCCCTTCATCGATACATCTCCTTATAGTACTTCTGATAATCACCACTTGTTACATTGTTCATCCATTCCTCATTCTCGAAGAACCACTGAATGGTCTTTTTGATGCCCTCTGCGAACATCGTCTCCGGCTGCCAGCCGATCTCTGCCTTGATCTTATCCGGAGCGATGGCATATCTTCTGTCATGTCCCTTACGATCCTCTACATAAGTAATCAAGTCCGTATTCACATGTGCTTTTCTCGGATCCGAATCCGGCAGCATATCATGTATGGTTTCTATGATGATATTGACGATTTCGATATTCTGCTTCTCATTATGACCGCCGATATTATATGTTTCTCCAAGCCTTCCCTGCTCCTGTACCATGTCGATTGCCTTTGCATGATCCTCTACATAGAGCCAATCACGCACATTCTTGCCGTCACCATAGACCGGCAATTTCTTGCCTTGTAATGTATTGTTGATGATCAGTGGAATCAGTTTTTCCGGAAATTGATATGGTCCATAGTTATTGGAACAATTCGTGATATTTGCCGGAAAATGATAAGTATCAATATATGATTTTACAATCATATCCGAGGATGCCTTGCTTGCTGAGTATGGGCTGTGTGGATCATATGGGGTCGTTTCATAGAAGTAATCCTCGGGATTCTCCAGAGAACCGTACACCTCATCTGTGGAAACATGCAGGAATTTCTTGCCTTCCTTGAAACCATCCTCTGTCTCCCACACATTTTTTGCACAGTTCAGCATAACAAGTGTACCCAAGACATTCGTCTGAACAAACACCTCCGGATTTCTGATACTCCTGTCAACATGACTTTCAGCCGCAAAATGTACGACTCTGTCTATATCATACGTATGAAAGATCTTAGAAATTGCATCCTTATCACAGATATCAGCCTTGATGAATATATAGTTGTCTCTGTCCTCGACTGATTTTAGATTTTCCAGATTCCCCGCATAGGTTAATGCATCTACATTGATGATTTTAATCTCTGAGCCATACTTCTTAAACATATACTGAATATAGTTGGAACCAATGAATCCGGCACCGCCTGTTACCAAATAAGTCCTCATGAATTTCCCTCCGAATTAATTTACATAACCTCGTAGTATTATAACATTAACCGCCAAATATTACAACCGATAATCCGACCAAACGGCATGATTTGGTGCTTTTTCGACGCCATTCGACGTTTTCGGCACAAAGATTATTTGTAAGGCACACTTTTTCATTGTAATTCATTGACATATGTTCCAATATCTTGTACCATATGCAATCAAAAGAAGAGAAAAGGAGACGCCATCTATGATGTACCTACACTACTGCAACAACTGCAGACAGATTTTTCTCCTCTGCGGACACCAGCAGCAATGCCTAAAATGTGGAGATCGCATCTACGAAATCAAACTTGCATTTAATGATTATGTGGATTACTCTCCCGAGCAGCGTAAACAAGTATTGGATAGTCTATTGGATGAGGACACTCTTGCTTCCATGAAAAGAACCTATCGTTTTTCGAAAAGAACAAAGAGATACCAGGCTTGGCAGCTCAGCATCAAAGAAAATGCCCTTGATTAAATCAAGGGCATCTCATATTTCTGATTCAGTCTGATCTTATCTGCGATCTGAACCATATATTCTGAATTACACGGCTTCTTTCTTCCATTGATGGCCGAATAGCCGAAAATCGTTTCAAAGGTATCTGTATTTCCCCGTTCCCATGAAATCTCAACTGCAGTTCGGATGGCTCGTTCCACTCTCTCCGTTGTTGAATGATGCTTCTTTGCGACGTCATAATACAGGACTTTTGTAATGGAATGTGAAATATCCATATCATCCACGAGCATCATAATCGCTTCTCTCAGATAATGATATCCCGTCAGTCTTGCCGGAACACCCATCTGATGTAACACCTCTGTTACACGCAGCTCCAAATCGCTGTCATAATTGACCACTGTATTTCCTCCCATTATACCTCACATACAGCGTTAAATCCAATCCCCTGAATTACCTTACCACAATTATCCTTTCTTGTAAACATATTGTTACGAAATATTTACAATATCTTTACAATACAGTAATAAGTTTGAAAATGTGATTCTCACATTCTAAAAACATTTTTCCATGATATCGCTCAAGAACCAATCGAATGGCTTCCAATCCAAAGCCATGATTAAGCTTGTCATCCTTTGAGGTTGGTATCCGATCTCCATCTACTACGATATCAGACTCAACAGTATTCTGTATCGAAATCAGCAGTTCCTCCTCGGCATTCAGTATTTTCAGTTCAATGATCTTGTTTCCTGTGACAGCTTCGCATGCCTCTATGGCGTTATTCAGACCATTACTGATGATTGATACCAAATCAGTTGTCCTGATCTTGATCGTCTGCAGATCCTGGATATCAAACCGCATCTTGATCCCTTTGGAACGAGCCAGTATGTATCTCTGATTCAACAATGCATCTACCACTACATTATTAGTATGAATCGGCAGGATATCCTGTTCTACGGTGTCTGTGATGCTTTTCAGATAATCCTCCGCCTCGGCATATTTATGGTGTCGTAACAGAGTTTCGATCGCCGACAGCTGTGTTGTGATTCCATGAGAGATCTGACGTATCCTTTTATGCGTCTGCTCAATCTCTCTGATATTATCCATCTGAGCCGTCATCTGCAGATTCATGACCCGCATGTCTCCCTCTGCCTGATAGTACTTCTCCATTCTATGCATCATATGGAAGATCGCAATATCCAAAATCACGATGCCGAGTATGGCATATGTCAATGATGTGGATGCTTCCCCGTGTCCTATACAATCAATAAAAAGCATATCCATCACGCCAATACTGACAATCGGCATCAGAAAATACAGAAAATAATCCTCTGCCTTCAAGCCTTTGATTCTGCGATAACCTATGATTCCCCTGGCAATTTTGACAGCCAGCATTTCTGTGAGCTTCGTCAGCATGATTGTACTGAACATCTCTACACTCGTTGAACCGACCTCTGCGAATTTGCTCCCCAGAAGCAACAGAAATCCTTCCAAAAACAGATAGTCCAGTATCACAACGCCAATTACTGCTGTTACGGCAACCGCAACCTTTTGATACCATTTCCCTTGATATAATAACATCATGGTTGCAGCACTAAACAGCACATTCAGTATGATACTGACAATGATCGGAGCCTGTAGGATTGATACGGCATAGAGCCACAAGGCAAAGACAGGATACCATGCAATATAGTAGGCCTGTTTCTGATACTTTCTGACAGCAACGATATCCATATATTCACGAATTGTGATTACTTCCAATAACTTAGGAAGAATAATCATCTGTATTTGAGGTATCAAAGCACCAAAAATATCCATAAACTGCCACCCCTGACTGAACTAAATGATATTGGATTTCACCTTAAATAAGTAATAATCCTTCTGTGCCTGTAAATACTTGAGACGACTGATCGGTACGCATTCACCCGATTTTAATTCAAATTCCGACTGATGAATCGTAGCTATTTTATCAGCATTGACAAGATATGCCGAATGACAATAGATAAAACGATTGGAGTGCAGCCTGTCAGCAAGCTCCGTGATCTTTGCATAGGTCTCATATAACGTTCGCTCATGATCATCCATATGAATCGTGACCTTACGTTTAATATTTTCAATATAGAGTATATCACTCAATCGCAGCTCTATGTCCTTGGTTCCGATATGAATCTTGAGGATCTCATTCACATCTGCCAACAGCTCCATCACAGCATCCATACAGTCATTGAATTCCTCGTCCAGCTGTGGCTTGAGAATATACCTGACTGCATTCACGCGATAGCCCCTCGCTGCATATTGGATATAGCCGGATATGAATACAATGACTGCTCTGCTATCGGCTTCACGTATTGTAGCAGCCACCTTCATCCCATCCAACTCCTTCATCTGCATATCCAGAAAATATACATGATATCTTTGAGTCTTTTGTGCCAGCAATTCCTCTCCGCTGCCATAGGTATCTATATTATAGCTGATATGATTATCTACTGCATACTCCCGAATCTTTTCACTGATCTGTTCCGCAAAAACAGAATCATCATCACAAACAGCACAATTAATCATCCCTGCTGCCTCCTTATATGTCATATTTTCTCATATGTACAGTCCTGTGTGCAAGCATTTTCCCTATGATACGCAAAGCAGCCCGCGGCGGATGAACCACGGGCTATATGTTGGAAATAAACACAGGTTGTTGAGACTTAATCTCTGTATTATTATATACAATATAAAGCCCTGAATAACAATAGAATTGTAATGTTTGGTTGTTGAATTGTAACAATTGGATGAAAAATGGAATTTATTTGCACAACTTATAAATTGTGTAATTTCCTACAGTTTCTTCCTCTTTCAGTTGAAAAGCCTCCTGATAATGTTCTTTGATGTATTGCAGTTTCTCTTTTGGATAACTGTTGTCAATCAGATAGACTGCTTCATCTGTGTCTGATGATCGCAAAGCCTCAAACGCATCCTGATACCCAAATTCCTTTAAAACTCCTCTGTAGATCGGAGAGTGAGTCAGCCATCCTCCCAGATAAGTACGGTTGCCAAAATCCCCTTCATGATATGCTTTAAATACATCATATCGATACGCAATCTGATCCGTAAACGGATCAATCAGATAGAGCTGATTGGCATGTTCCATAGTGAACGCATTCAACTCCTCAGTACTTGAGGATTCCTCCCTGACAAATGCATGATAGGCAAAACTGTCCTGTAAATACAGACCAGCATTCAGAAACAAACTGATGCCAATCATGAGCAATAATGGCTTTGCTTCATCGAAACAGCAAGATTGAAGTTTGATCACAAACAGGGTGAAAATCACTGCAAACACCACCCTGTGATTCCACCTGCCACTATATTCATAGTAGCATAAGACAGCCATTAACACTCCTAACAGATAAAGTACCAAAAAATAATTCTTACGACCACCGGAAAGCAGTAACCACAAGGTCAGACAAACACTCCCGATCACCAAAGCACTCAGTCCAAACCATTCCTCATACAAATGTGCTGCCAGACGCTTGAGCATCGCCACATCAAACCTTCGGTTAGGTGCATCCTTCAATACCTGATCAATCAGCGGAATCTGAAAGACACCACCATCACCAAACTGCCACGTCAGATAGAGCAAGGTATCATTTTCAGAGATTCCCATTTCATCCAGACGTTCTCCATAATTCTCGTAATTCATTAGATCATATCGATAATCCAACAGCTCTGTGCGTTTCTGATTGAACTCATGATAGCTTTTCCAGCCTTCATCTGTCTCATATGCACGTTGATTCATGAACCCCAATGTACCGAGCACTACGATCAGCAGTGCAAATACAACCAGACCAATATATAACGGTTTTCTTGCAGATCCCTTCTCTGTTTCCCGCCAGACGCTCCACAATTCATATAGAAGCGGAATGAAGAAGATCGCAGTCGCCATGTAAAAACAGCTGTCCCGCAGTAAAAATCCATAAATCAGAAGGAGCACTCCCACGATACCGATTCCACTCCGACCCTTCTCACCACGTCTAAGAGCCTGCAAGAAGAAAAGCAGCACAAAATACCCGGCTGCACACGCAATTGCAGCTGTTTTTGTATACTGTAACGATACATAAGCCTCGTAGAATGTACATAACAGAAAAATCGTAGATAACAGCCTGCCCTGCTTCTTTTCTCTAACCAATAAATAACAGATTACTGATAGAGCAAGAAACATAAAGATATACTGTGTCACCGAATGCCATCTGATATCCGGAAACAGACGATACAGAGTTTTTAAGACTTCACCCCAGCAGGCATTCACATATACCAGATGACTGTCTCTTGTCCCATAGACACCCTCTGCAATAAAGGCAATGATTGTATCGTCATTCTCCTCAAAGTGTGGATGAAACACAAATAATGAGAGAATCAGACAGATCAGATTCTGCAGCAGCACAAATATCAACGGCTTCCTGAGTACCCCTGCTATTTTTTCCTTCTTGCTCATATCGACTCCTTATCCAAACAGCAACGCGAAAGGGGCATACAGAATCGGAATCACATACATCAATAATACTGCAGCACTCCATCCTGTAACAAAGATCACCCATACTGTTTTATATATTGTCAGCGTTTTATCCGTGATTGCCTTAGACTTACGAATGCTCCTATACCAGACAGCGTTCCATATAAGCAGCACAATCATACTGATCGCACAGCCCACTTTCATCCCCTTCGGAAAGAATTTCATGGTTATCTGATTTGTATCCTCAACAAGCGGAATCGCTGTAAACATTCCAAACGCCTGTGAGGTCTCTGTTTTCTGTCCGTTGACCTCCGCCTGAAAGCCTGTATCATACTTCACGGGCAGCAATAATGCACTTCCCTTCGGAGCATCCTTCACAATCGCTGACAGTTGGGTATCCGTTGTCATGGGCTGGATATCTTCGGTTTTGTATTGATCACACAGAGCCTGCAGTTTACTCAAATCCAATGCACCAATGACAAAGCATTCATCCTGTTCAAGCCGCTGATCCGCTTCAAGCTCTGAAAAGTATACTTCCACATCTACCGTCTCATCTTCAAATACACCAAGACAGATCATATTATTATTAAAATAAGCCGGATAAGATGTCTGTGTCGGACTTCCGATCGTTGGGACGATTACATTCTCTCCATTTACCATGATTGTCATATTCCCCACATCACTGTCTGCCTGAAAGCCGGAAAAATAAAGTGCCTTCTGACCTATGATCTCAAAGGACTGATGAGCATCACTCACGCCATCACCAATACAGAGTGTTTCAATCAAAGGAGCCTCCTGCTCCGGTTGCATTAGGGCATATACGTTATTTTGCATGGAAAATCTGTCTTGTGTTACTTCCCGCTTCTCATTTCCCGCAATTACGATACCAAAAGGAAGAACATAATTACAGTCGTATAAAATAAACTCTCGCTGTGCTTCTCCCACTCCCGTTACAGTACGTCCTGCCTCAGTATAAAGTTCCTCCGGTAACTCATTGACGCTGAGTACCTGTCGTATTCCGAGCAATGCATCTGAAAAAACCGTTCCTCCGGCATCCAGAACCCGCATGTATTGTATGGAATATCCCCAATCCACTGCTCCCTGCTGAAACGATGGCTCTATCATATGTGTCCAGTTGCTGAGCGATGCACGTCGCATCACAAAAGGATAATTTGCATTGAGTTCTGTATCCGGATTCTTGATTCTGGATATTGTGGACTCATCAATTTCCAACTTCTCCACAAGTTCATTCGATGCTGCAATATAACTGCCGCTCTGCTCTGCCTGTTCCGAATATCCTGTCGTATATGCCGGCTTTCCAAGCATCATATATGCAAAGATGATTAATTCCGCCATCAACAGGTTTACCACTGCCGTCAGACAGAAATTTTCCTTGTCTGACTTCGATTTCTGTAGGTATGTATGCCCCCAGATCAAAAGCATATATAATACAAACGAAACACCACAAACAAGTGCTGTCAAATGAAATACTTCCCGCAGTATCCAGTCCGGTCGGCTGTTGTAATAATGGATTACAAGACCTGCAAGAATGCCTGTCGCCACGAGTCCGGTCAGGATCTTGAAACACTGTGATCGATCATTCTCCTGTCTGCCGTTCTCCTCACGCTTCGCATAATAGCATGCCGCCGTCAACACCATCAGACTGATGATAAACCCATTTCGGATCGGATACCCGACATAGGAGCCAAAATGCCACATTAGGTTAATACTCTCAAACAGCAATTCCAGACACATCATCAGAATCATGATGACAAAAAACAAATCATGCTTTCTCTCGGAGCTCTTCCAGTAATTTCTGAAAGATCCATTTCGTCTGATTCCTTTCATAATTCCCTGCACAATCACTGCAAACGGAAGTGACAGTCCAAGCAGAGCCCACCATCTGGTCGTATAGACACCCTTGACCTGTCGCAATATATTCAGATAAAAATTGCCTTCCTGATGGTTATTCTCAAATCTCGTGGAACCGAAGGTCTGTAATAACTGTGGGATCAGGATAAATGCCGATAGTCCGACGGCTGTCAGTGTTGCCGTAAACAGTCTCCACACAGCAGTGTATCGCTTTTCCTGATCTTCACTCCCGATCGTAAAATAATATACACCTGTTCCGAGTATGATAAAAATCAGGATCATGCAGCTCTGATAGTAGCTGCCGACCAGGCAGACTGTCAGCCAGAGAATATAACTGCCTGTCCGTTCCTCTGTGAGCAATTTCCATACAGCGCCTGCAAGCAAAGGCAACACCACTGCAACATCCAGCCATTGATTTGTAATATAATACATCATCGCAAATCCACAGAGGCCATAGCAGACTGAAAAGCAAAACTCCCAGATAGCATCTGCACGAATTGTTTTATGCAGGAATAAATACATTGTAAATGACATACATGCCATCTTAACCATTGTAAATATGGACAACGCCTGCAAAATCCCATCTCTCGGTACAAAATACAGCAGCAGGTTGAACACGCTGATACTGCTGCAGCCGGAGGTATTCATCGTCATATTGGTTCCCAATGCACTGTACCAGTCAAAAAAGAGAGATTTTGTCCCATGCAGTGCATCGTAAACATGATAATAAAAGGCCGCTATCTGCTGCCCCATATCATAATAATCTATGGTATTTGTTCCAAACGGAAAGATCTGCTTCAGCCATAGTACAATACTCACAATCATCAGAGTTGCAAGAGGCGAAGCAGCATATTTGATTACTTGATTATGTGCTGTCTTCTTTTCCAAGTCAGCTCTCCTTCTCACCTCTTGAAAGTGATGCACACCATGACTGATCCATGAAATCTACCGTATCTACCAGAGCTCCGTCTGCATCATACATCGGGTGAATCATGACCTCGATCTGATGACGCTTAGCAAACTGCTTCATATTCAACCGAAGCCTTCTGACATAAGAACGCAAATCATTGGCCGAACCAAAATACTCTGTTAATGAAAGCCCTGTTTTTTTCAGTCTTCCATTATAATAGTGTTTATACAGGATATTAAAGACCTGTGTATATTCCTTTAGAAATAAATTGCGCCCAATCCTAATAGAACAGAATTCATACTTTTTCAACAACGGCTCCAATGCCTTGAGCACCGGCAGATCCGTATGTACATGATGATGTGAATCCACATGTTTGAGCGTACATCCATAGGATAGATATTTTTGGATCTGTGCCTCTAATTCTTCCCGAATCTGTTGTACATCATTAGGTGACATCCAGAGACGGGATTTCATGCTTCTGTGGAAACCGGCATGAAACTCACCCTGTTCATTACAGAACAGAGGATTTTTGCTGATACTCTCCGTGAGTGGTTTACCTGCAGTCAGATTCAAATGGATACCGACACGTTCCATCAGTCCCTGTTTCTTCGCCAATTTCATTGCATCGTCTGCATAAGGCATGTTGACCATCAAAGTGGTTCTGTCGATATAGTTCAATCGAAAGCACTCACAGATCGCCTGATTGACTTCCTCTGTTTTCCCAAAATCATCTGCATTAATGATCATTGACATCGCTGCTATCCTTCTCCTTTAGGAATTCTATGGCCGTACAGACCAAAGCGAAGATCATAAACGGGATCACCTGTAGCATGACACGATTACCCGAATCCGCCACGTCACGTCTGAGACCGCCGCCTCTTGCAAAGCTGACCGCCAATGTATAAAACATATAACCCAAGAATACAAGATTTTCATAACAGATCTCTTTATGTCTGATGTTGCCCGCAAAGAACAATGCAATATAACATGCCATCAATAAATACAGTATATAGCCCCAGCCCTGTTGATATACAAAGTTCTGACAAAATGCACGAAGCACCACTATATAGTCAGACGGTGCAATCACAAACAAAGCTGCATTCACCATAACAAGCCCCGTCAGAATCAGCCAACCTGTATGTTTCTGCAACCGTAGCAAATGCTTACCCCGTATCCCACCAAGATAATGACCCAGTAACACCATGACGCCAATTGCTACCACAGCCTTCTGCCAGGTCAGGAATGAATAGACGGGAGACACCTTTAAAAACAGAAAATATCGAACGTAATAAATGCAAGGCATAACTGATGCCGGCAGTAAAAACCTCATGATCAGTTCACGATTCTCAAATCTCAGTGTGGAAATACACACGATCATAAAGCACATCAGCATGCCGCCTTCCATACGAAGCATGGAAATCATCGCAGACAGAACCATAAAGACAATCATGTAGTCTCTCTGATCCTCGGTATTCTCTGTTCGCTTTTCAGCGACCTTAAAGGCCAGTGCAAAGAGAATAAACGAATAGCCCATGACATACATATTGGCCAAAATCCATTTTGATAAGACCACAAATGGCGTCGCCGTCATCAAAAGCAAAGCAGCGGCAACCGTAACCCATATAGAGGTCTTGTGCTGTAGCTTCTCCTGTGCTCTCTCATATACAAACAAGGAAAATATCAAAAGAAAATTGATCAGGTACATCTGCTGTATCCCGTAAAACTGATCAAATCCAAGCAGTGCCGGAATCGTACCAATAATCGCAGCCATCGGACCTACATCTGACAGAAACACATCATATCCTCTCAGATAAGCACCCTCCTTAGCCAACACCTCCGGATAATACATGTAATAGTACATTGTATCGTTTGAAATACTGATGCTGATCACACCACTGACTGCAATACAGGCGATGATCAGCATGATCACAAGCACAATACCGGTCATGTGAAAGGGCTTGCGAATATGATCCGTCTGCTCCAAAAAGCGATGTCTGTACCATGTGAGAAACCAAAACACAAGCATGATCACTGCAATCACCAAAAGCTCCGTGAGCAATGAAAACCGAATCCCTATTGTCAATAGCAGAAAACCGGCAATACACCAAAGAGCAAGACCCATCGGAAAAGCAAGCAAATACAACCATATCGGTCTCATATGCTCCCGAATCGCATATAGAAACAGCGTTCCAATCAAAAACAAAAAGAGGATTGCAAGTACCTGTCTGATATAATATCCGGAGGATAAATCCGATAACAGCAGATCCATCTGTCCTATCGTCATCTCTCACTCACCTCCCGATCATAATAATC
>CAZVYQ010000011.1:0-9628 GCA_964631375.1 uncultured Lachnospiraceae bacterium | reverse complement strand
CCAGTGTGTCATCCACAGTTACCTCATCTGCAAACTCCTCAAAGAATCTGTAATAGTCACGTCCATAGTAATATTTCGGGTCATGGGCAACCGCATATTTGATGATCGGATCCCCTTCCTCGTAATACGTATAGACAGGGTGTTCATAGGCATCACCTGTATCATGTACCTGTACGGTCCTTCCCTTTGCCAGCAGCTGCAGCATTGCATCTACGTACTCCCCACGCTCCATAAATGCTGACTGATAGCGGGATTGTGTAGTGGTACGATACAATGGGATCAATCCTGATAAAGAGCGGATATTGTACAACAGATTGAATATAATCACCACTGCCGCAAAGATGCCAAACAGATATTTCATTTTGTTTGGTGCCTTCTTTCGAAAGAAGCAGGCAGCAATCGCCATCACGGTTGCCAGTGCCAATATCACGGTAGCAAACGCAACCGATGTAAAATAAAGCATCGTCAAGAGTAAAATGGTTATGATCAGCCCCGGAAGCAAGGACAGCATCTTATCATAGCAATTGATCAGTCTCTTTGCTCTGCCAATCAGCTTCTCCGGTGGATAGATAAACTCAATATCCTGTTCACCCATCCGCACATTGACCGCATGACAGTCCGGCATCCAGATTCCCTGTCTCCTGTACGCATATCGCAAAAGAGCCAGCAACAGCTGTCGAAAACCTTTGTGATCCACATCCGGTAAGATTCGCAGCGAATGACGGTTACTTCTCTTTTTGTAGTACGGTCTAAGGGCAATTCCCTGATATCGATCAAGACCACTCAGATCCCACGGAAGAGAAATGATCTGTCTACCCGCCAATATACATGCACCTGTCAATTTAGCGTTTTCAGAAGAAAATGTCTCTCCTACGTCAAAAAAATCCTGTTCCTTTACAAATCTCTGAAGCGCCTCGCAAACATCGCCCATACTGGAGTCACAACGGTACACAGGCTCAGTGATATAGAAGGAACGCTCACCGAGACCAAAGTCCTTCATCACATAATAATATCCACGATCCTTTGTAGCCTCTTTACCGATTGTCTGCATCAGCACATTATGATTAGTCAAAACGAACTTTTCCATTTTGACAGCCTGGAGCAGATCTATTTTTTTATCACAAAAAAGCACCGGTACATCAGATGCAAGCATCTCCTGTGCTGTAGAGAATTCTTGGTATTGAATATGATAGTGTTTGAGAAAGTCCCTGATATAGCGGTTCTCCCGCAGTATCCCTATTTCAGCATTCATCAATTGTCTCCGGGAGCCAAAATGACTCATTTTCGTATAGCAAGCATCCACTTTGCTACAGTCATTAATTATATAGTAATCCATAGTTTGTGTCAATTTTACCAATACATATTTTCCTTGCGTTTTCATAGGGTCTCATATAAGATAATTGTGGACGGGCAACGACCGAAGACAGAAAGGAATCCTTCTCATGAGAACGCGGATCAGAGCACATTTTCCATATTATATCATCGCTTTTGCAGGTATATTACTGTTGATCAGATGTCTGTTCAGCTTTTGCTGGTCAGATGAAACCTTCTATTTTTCAACCGCATATCGATTTTATCAGGGTGACAGCATCTTTCAGCACGACTGGTTTCCGACTCAGCTGTCCTCCATTATGCTCCTGCCTCTCTTTTCGCTGTTTGTGACGATTACCGGTTCTACTACAGGAGTAATCCTCTTTTTTAGGATCTGTTTTGTAATCTTTGCTTTGATTTTATCCATTGTAATCTATCGGATCATCAGACATTCCCATCCTCAATGGATCGCTGTGATCTGTTCACTTTTTTACCTGTTTTATACACATCTGAATATTGCGACACTTTCCTACTACACGATGTCAGTGGGTTTCTTTTTGGTGTCCATGCTGTTGTTGTATCATTACTATCACACAGAACGTCGACGCAATTTGATATTTGGCGGTATTTTATTTGCCCTGTCGGTATTGGCTCTGCCTACGATGGCTGTTGCTTATATCCTAGTCATCATCGGAATCGCGGTATTGTTATTATTATGCCGCATCCTGCCGCTTCCTGTCTGGTTTAAACACGCCGTTACACAAGCGCATCTGGTCATTGTGTGTTGGTATACCTTTTTAGGCATCCTGATCCCCGCATCTGTTTTTGCAGTTTTTATGCTGCTCAATGTAAAGCTACAGGATTTCATCCAGGCCATTCCCTATGTATTAACGGATGAGGAACACATTACAAGTTTTATTTATCCACTCAAGAAATTTTTCATTGGAATCAATGAGGTCTATGGATATGCCGCATACCTGGGATATCTTCTGATTGTAATCACGATGCTTCTTGCATTGGCAGAAATCCATATCCATCTGATTCCCAAGGCTCTCAAGATCATACTTTGTCTGGTTGATCTGTGTCTGTTTGCTATTTATTTCTCCTGCAGCATCGGACATACAGGTTATATCCAGACCGCCCTTTGTATGTTTGCACTGCCGCTTTTCTTTTTGACACGGGAGCGAAGCCGTCGGGCTTTCTTTTTACTCTTTGTACCCGGAATGATCTTCTCAATTGTGTATTCCTATTCCTCTAACGGATATTTATACATTCTGTCTATGGGACATTTTATTGCCTCGATCGGCGGTATTATGATGATCTATGACTTTAAACATGAACTATGCAACGAAGATACAGACTCTGCACCATTGGAAATACTCTCACTACTCTGCACCTGTGTCCTGCTCATTGCCTTACTTCAAACAGTTACACTAAGATTTGTAAACGTATATCGTGATGCACCTTTGTCAGAATTAACAGTAAAACTGGAGGACGGACCAGCTTCCGGTCTCTATACAACACCTGAACAGGCAAAAAAATATCAGGACGTTTATAATGTCCTGACAAACGAATGTCAACTGGCCAATCTCAATCCTGATAAAAACAATACTGGCAGTCTCTTTATCACAAAGCTGCTCCCCTTCGGATATATGTGCTCGGATCTCAAATGCGGTTCTCCAACTACCTGGCGTACCCAATTCAACAGCACACGTCTGGAGGACTATTACAAGCTAAATCCGGATCGCTATCCTGATCTCATTCTCGTCGTAAATGAAGACTATGGTTCCTATGAAACCTGCGGAGATGTTGTAGCTGATCCAAGACCAAACGAAAACGAAATTGGCGGCTATCTGTTAGACTATGTCATGAAGGAAGGCTATGAGGAAATCCCGGTAGCCTGCGGAACGTTATATAAAAGATAACATTCCAAATCC
Organism: uncultured Lachnospiraceae bacterium; assembly: GCA_964631375.1. Classification (GTDB taxonomy): domain Bacteria; phylum Bacillota; class Clostridia; order Lachnospirales; family Lachnospiraceae; genus JAAYYM01. Next base: position 6,380 of record CAZVYQ010000011.1, on the reverse strand, counting down.
ATAGCTCTGACCAAATACATGCTTCAAAGTAATTACAGTTCTGCAAGGACCTCAGAAAGTAGCATGTGCTGCATACCCTGTATATAAGCACCACCCTCAGTCGCATTGATCCATTCTAATTCCGGTCTTTCTCTCCGAGCTCTCTCAACTCTTCTTTCAATCCACTTTCGATACATATTCAGTGCCGGAGAAGTATTCACAGGATTTCCATCCCAGTCCTTAACCTGAAGCATATCCTCTGTCTCTGTGATTTGATATCTCCCCGCATGAGTTGCATGCATTTTATTCCCGGTATAGGCCAGATCCAATCCTAGACAGACTATTCTGGCAGCCCCCAGCCGAATGGCTGCGTCAATCGCAAGCGTACTGACAGAGCCACCACTTTGATAGATCTGATAGCCACGTTCCCTCGCATACTGTTCCGCCTCAGGATATCCTTCCTGACAGATCAGATACTTCGGGCCTTGATAATCCTCTGTGATTTTACGACAGGCTGTAGAAGCAATCAGATATGGAATGGTTTCATGTTCAAGACCACTCGCCTGTATGTACATTCGCGGAGCCGCATCTAAAAACATCACATAATCCGGTCGGATTCCCTGTTGATCCAACAGCTTCCAATAGGCTGTCCCAACTGATAAGATCAGAGTATTTTTAGGCTGATTCTTCAATAATGCAATATTCTTGTCCAGTGACGGCCCTGCAGCAATGATAAATACCGTCTTTCCTTTAAAATCCTCACTTAGTATATCTGCATATAGTTTACATTCTCTGGTGTTACTTTTAAAATTACGCAGCATATCCGGACCCTGATTTCGAACACTACTCTCCTGTACAAACAATTCATTCATGCTGTTACCAAGATCCTCATTTTGAATCGATCGGATAGATGGTGCATGCAGCATCAGTCCACCGGACATATGCTCCAACATCTTCCCCAGTTTCATGAGTTTTGGATCATAATGCAATCTCACATTGCCGCTTAGTAAGGTATTCATATTTCTGTATGTAAACGCGTGAAGGATTACATCTAGATTGCTCTCATACACATCAATCCGACTGGTATGGTCACAGAGGGCATCCAATGCCTCGATATGATAGCCCAGACCAAGACCATATACCGTATACTGCTCCAGATCCTCGTTGTAATACTCATTTGCAAGTTTCCATCCTTCCGCAACAGGATCATGATTGCTGTGCAGATAGAATTCTCTCTTGTCATCTGTGTACTTGAGGGTCGGACAGCCAAGCTCTGTATCCTCTGCTATAAAATGTACACTCGATCCAGACTCATGTTGTTTTAGAATCCGAGACAACTCTCTGTACTCCTCCTGATCTGCTCCCTGATACTGTTCAAGCAGTATCAGATTATCCTGCAGATGATCAGAAAAGATCATACTCCCTTCATTTTGCCTGATGGTTTCCTGAATCAGATATAGAAATGGAACCAGCTGGAGTTCCAGCAGATCAGCAAGTAAAACATAATCTCCCTGCTCCTGTGCCTGCAGAACGCCCTTCATAACCTCCATGATGCTCATCTCATCCACAACCAGCTGTTGACGGTTAAAATAATCCTTGGAAGAAAACAATACCTCAATAGTCTGTGAAAAGCTCTGTGACCACGTCGGAAACATTCGCTCTGCACGGTTATAATTCTGCCTTCTAAAACAGGAAATCATCTCATTGATCTGCGTGATGATGCTGATATTCTTTTCATACTCTATCCTTGGAGTCATGGTCAATTCCCTCTTGATATCCACTTATGATTCCTTTCTCACAAATCCCATGGAATACAACAATTAATCTCTCTGCCCTTTATTATATTGTCGTTTCATATTTTATACAATATCAATCTTAATAAATACGTTCTCTACGTGCAATACTATAGTAACATCATATATTAATTCTATAATCCATCTTGAAAAGGAGAACCCATGAAAGAACACTATCCCTTTGTTAACGAACCACTACCCTATGCCTATGATGCCCTGGAGCCTTATATAGACAGCGAGACCATGCACCTGCATCATGACAAACACCTACAAACCTACATTGATAAACTAAATGCATTACTTGAAAACCTGCCCAAATTACACATGATGTCACTGGAGGAACTGTTGGTTGAAAAAGCGGCTATTCCACAAGAACTGATCATACCAATTCAAAATAATGCAGGTGGTGTATATAATCATAAAATGTATTTTAACGGTATCAGTCCAGAAGCAAACAATATTGATGGTCTCAAAATAGAGACCGCTATCACAGATTCATTTGGTGGTTTCGAGGCATTTTCCAAACAGTTTCAAGAAGCTGCCCTGTCTGTCTTTGGTTCCGGATACGCCTGGCTGATCCATGAAAATGGAAAACTACGCATCATTACAACGCCAAATCAGAATGTGCCTCTCACGTACAGTCACTGTCCGATTCTCCTTGTCGATGTTTGGGAGCATGCATACTATCTAAAGTACCAAAATCGACGAGCAGAATATCTGGAACAATATATGAAGATTATCAACTGGAAGCTGGCTGATGAGCGATATCAGAAGATTGAATAATGTCTTTGATCATTCACTGCCTATGATCACAAAAGCAACCAAACCGACGACGGAGGTTGCTTTTGTTTTCTTAATTCTAGAATATGTCCCAAATTATCTATTCTCCTATATTTACGTTCGATGTAATGCTATCTTGGCTACTGTAACAAGGATAATACACCACTCGTCTGTTGGTTTGCCTGAGCTAACATAGATTGTCCCGCCTGCTGAAGAATCTGATTCTTTGAGTATTCTACCATCTCTGTTGCCATATCTACATCTCTGATTCTGCTTTCGGCTGCGGTTGTGTTTTCGACTACGTTATCGAGATTTGCTACAGTATGCTCCAATCGGTTCTGGACTGCACCAAGTTTAGAACGTTCCTCAGATACATAGTCAAGACCATCCTGTATGATCTGTAAAGCATCTCTGGCACCATCCTGTGTAGAAATATTAATTCCGTTAACGCCAAGCACCACTGCACTGTTCATCGAACCAATGCTGAAATCCATATGATGTTCTGCAGCAGCACCAATCTGAAGACTCATTGCATGATTCTCTGTTATATCAGGCCACTCTATGGATATATTATGTCCATTATATGTTATTGTATCGCCGTCTGGGTTGATATCGGTCTCAGATCCCGCATTTGCTACAGTTGATTCCTTAGTTAATCCACTGGGAGCTGTTTCATTAAGAGGATCTGGTGATGTATCTCCAATGATAATCTGGCATTTGTCTTTGAAAAAAGTGTTAACGGCATTTAAATTATTACCTCCTGCACTATCATATGCATTCTTCGCATCGTTTTTAAGGCTAGTCAGAATGTCACTCAGTTCAGTTGTTCCACCATATGCAGCCTTGACTTTATCTGCAAATGTAGATGAATCAGTAGGTTCATTCAACGCTTCCAACAAATCACCCCATGATGTATCTGGTGTCGTCCCATAATTACGTAAATAAGAAACCGCCAACATTCCGACAGAATAGTCCTCAAGTGAGTCTGTACTACTATTAAAATTAAAACTTTGCAAATCATCATATGCCCTTTGCACAGCCGAATCATCATCAGTACCAAATCGGTAATCATCCGAACCGTGTACTGCCTCTGCAATTCCCTCAACAAACCAATTGGGGATATCTTTCGTATCACTGGAATTATTATGTGCCATGAGCGCATGCGTCATTTCATGAGTTAATACCCGATCAAAATACATACCTCCTGAATCAGGTCCGCTTGGTCCATAGGATATGTCGTCAGATAACTGGTTTTCATAAATATATAGCGTAAAATCATTACCACCATTCTCATACCACCCCATGGCTGCCATTGCATTACCGTTTGCACTGGAGGGTTCAAATTTTACCTCAATTGAAATATCCTTATTGAGTGTCCACCCTATGCGATCTTTTATTGTTTCCAAACCATCTTTGAACCATGAACCCAATAAATTCTTCAACAGTTTGTTTTTAGCCTCTGATGAAGCACCTGCACTCATAGAACCATCAATTAATTTAAGGGTATTATATTCCGTGCTTTCTGCTATGCGATCGATTTCTTCTGAAAGTGCCTTGATTTCCTTTTGCATAGCATTTCTGTCAGCAGTTGTGTTTGTTCCCGTAGATGATTTCACAGCCAGCTCCGTCATACGATGTAGCATATCATGTACTTCGCCCATTGCACCTCAGCGATTTGTGCCAAACTAACACCGTCCTGGGCATTACTGCTCGCCTGATTCAATCCACGAATCTGTGAACGCATCTTCTCCGATATCGTCAGTCCCGCTGCATCATCTGCAGCTCGATTGATCTTATATCCACTACTGAGTTTTTCAGTCGACTTTGCCTGTCTCTTTGTAACAATACCAAGCTGTCTGTTGCCATTCATGGCCATCATATTATGAGTAATAACCATCCTTGATCCCCACTCCTTCTGTCTAGTCCCAGTGTCCGCCGACTTCCATTGTCAGCTCATATCCACAGGTCGGACAACTCAATTGTCTTTCTACGATTGGCTTCATTTCCGAATTACACTTCTTGCATTTTGTCACATATGATACTTTCGTTTCATCAGTACCGAATACGGTTAATTCGTTATAAAGCTCCAATGCATCACATGTGCTACATGTCCCAAGTTTCCCCTCTATTACACTTCTTTGATATCCATGCATTGCAATCCATTGATCAATCTCTTTCTGCACCGTATCAGGAAAATTCTTCTTTGCTGTGTCCAGATTCCCTCCAAGCATTCCAACACCCAGAAAGAAATCTTTGCTATATCCGCAATGGTTACATTTGACCTTTTTTATTACTCCCATCAGATACCTCCCGAGGAACTTGTACATATTTATTATCGACATTATTCATCGAAAATCTTATATTCATTTCCATAAAATTGGTTATTATTTGGCATAGTAGTATTTATGTTTCGTCCATTATTACGATAATAAAAGAGCCCATCAGCGAAAGGCTCTCTCATAATGATTATTTTAATTAATTTCTTTCACTTTTTATTTTCAGTATTTTACACATAGTCACAATGAATTTTGTGGTGTTTCTTTATACTAAAATTCTCATGATCCTTATAAACAAAAAGCAGCATATAACGGCACAGACAAGATCTCTCCCTCTCTCCCAAAATTCCTTGCTGACAGTCTGATTACCTCTACCGGATGGTACATCGCAACAAAATGCTTGATACTGCGTGCATGTACATTTGTATCATACTTTACTTCAATCGGGACAACCTTTCCATCTAACTGTATCACAAAATCCACCTCTGATTCAGGAGAGTCCGATGTCCAATAAAACAGATCTCTATGTTTTACCTTCAAGGTTTGAGCCACATAGTTTTCTGCCAAGGCTCCCTTATAAACATCAGATAATTCATCTCTCATAATACTATCCGGTAAAATATTTGTAAATGCAGAAAGTAATCCTACATCAGATAAATACAACTTAAATGCCGATACATCTCTGAATACATTAATCGGAAGTTCTCCTCTGGTTGTTCTATCACACTTAATCGCAACTCCTGCCATCTCAAGCCAAGAAATAGAATCACCGAATAAACCTGCAGTTGCACCCTTCCTGATCAATTTATATTGAAATTTTTTATTGTCCTTGGACAATTGTGCAGGAAGAGATTTGAACGCATTCTGAATCTTGGTACATTCACCGACTGTCGAATACTTTGCCATGTCTGCAGTATATGAATTCAAAATCATACTTTGTATCTCCGGGATATTAACAAATGATTCTTCATCCAAATACTTTTTTATAGCTGCAGGCATTCCACCCACAAAATAGTACCTACGCAACCATCTAAGCAACTCCTTATGTGTTTCCTCCGGCATTTCTGTCATGTTGTCATAATGCTCCTGAATCAAGCCAACCAAAGTTTTATTCCCAGTTGCCATCAGAAATTCATCGAAACGAAACGGATATAATGTCTTCATCGTAACTTTGCCAACCGGAAATGAGAACTTCTCCCGATGAACTGCGACTCCCAACAAGCTTCCCGCCCCAATCACATGATATTCCGGTGCTTCTTCACAAAAATACTTCAGTGAAGTTAATGCCCGCTCGCATGCTTGGATCTCATCGAAGATTAATAATGTATCTCCCGGAATAATCTTCTGGTTAAAATACTCCTCTAGCAATTGGATTAATCTGTCTGGAAACAAATCTCCATCAAAGAACTCGCCTACTATCGGCATTCTCTCAAAATTGATGTAAATACTATTCTTATAATAGTCTCTGCCAAATTCCTGTAAAATATATGTCTTGCCAACCTGACGCGCACCATACAGAAGTAATGGCTGTCGATCTCTGGTATTCTCTTTC
>CAZVYQ010000010.1:0-67793 GCA_964631375.1 uncultured Lachnospiraceae bacterium | reverse complement strand
TGAATGAAGGAAAGATGGTCGGAGAGCTTGGCAGGGAAGAGGCAACACAGGAAGTAATCATGTCCCACATATTAAATAACGGAAAAGGAGAAGCGTAATGGGAAAATTTATTGAGGGAATCAGAAAGTACGCAATGACGATTGTACTGGTATTAGTCGTAGTCTTTTTTGCGATTATGTCAAACGGTAAGATCTTGCAGGCGTCAAATGTGAACAATCTGATTGCGCAGAACGCGTATGTATTTGTACTTGCAACAGCGATGTTGTATTGTATCCTGACCGGAGGTAACATTGATTTGTCTCCTGGTAGTATTGTTTGTTTCGTCGGTGCAGTTGGAGGTACCATGATGGTAACCTGGGGCTGGCCGGTATGGCTGTCTATGCTTTGCATGATATTAATGGGTATTATCATTGGCGTATGGCAAGGATTTTGGATTGCATACATGAACATTCCTCCTTGGATCACTACACTGGCAGGTATGTTGATGTTTAGAGGACTTGGTAATGTCGTGTTGAAGGGTCTGACGATTTCTAATTTCCCTCCCGCATTTGTAAATCTGTTTAACGGATATGTTCCGGATGTTTTAGGATTTATCACTATTATGGCTGGTGATAAGCCTCTGAACATATTATGTGTATTCATGGGCATTGTGGTTTGTGCAATTATCATCTTCACGGAGTTCAAGAATCGTGTCAACAGAAGAAAAAAAGGATACGAATTGGATGCATTGCCAAAATCAATTGTAAAAACTGTTCTGATCTGTGCGGTTGTTATGTTTGTTATGATTAAACTGGCCATGTACAAAGGAATTCCGTTTATTTTGATTTGGATTGCTGTCATTATGCTGATTTATAACTTCATTGCATCAAAAACAATATTAGGAAGACATTTCTATACTGTTGGTGGTAATGTAGAAGCAGCAAAGATGTCAGGTGTTGATACAAGAAGGATCTTCTTTATTGCTTACATCAACATGGCATTCCTCTCAGCAGTCGCAACTATGATTACAATGGCTCGTCTGTCATCTGCTACACCGACAGCCGGAACAAACTACGAAATGGATGCCATCAGTTCTTGTTTCGTAGGTGGTGCATCCGCTTATGGTGGATCAGGAACCATATCAGGAATGATCGTCGGTGCTACACTGATTGGTGTGATCAACCTCGGTATGAGTGTACTGGGTGTCGACAGTGACTGGCAGAAGATCGTAAAAGGTATGGTACTTCTGGTAGCCGTTATCTTTGAAGTTTTAAATAAGAAACAAAAAGGTAAATCTTGATCTTAAGTAAAATAGGAATATTGTATTGAATTAAATACACACCAGGGTATAGACAAATCTGTATCCTGGTGTTATATTATATATGAAAACAGTAATAGTTATCAATATTAAAAATAACAAGGAGGAATCATTATGAGAGCAAATGGAGCACAGGTAGAGAATCTTGTAACAATGCTGGATGGATATGTAACAGAAGGCGGACATCATTTAAATGTCAATGTACTCAATCGTGATACGTTATTAGATGCACAGAAGCATCCAGAGAATTATCCTCAGTTGACAATAAGAGTATCAGGATATGCAGTTAATTTCATCAAATTAACACCTGAGCAGCAAAATGATGTGATCTCCAGAACATTTCATGGAGCTATGTAATGATACGGTATCATAAATCAGAATAAGAGAAAGAGAGGAACAGAGTATGAAGTATGTATGTCAGGTATGTGGTTATGTTCATGAAGGAGATGCAGCACCAGATTTTTGTCCGCAATGCAAAGCACCGGCATCAAAATTTACAGCACAGAGTGGTGAGAAGCAATGGGCAGCTGAGCACGTAGTAGGAGTGGCTCAGGGAGTCAGTGAGGATATCATAGCAGATCTTCGTGCCAATTTTAATGGAGAATGTTCAGAGGTCGGTATGTATTTAGCTATGGCACGTGTTGCACATAGAGAGGGCTATCCTGAGATCGGAATGTACTGGGAGAAGGCTGCGTATGAGGAGGCAGAACATGCTGCTAAATTTGCAGAGCTTCTAGGTGAGGTTGTAACAGATTCAACAAAGAAGAATCTACAGATGAGAGTAGAAGCTGAGAATGGTGCAACAGCAGGAAAATTTGATCTTGCAAAACGTGCCAAAGCAGCAAATCTGGATGCAATTCATGATACAGTTCATGAGATGGCACGAGACGAAGCCAGACATGGTAAGGCATTTGAGGGACTTCTGAAGAGATACTTTGAGTAAATGAAAATTTAATAGATGCTTATTTGAAAGAGGAACGAGTGAAAACTTGTTCCTCTTATTTGTTAAACCATTTTCTATAATTACCCTATTTTTGTCGTCCTTAATATGTTAGAATAGTGCTAGAGTATCTTGCATTGGATCCGGATAAAGTAGAGTGTGATTATTTTAACTTTATCAGAGGTGATCTGAATGCAGTGAATTCTTATATGGGGGAATATATGACTAATTATAGTTGGGCTGAATTCACTACAGCCTCTTTATATAAAAAAACAAAGATGGATGGGGCGGAAGAATAATGCAAATTGGCAATATGACAAGATGGCGAATCAAGTTCTTAAGTTCTATACTGATTCTGATGTTGATATCTTTTCTGTTTCACGGTACGGATGTACAAGCGTCAGAGGGAGAACAGGAGATTGCTGTCCTCTTTTCACATGATATTCATTCCTATCTTGCTCCGAAGGATGATGGAACCGGAGAAAAGTATGGGCTCGCCAGAATGGAAACATTACTTAATGAGCGGCGAACGGAAAATGAAACATCGATTCTGGTGGATGCCGGTGATTTTTCTATGGGAACGCTGTATCAGACCTTGTTTACGGAGGAGGCAGCGGAACTCGTCATGCTGGGAGAGCTGGAGTATGATGCCACGACTCTTGGTAATCATGAATTTGATTATCGGGAGAAGGGACTGACACAGATGCTTTATTCGGCGTTACGAAAAACGCAACAAGATGAGGAACTACAGCTTCCCAAGCTTTTGCTTGCTAATGTAGACTGGTCAAAGAATACAACAGAAGACAATCTGGCTTTAAAAGAAGCATGGGATGCATATGGGGCATCAGATTATACAATCATTCAGAGAAATAATATGAAGATAGGTGTCTTTGGGATTTTTGGAGAAAACTCAGCTGACGATGCACCACTAAGCGGACTTGTGTTTGAAGATCGAGTCAAAACTGCTAAGAAGGTGGTCAAACAGCTGCGGCAGGAGAATGTGGACATGATCGTATGCCTGTCCCATTCAGGAACCTCGAGTGATCCGCAGAAGTCGGAGGATGAATTGCTTGCCAAGGCTGTACCGGAGATCGATGTGATTGTCAGTGGGCATACACATAGTACACTGCAGGAGCCGATTGTACATGGTTCCACTTATATCGTCTCGTGTGGCTGTTATGGTCACAATCTGGGTGAACTGGATCTTAAGCGCAGAGCAGACGGACGATTTGATATGATGGGGTATACACTCCATCCTCTCACACAGGAAATTGCTGCTGATGAGGCTATCATGAGTATATTGACAGACTATCAGACAGACATTGATCAGGATTATCTGAGCAGATTCGGATATACATACAATCAGGTGATTGCTCATAATACAGTCGATTTTATCAAAATTGATGATCTGGAAACTAAGAAACTAGGTGAGGAACCGCTTGCAAATCTGATTGCAGATGCGTACTGCTATGGTGTAAAACAAGCCGAGGGCGAGAATGGCGAGCCAATTGACGCTGCACTTGTTGGTAAAGGGATGATCAGAGAACGAGTCCCGATTGGAGATGTCAGAATCAAGGATGTTTATGACGTCTGCGCATTGGGTATCGGACCGAATCAAGTCGCAGGTTATCCTATGGTGGGCATTTGGATGAGCGGTAAGGAACTCGAAGCAGTGGCAGAGATTGATGCTTCTATATCGGAGGGTGGGAATGCTCAACTCTATCCGAGTGGCATTTGTTGGACGTATAATCCTAACCGGTTAATTTTAAACCGCATTACGGATGTATCGGTTGTAAATCCGGATGGAAGCCTGACAACTGTGGATCCGGAACGATTGTATCGCATCGTGACACCGTTATACTGTGTACAGATGCTTGGATCGGTGCGGGAAAAATCAAAGGGAATCCTGAGTATCATTCCAAAAGATGCAAATGGCGAACCGATTCAGGATTACGAAGATTTCATTATTTACGATCAGGCAACCGGAGATGAATTAAAGGAGTGGTATTGTCTGGCTACCTATCTGGAGTCCTTTGAGCCATCAGAAAGTGGCATTCCCGAGGTGCCGACTTCTTATGCAAATCTGCAGGGGCGTAAAGTAATGATCGATTCCAAGAATCCGATCGAACTGATGAAGCATCCGAATAAGGTGTCGATTGCTTTATATTGTGTAGTTTTGCTTCTGATTTTGACTGTTTGGTTTATCTTCAGACGTATCAGAAGACGCAAGAAGCAAATCTGACTAAAATGTGATGGATTTTAATATACATCGTATAAAGTGTATATGAAACAAGGAAAAGAAGAACAGATAGAAATCACACGAAATTCGAGTGAGTCTGAACATGAAAGAGAGGGAATGACAATGAATAAGAGATGGGTAGCAATCTTAATGTGTACAGTAATGGTAGTAGGCCTATGTGGCTGTGGAGCTAAGAAATCAACCTCTGAGCCGACAGCTCAGAGCAGTGAGACTGTAGACAGCCAGAAGACTTCTGAGGTGGATCAGGATACCGGGATGACTCAGAAGGAGATTGAACAGGCGGCAGCAGCAGTCCAGACACCGGAAAGCTTTCAGACAATAGAAGAGCTGAATCAAGCAATCGGATATATGGCATTGTCTCTTCCGGAATACTGGGGCTATACCATCAAGAGTATCAGTTTTGAGCCATCTACCGGAACAGGTGGAACTGCCAATATTGACTATGACCTGGATGATGGCAAGAAGAGTATTCTGATCATCAGTGGAATGGGAGAACAGAACTTTTCAGCCTTTATGGGCGATATGAATGAGACAGAGGAAGAATCAGGACAGATGATTACCTATGGTGAATCAGATGATCGCTTCGGCGCATGGTGGACAGACGGAATCTTATCCTATTCTGTAGATACAATCGGACTGACCGAGGATGAGAATGAACGGGTGATTAAGGAACTTACAAATATCACAGCTGATATGCCGGGTGGACAGTTTCAGGGAGATAGGAATGTCGGCATGCCTAATCCTATGGTGGAATATGATAACTTTCCAGAACTGGATGAGAAGATTGACTTTGAATATTTGTATCTCACTGAATCGGATGGATTTCATTGTGATCAGATTTTCCTAATTGGTGAAACATTGGTTGATCTGGACTTTGAAAGCAAGGATGATGATGAGGTAGAGGCCTGTGTGCGTACATCCAAGGGGACAGAGGATACAACAGGATATTATGGAGTGGAATATGAAGAAGTAACGATGAATGAGATCACGGTTCATAAGGGAGAGAGCAAGGGAGAGACCGCAGATGAATATGCACGGGTCGCATGGTGGACAGACGGTACCTATACCTATGCAGTATCCTTTGAGCGATTGGAAGATGAGAAGGAATTTGACAGTCTGTTAGAATCCTTGGTAGAGCGGTCAACCTTTATTAATCAAAAATAAAATTATAAATTATCGAATCAATTTGACGTCATCTTGACCTAATTTGGATGCTATGATAAATCTATATATTGTAGAATTTTGAAAGGATGGTTTTGTAACTGAGAATAAGATAAAAAAGGGTGACACTGTTGAGGAAAGATATTGAATAAGCAGTGTTTTCGATGTGTTTCAGTATTGACATGGTAGAATTACATGTGCTATTCTTTAAATATGTTAGTTTTATACAATTGTTATACAGGGGATGTAATACAAAAGGGAATTCGTAAAGAAGGGAGAAGGAAATGAAGGGGAAATTCATAAGGGGTTCAAGACACCTGCTGCTGATTATGGCAGTTGTAGGTGTTGTGTTTTCAAGTGCCGGAATTGCATTTGGAATTGTTTTATTTGATCGCTCTGAGTGGAAGAAAGTACATCAGATGAATGAGGTTGGGGCAGAACTTCTGGAGGAGCATCAATATGCTGAGGCAATCAAGGTTTATCAGGAAGTGTTGCATATGGATAGCAAGAATGCTGATGCTGACAGAGGTTTGTCGGATGCGTATCTGGGTATTGCCAGAGAGAGTATCAATGAAGAGGCAATTAGCAATTATCGAATTGCAATAGCGTTTAATGCAGTGAATCTGACTGCTTATCGAGAACTTGCAGATCTCTATTTTGCACAACAGGAATATGAGGATGCATTTCGGGTTTTGGAGGATCTCAACAAACAGTATTCACAAATGCTGACATCGGATTATCTGGTAGGAAGCATAGCGAGGGTTGATATATATTAATGATCATGATTGAATAAATATTTACAGAAGACCTCATTCGTATGAATGGGGTCTTCTTACATATTCGTAATTAGAGTAATACTTGTCATGGCAGCAGGGATATGTTAATGTATGACGTGGATGTTTTTGTCTGAAAAGAGACACATTTGTTTATGAGGAGGCAGTTATGAAAACAATCGGACAACGCGCGAAGGGACTTTGGGATTTCTTTACTACATATGAGAAGGTGTGGTTTTTCAGTATTTTGATTCTGGCATTTATCTTTGCATTTATCTTTCCTGAAGAGGATGTCAACGGTGTGAATGGCAAGCTGATCATGGCACTGTATTTACTAGATACCTTTCTCAATATTCTCTGTGAGTTGCTGATTTCAAAACAGAGTAAGTGGAATTTTATAGTTTCGGTTTTTGTAGAGATTACAGAGATTGTGACACTGGTTATACTGGCATCGAGATTTGCGACAATGGCAACAACATTATTTTTCTGGCTTCCGGTCGATATCATTAGTTTTATCAACTGGAACAAACATCCGGATCGGGAGGAAAAGGAATTGACCGAGGTACGGAAGTTGAGCGGCTGGGGTGAGGTTGCAGTCATTACAGGAATCGTTGTCTGGACGATCGGAGTGGGATACTTCCTGTCAGGGCTCAGCATTCAGACAGATTTGTTTGGCGGAAACAGAACCTTAGAGGTGATTGTGGCATATCTGGACGCGTGTGCCAGTGCAGTAGGTATTGCAAATGGTCTGTTTATCCTGTTTCGCTTCAGAGAACAGTGGATTGCATGGTATTTGAGCGCAGCACTTGAGACGGTGATTAATATTCTATCAGGACAGTTTGTTTTATTGGTCTTGAAGGCAGGGTACTTTACAAACACGACATACGGCTATATCAAGTGGACAAAATATATTAAGAAAGCTAAGCAGAGGGAAATTGAAGTGAAGGCATAACCCTTTTGTTACATCCTTTATCCGTAATTTGGTGATAAAGGATGTTTCTTTTTTTCTTGGGAGAAGGTAAAATGGAATTATCATGGAAATGAGGTGCATCGTATGCTGGAGTTTACGGGTGTGATAGCTTCAACGGGAATTGCTGTTGGAAAAATCGTGGAATTAGAGAATCAGAAAACTGTATATGAGAAAATTTCTATCGAAAATATTGAACAGGAGTTGAAACGGTTTGAAGATGCATGGACGAAAGCCAGAAATCAGTTGACAAAAATGCATCAGAAGGCAACGGAAATAGTGGGTGAAGATGAGGCAGCAGTGTTTATGGTGCATCAAATGCTGCTTGAGGATCAGAGGTTTTTAGAGTCTGTAAGAAAAATGATCACAGATGAGAAAGTCTGTGCAGAATATGCAGTTTTTCGGACGGGAGAACAGCTTGCCGGAATCTTCGAAGCTATGGATGATGGTTATATGAAGACTCGTTCGACTGATATAAAGGATCTAACAAAACGTGTAACAGATTTACTGAGTGGGCACATAGCAACAGGAGATTTCCTCGCCGAACCATGTGTCATTGTAGCAGATGATCTGACTCCGAGTGAAACCATACAGTTTGACAAATCCAAGGTGCTGGCTTTTGTTATGCGTCAAGGCTCCCAGCAGTCTCATACAGCGATTCTGGCTCGAACAATGGGGATTCCGACACTGGTGGGAGTGCCTGCCCCCAAATGCCTCAATAACCGCATGGGAATCGTAGATGGAATGAAGGGTGTCTTATTTGTTCAGGAAGAATATGAATCAGAAAAAATGACAGGAGAGTGGGAGAAACTTCTGATACAGTACAAAGAGCAACAGAGAGAGGAAACAGGAAAACAACAATTGTTACAGAGGTTAAAGGGCAAGACTGTGGTGAACAGACAAGGAAAGCAAATGAAATTATGTGCAAATATTGATTGTATCAATGACATAGAAGCAGTACTTGCGAATGATGCAGACGGAATCGGACTGTTTCGTAGTGAATTTCTATACCTCAAGGCAACTGATTATCCCTCTGAGGAGGAGCAGTTTGAGGTATATAAAACCGTTGTTGAGAGAATGAATGGAAGACCGGTGGTTGTTAGGACGCTGGATATCGGTGCGGACAAGCAGATTGGATATTTTAATCTGGCACATGAGGACAATCCGGCACTTGGCTATCGTGCGATCCGTATCAGCCTGACAAGAGAGGATATCTTCCGTACACAGCTACGTGCGTTGTACAGAGCAAGTACTTATGGGAAGCTTGCCATCATGTTTCCTATGATTACTTCACTATGGGAAGTGAAGCGGGCAAAGGAGATTGCCCATGAGGTACAGAGTGTTCTAAGGGCAGAAAGGGTTCAGATAGGTGATCCGCAGATTGGCATCATGATCGAAACTCCGGCAGCAGTCATGATGTCAGAGGAACTTGCAAGAGAGGTAGATTTCTTTAGTATCGGAACCAATGACCTGACTCAGTATACACTTGCAGTAGACAGGCAGAACAGAAATCTTGAGAGGTTCTATGATGCACATCATCCGGCAGTACTTCGGATGATCAGGATGACAATTGAGAATTCTCATAAAGCAGGTATCCGAACAGGAATCTGCGGAGAGTTGGCAGCAGATCTGTCGTTGTCGCAGACCTTTTTGGAGATGGGAGTTGATGAACTGTCCATGTCACCTGCAGCAATATTAGAGGTAAAGCATAAACTTTTGGAGCCAATGGGTGAGAAATGAACGATACATGACATTTTTGTAAGAATAAACGGTTGATTTGTAAGGTAAAACAATTGTAAATACCTTCTCGTCAGCATATAATGAGACATGTGCTTTCGGTACATGGGCGTTGAGAAGAAATAGAAAACGAGAGGTATGGAAATGATTGAGTATTTAAAGGCATTATTATTCGGAATTGTAGAAGGTATCACAGAATGGCTGCCAATCAGCAGTACAGGACATTTGATCCTGTTGAACGAATTCGTGACCTTGAATGTAAGCGATGCTTTCTTTGAAATGTTCGAAGTGGTAATCCAACTGGGAGCAATCATGGCAGTGGTGATTTTGTATTGGAGTAAATTATGGCCCTTTGCAAAGGGAGAGAAATACTTCATAAAAAAGGATACCTTCTCCATGTGGTTTAAAATTGCTGTTGCCTGCATTCCTGCAGTGATTGTAAAGTTGACAATCGGAGATTTTGTGAAGGCACATTTCTATCGTTATGAGGTGATTGCAGGGGCATTGATTGTGTTTGGTGTTGCATTTATTCTTATAGAAAATCGAAATCACAGGTTGAGTCCTCGAATCAATTCAATAGCAGATATTACGTACAAGTCAGCCTTAATCATTGGTCTGTTTCAGGTACTTGCGGCAGTTTTTCCGGGAACAAGTCGTTCTGGTGCGACGATTTTGGGTGGAATACTGATCGGGATCGCACGCCCGATTGCTGCTGAGTTTACTTTTTTTCTCGGAATTCCGGTGATGTTTGGAGCAGGTCTGATGGAAATGGTGGATTTTGGATTCCATTATACAGGACAAGAGATCATGATTCTGATGATTGGACTGGTGGTTTCCTTTGCGGTTTCACTGGTAGTGATTAAATTTTTGATGGGCTATATCAAGAAACATGATTTTAAAATCTTTGGGTGGTATCGTATTGTACTCGGAGTTCTGGTGCTGTTATACTTTGCCATTTTTTGATCATGATAAAGAGAAAATATATTAAATATTAAATTTTTATTACATATGTATTTGTAAAAGTACAAAAAATATGGTAAACTAATACCGTTTTGGACTTATAATTGATCAGAAAGTTGGATAGCAATGCAATGTAGAAACTGTGGAGGAGAATTACCTGCGGGAACAGACAGGTGTTTTTACTGCGGACAGCAGATACATCGAAGAAAGCTAACAAAAGAAGAAAAAGCGATCAGACAGAGGATGAGAGCAAGGAAAATCAGGAGAATCAAGATCATGTTCGGGGCGGCCGCCGGACTGATCGTTTTGCTGATTGCGAGTATTATTTATTTTTCTGTCTTTTTTTCGTATGCAACGATAGACATGAAGGATTGTGTGACCGTACAATATTCCGGATACCATTCTAATGCAAGTGTTGCCGTTGTCCTCAATCAGGATAAGATCAAAAAGACATTAGATAATGCATATGATCGGTATGATGTGGTGCCTTTTCATTTCAGGACACTCACTAAGGAAGATTTTGAATCGTTGTATGACAGCATCTCCTGCAAGGCGGATAAAAGTGAACAATTACATAACGGAGATGAGATCAACATTTCCTTTGACTATGATAAGAAACTGGCAGATCGGCTAAAGGTGAACTGCATTGCCAAGGATCAAACCATTGTGATTGAAAACCTCCCTGAGGCACAGGTAATCAGCAAGGATGAATTGTTCCAAATGATTGATGTCAAGATGAGTGGAGCTTCGCCTGAAATCAGTCTGGAGATTGTTAAGAATACGCAGGATGCTTTTTTACAAACAGTATTATTCTCAGTAGAACCGAGTAAGCTGTTCTATCAAGAAGGAGATGAACTGACGATCAAAGCCTCATGGGATGAAGCTGCTGCTGTAAAAGCTAATATCAAGATTGATGCCAATCCGGCGGAGTGTACTCAAACATTTAAAATAGAGGGTTATGACCAGTATCTGACATCTGCGGATCAGCTGACAGAGGAGGTTATTCAACAGGCAAATGAAGCAGGAAAGGCCATTTTCAAAAAGGCAAATGCAAATGAGTATGGACAGAGAGTTTTTACCGAAGCGGGCATTGTAGTAGACTGGACTGGTGGAAAAACAAGCTTTGTTTGGTCTAATCCGGTATTGATCTCGGCATATTTCAAGTCAATTAAGGACGAAATGATTGGTACAAAGGGATTAGACTATAATGATCTGGATTTTGTGTATTATGTAACATTGTCACAGGGTGACGGAAAGAGCTGTAAGGCAGAAGTGGCTGTGCGTGTTGATAATATAATGAAAAAAGCAGATGGTACCTATGAAGTGGATCTGGAGGATGTTGAGATTGTATCAGCCTCCTACAATAATAAAAGCATTGTACAAAACATCATATCCAAATATGAAGATAAATATAACATAGAGAAACTCGAGCATACAGAATATTATTAGGAGATATGGGGCTTAGATCGCTACAGGTAAACGAAATACACATCTTTACTTGAATGAGAACATGGCAGAGACTAAAATGATATTCAGAGTATTGCTGATAACTGATATATAGAACAGGAGGAACTTTAGATGACAATATTAGTAACAGGTGGTGCAGGATTTATCGGAAGCCATACATGTGTTGAATTATTAAATGCAGGCTATCAGGTGGTAGTAGTGGATAATCTGTGCAATGCATGTCGTGAGTCCATAGTCAGAATTGAAAAGATTACAGGAAAAAAGGTGACATTTTATCAGACTGATCTGTTGGATAAGAAAGCACTGAATGAGGTGTTTGATCAGGAAAAGATCGATGCTGTTATTCATTTTGCAGGACTGAAAGCGGTTGGAGAGTCTGTCGCTAAGCCTCTGGAATACTATTACAATAATCTGACTGGTACATTAAATTTGTGTGAGACGATGAGAAGTCATGGATGCAAGAGTATTGTGTTCAGTTCATCTGCAACTGTATATGGAGATCCGGCATTTGTACCGATCACTGAGGAGTGTCCTAAAGGAAAGATTACAAATCCATATGGCAAAACAAAGAGTATGCTGGAGGATATTTTGCAGGATTTATGTGTACCGGATCCCGAGTGGACGGTTATTTTGCTACGTTACTTTAATCCGATTGGTGCACATGAGTCCGGATTGATCGGAGAGAATCCTAAAGGAATCCCTAATAATCTGCTTCCGTATATTACCCAGGTGGCGATAGGAAAGTTGAAGTGTCTCGGAGTGTTCGGAAATGATTATGATACACCGGATGGCACAGGCGTAAGAGATTACATTCATGTGGTGGATCTGGCAGAGGGACATGTCAAGGCACTTGAGAAGATTGAGTCCATGCAGAAAAACAGCGAATCAGGAACGAGAATCTACAATCTGGGCACAGGGATCGGATATAGCGTGCTCGATATTGTTAAGAATTTTGAAAAGGCCTGCGGCAAGGAGATACCATATGAGATCAAACCTCGCAGAGCAGGAGATATTGCAACCTGTTATGCAGATGCCACAAAGGCAAAAACAGAACTTGGATGGACGGCAAAACGTGGAATTGACAAGATGTGCGAGGATGCTTGGAGATTTCAATCACAGAATCCGGAAGGACTGTCTGACTGAGTCATTATAATGAGAGACCCAAATGGGTATATTATTCATGCAGAGCTTGTATTTCATAAGGCTCTGCATGATTGACTTAGGCAGAAAATCAAGTTATAATTGTACGATAATACTGAAAAGTACTGAGAGGAAGCATTGTTTTATGCAAGGGAAAGAGCCGGCGGAGGAAGCACCAAGAGTAGAACTGGTTTTTGATGACGGACACATCGAAGCCATGGAGGAATTTTTGAGTCCTGAGGAGTTATACCAGGACCTTATTCTACGTGTGCGTAAATACCATCCGTCTGATGATATTTCCCTGATTGAGAAGGCATATCATGTAGCAAGAGATGCACATAAGGGACAGGTCAGAAAATCGGGTGAGCCCTATATCATTCATCCGCTTTGTGTTGCCATTATTCTGGCTGATCTGGAATTGGACAAAGAAACGATTGTAGCCGGTCTGTTACACGATGTTGTGGAAGACACGATTATGACCGACGAGGAGATACGCGAAGAATTTGGAGCAGATGTTGCACTGTTGGTGGATGGTGTAACAAAGCTGGGAAGATTGACATACAATGGTGATAAACTGGAACTCCAGGCAGAAAATCTACGAAAGATGTTTCTGGCAATGGCAAAGGATATCCGTGTCATCATGGTAAAGCTGGCTGACCGACTGCATAATATGCGGACTCTGAAGCATATGAGACCGGAAAAGCAGCTCGAGATCGCAAGAGAGACATTGGATATTTATGCTCCGATTGCACAGAGACTTGGTATATCAAAGTTAAAGGTGGAATTGGATGATTTATCATTGAAGTATTTGGAACCTGAGGTATATTACGATCTGGTAGATAAGATTTCTGTTCGAAAGAGTGTACGGGAGAAATATGTACAGAACATCGTAGATGAGGTGTCGGCACATATCAAGGCAGCCGGAATCGAGGCTGAAATAGACGGTAGAGTCAAGCATTTTTTCAGCATCTATAAAAAGATGGTCAATCAGGACAAGACGCTGGAACAGATCTATGATTTGTTTGCTGTCAGGATCATTGTGGATTCCGTGAAGGACTGTTATGCTGCATTGGGCGTGATTCATGAGATCTATAAGCCGATCCCCGGAAGGTTCAAGGATTATATTGCCATGCCAAAGCCCAATATGTATCAATCTCTGCATACAACGTTGATCGGTCCGACCGGACAGCCGTTTGAGATACAGATCCGCACCTATGAGATGCATAGAACAGCAGAATATGGTATTGCTGCACATTGGAAATACAAAGAGGCTTCTGACGGTAAGCATGTATCTGAGCAGGAAGCAGAAAAACTCAGCTGGCTGCGTCAGATATTAGAATGGCAGAGAGATATGTCGGATAACAAGGAATTTATGAACATCCTGAAAAGTGATCTGGATTTGTTCTCTGACAGTGTTTATTGTTTCACACC
Source organism: uncultured Lachnospiraceae bacterium (assembly GCA_964631375.1). Lineage (GTDB taxonomy): Bacteria > Bacillota > Clostridia > Lachnospirales > Lachnospiraceae > JAAYYM01. The sequence goes on along the minus strand of CAZVYQ010000010.1, from coordinate 53,660 downwards.
AACGGGTGATGTTAAGAATCTGCCAGTTGGTTCTAACACAATTGATTTTGCATACAGCATTCACAGTGCGGTGGGCAATCGAATGATCGGTGCCCGTGTGAACGGTAAACTCGTAACGATTGACTATATCATTCAAAACGGTGATCGTATCGAGGTGTTAACATCACAGAATTCCAAAGGACCGAGTCGCGATTGGCTGAATATTGTAAAGAGTACACAGGCTAAGAGCAAGATCAGCCAGTGGTTCAGAAATGAGTTTAAAGAAGAAAATATCGTCAAAGGTAAGGAAATGCTGTTATCCTACTGTAAGACGCGTTCGCATGATGTACAGGCACTATTAAAGCCCGAGTATATGAAGCCTATTATGGAGAAATACGGGTTTAAGGATTGGGAGTCAGTATGTGCCGCAGTCGGACACGGTGGTCTGAAAGAAGGACAGATCATCAACAAAATGCAGGAACTTTATGATAAGGATCATGCTAAGATCATATCAAACGAAGAAGTTCTGCAGAGTATAGCAGAGGTAAATAAGGATCGGTCATCAGATGCTAAATCCAAAGGCGGAATTATCGTAGAAGGTATTCACGATGTGGCAGTACGTTTCTCCAAATGCTGTTCGCCAATTCCGGGAGACGAGATTGTTGGATTTGTGACACGAGGAAGAGGTGTGTCCATACACAGAACTGACTGTGTGAATATCTTAAATCTTTCAGATCTGGACAGAGACAGACTAATCGATGCGCAATGGCAGGAATCTGCGACTAAAACAGATGAACGATATATGGCTGATATTAATCTGTACAGCAATAACAGAAATGGTTTGTTGGCAGATATCACAAAGGTGTTGACCGAGAAGAACATTAATATTACTTCTATGAATGTCAGAACCAGCAAGCAGGGAACGGCAACCATCTCATTGGCTTTTGAGATTGGAAACAAAGAGGAATTAATCAGCATCATTGACCGGCTACGTACGATAGAAGGCGTGATTGATATAGAAAGGACAATGGGATAGAAGTATGAGTGATATGAAAGTGGGACGTCTTGTACTGGGAATGGTCGGTACAAACTGTTATTTCATCTATCGGGCAGACAATCAAAAAGCAATAGTGGTTGATCCTGCAGATTCAGGCGAATATCTATATCAGAAATTAAAGGATAACGGAATAGAAGTGGCAGCCATCTTTCTGACACATGGACATTTTGATCATATTCTGGGTTGTAATGAACTGCGAAAACTGACAGGTGCCAAGGTCTATGCCTGTGATGAGGAGCAGGATGTGTGCGAGGATACTCATAATAATTGTACAGAACAGATTGGTAGATTATATACCGTGACCGCAGATGAATATATCCATGATGGTGCTAAGATCGAGATAGAAGGTATGAAATGTACGTTGCTTCATACACCGGGACATACAAAGGGCAGCTGCTGCTATTATTTTCCGGAGGATGGCATCCTGATCAGCGGTGATACACTGTTTGCCGGATCGGTAGGTCGAGCAGATTTACCGACGGGAAGCGAGGGAACGTTAATCCGTTCCATTAAAAACAAGCTATCGGGTCTGCCGGGAGACGTGAAGGTATATCCGGGACACGGCGATGCAACTACGATAGAATACGAAAGCAGGAATAATCCGTACTGGGGTTAGACCAAGACGACAGGTGTATGTGTGGAAGTCAGAATATCAGAAGAAAATTATGAATATGACATACATTCTCTGGTGAAAGCGTTTTACCCGAATCAGGATGTGCATGTCAAGTGCGAAGAAACCGGAGAGTGTTATTCCGGTTTCAAAGTTTTTTACGGAAATCAGGAACGCGATACGATCATTCAATATTATAAGGATGGTATCGAGATTAAACACATGGCATTTTCGCTTGATCCAGAAGACAGGAGCAATGCAAAAAACATACTAAAAAGAAATCTGTATCAGATATTATCCGACATAACAGGTAACAGACTGCCATGGGGGACATTGACCGGGATTCGCCCGACTAAGATTGCAATGAAGATGTTGGATGCCGGAAAAACAGATGAAGAAACGACGCAATATATGCGTGAAACCTATCTGACCTCAGATGAGAAGATTCGTTTGTGTCTGGAGATTGCAAAGCGAGAGCAGGGTATCCTGTCAAGGCTTCATGGCAATGAGGGGTTCAGTCTCTATATAGGAATCCCGTTTTGCCCGACTACATGCCTGTATTGCTCTTTTACATCTTATCCGATTGCAGGTTATACAGATCTGGTAGAGAATTACTTGTCTGCACTCATGAAGGAAATGGATTATCTTGCAGAGGTCTATCGTGATCAAGTGCTGGATACAGTCTATATCGGCGGAGGTACACCAACGACACTTTCAGCTGATCAACTGGACAGATTGATTCACAGGCTTAAAGAGAGCTTTGATTTTTCAAGAGGACCGGTACAGGAGTTTACTGTTGAGGCAGGACGACCGGACAGCATTACTCAAGAAAAGCTACAGGTATTGTATGAACATGGTGTCACACGTATATCCATTAATCCGCAGACGATGAATGAGGAGACGCTGAAACTGATCGGGAGACATCATACGATTGACGATGTCTGTCGTTCCTATACTTTGGCTCGTGAAACCGGATTTGATAACATCAATATGGATTTCATTTTGGGTCTGCCGGGCGAGGTGACTCAGATAGGAGATTATAAAAAGATCGAGCATACTTTTCAGGAAATGCAGAAACTTCGGCCAGACAGTATCACCATTCATTCGATGGCGATCAAGAGGGCAGCAGGGATGCATAAGTGGCTGGAGGAACACCCGGAAGTTGTCAGTATCAACACGCCACAGATGATGAGACTGGCTGGTGAGGCGGCAGAGGGGATAGGATTGGAGCCATATTACCTATACAGACAGAAGAATATGTCCGGAAATTTTGAAAACATCGGGTATGCAAGGCCGGGGAAATACGGGATCTATAACATCTCCATCATGGAGGAGCAACAGTCCATAGCTGCAATCGGTGCAGGAACCATTTCCAAGATCGTGCCAAAGCAGGGCAGAATTGTACGTTCTGATAACCCAAAGGATGTGAGATTATATATTGATAAAATAGATGAAATCATCACCCAAAAGATGAAATTCTATGCTATACTATGAACAAATTATGATGAAGGAGACAGGAAGATGGCACTGAGTAAGAAACCGGTTACGGGTATGAAGGATATCCTGCCGCAGGAAATGCAGATCAGAGATTATGTAATGGGCCTGATCAAGGAAACCTACAGAGGATTTGGTTTTACTTCCATAGAGACACCGTGTGTGGAGCATATTGAAAATCTATGCAGCAAGCAGGGCGGGGAGAATGAGAAGCTGATCTTTAAAATATTAAAGCGTGGTGAAAAACTGAATCTGGAAACGGCACAGGGAGAGGAAGATCTGGTAGACAGTGGACTACGCTATGATTTGACTGTACCGCTTGCACGTTATTATTCCAATCATGCCAATGAACTGCCATCTCCCTTTAAGGCTTTACAGATGGGAAGCGTATGGAGAGCAGACAGACCGCAGAAAGGACGTTTTCGTCAGTTTACCCAGTGTGATATCGACATTCTGGGTGATGCAAGTGCACTTGCTGAGATTGAACTGATTCTTGCTACTACAACATTGCTGGGTAAGCTTGATTTCAAGAATTTTAAAGTGCGTATCAATGATAGACAGATCTTGAAGGCAATGGCATCTTACAGCGGATTTCCACAGGATCAGTATGATCTGATCTTTATCATTCTTGACAAGATGGATAAGATCGGGATTGATGGAGTCGCATCAGAGTTGAAGGAGAGCGGCTTTACTGATGAAGCAGTACAAAAATATATGGATTTGTTCAGAATTCTCAAAGAGGATGCAGATGAACAGGCAGTCAATGAACTGAAGGAACGGTTAGGAGATTTTCTTCCCAATGAAGTTGCGGCCAATCTGACTATGATCATCAAGAGCGTAAAGGAAACAATGTCCGGGCAATTCAAGATTGTGTTTGATCCGACATTGGTACGTGGTATGTCTTATTATACGGGAACCATCTTTGAAATTGAGATGGCCGAGTTTGGAAGCAGTGTAGCAGGCGGTGGCAGATATGATGAGATGATCGGTAAGTTTACAGGCAATCAGACACCGGCATGTGGTTTTTCCATAGGCTTTGAAAGGATCATTACGATCCTGATGGATCAGGAATTTCAAGTGCCGCAGCATGCAAATAAAATGGCCTTTCTCGTTGAGAAGGGTGCGAGTGCACAACGTGTATGTGAGATTATGAAGGAAGCAACCGCTGAACGGGCTAAAGGAAATCAGGTGCTTGTATCTCAAATGAATAAAAATAAAAAATTCCAAAAGGAACAACTGCAGAAAGAGGGATATGCACCTGAAAATATCAGAGATTTCTATCATACATCGCTGACATAGGATGCCTAGCAGATTGTGATTTGAAAAAGTGATTACATCTGTTTGAAATAAGTGACAAAAGTAACTAAAAAAATAAAGCAACACATATTATACTAAACCTGACATGCTTGGTGTGAATGAGCACTGTCGTGGAATGCAAGGAGAAATAGTCATGGCTGAATCAATGAAGGGATTGAAACGGACTCATCGTTGTACGGAATTATCTACAGTAAATGTTGGAGAGACAGTTACCGTGATGGGCTGGGTACAGAAAACAAGAAACAAGGGCGGCATCATCTTTACCGATCTACGAGATCGTTCAGGACTGCTGCAGATCATATTTGAGGAAGGCGATGTAGGATCAGAGGGCTTTGAAAAAGCAGAGAAGCTGCATAGTGAGTATGTCATTGCAGTCACAGGAAAAGTAGAGAATCGTGCAGGAGCAGTCAATGAGAATCTGGTTACAGGTGGTATTGAAGTGCGAGCATCAGCACTCAGGATTCTGTCTGAGGCAGAGACCCCGCCTTTCCCGATTGAAGCCGACAGTAAAACTAAGGAAGAATTAAGACTGAAATACAGATATCTGGATCTTCGCCGACCTGACCTACAGAGAAATCTGCGAATCAGAAGCGAGATCACCATGAAGATGCGGGAGTATTATGCTGCAAACGGATTTCTGGAGATAGAGACTCCGATTCTGGGCAAAAGTACGCCAGAGGGAGCAAGGGATTATCTGGTTCCAAGCCGTGTACACCCCGGTACCTTTTACGCATTGCCGCAATCTCCTCAATTATTTAAACAGTTATTGATGTGTTCCGGCTTTGACCGCTATATGCAGTTGGCAAAGTGTTTCCGTGACGAGGACCTACGTGCAGACAGACAGCCTGAGTTCACACAGATGGATCTGGAGATGTCCTTTGTAGATGTAGATGATGTCATTGCAGTCAATGAAGGTGTCATACAGAAGATTTTCAAGGAGATTCTTGATGTTGATGTGAAGCTGCCGATAGATCGTATGACCTGGCAGGAGGCAATGGATCGTTTCGGTTCGGACAAGCCGGATCTTCGATTTGGTATGGAACTTACGGATGTATCCGACATTGTAAAGGATTGCGGATTCGGTGTGTTTACCGGAGCACTCGCAAATGGCGGTTCAGTCAGAGGAATCAATGTAAAGGGTCAGGCAGAGATGCCGCGTAAAAAGATAGATGCTCTTGTGGAGTTTGCAAAGGGATATGGTGCAAAGGGCTTGGCATATCTGTCAATCCAGCCGGATGGCTCATACAAATCCTCCTTTGCAAAGTTTATGACAGAGGATGAATTAAAGACTCTCGTCAAAGCGATGGATGGAGAACAGGGCGACCTGCTGTTCTTTGCTGCTGATAAGAACAAGATTGTATGGGATGTGCTGGGAGCACTCAGAATCGAGGTGGCGAAGCAGCTGGAACTGATTAATGCAAATGAATTTAAATTCCTTTGGGTAACAGAGTTTCCGCTGTTTGAGTGGAGCGATGAGGAGAATCGGTATAAGGCAATGCATCATCCGTTTACCATGCCAATGGAGGAGGATCTGGAGCTGATCGATACCGATATGGGCAAGGCTCGTGCCAAGGCATATGACATCGTTTTAAACGGAACGGAGCTTGGTGGAGGAAGTGTTCGTATCCATCAGAACGAGGTACAGGAGAAAATGCTTGAGAAGCTTGGCTTCACAAAGGAGCAGGCATATGAACAGTTTGGTTTCCTGTTGGATGCTTTTAAATATGGAGTTCCCCCACATGCCGGAATGGCATTCGGACTGGACAGACTGGTTATGCTGATGGTACAGGCTGACAGCATTCGCGAGGTTATGGCATTTCCAAAGGTCAAGGATGCTTCCTGTCTGATGACAGAGGCACCTGGTGTTGTAGATACAAAACAACTGGAAGAATTACAGATTCAATTGGAATTAAAAGAATAATTACAGGTGGATAAATTATGCAGGAAAAACGCAACAGATCGATCGCGAAGTTCATTTTACTGGTATATGTGATGGTTATGTCTTACATCGTGGTATTACAGCAGAAGGTACAGGTATCAATTGTTTTATTGATATTCATACTGCTGTCTGTTGCAGTGCTGATCTTTTTAACCTATCATCCGAAGGTAAGCACTAAGACACAGGGAATGGTGTTGAGTATCTTTATTACCATTTTTATGACGATTTATACCTATATGGCCAATACGGGATACTTCCTACAGATCGGTATGTTAATGGTTGCTTGTCTTGTTTCTTTGTATCAGTCGATTGCAGTGAGTCGGTTTTTGTTGATCTATTCGACGGTTCTTTATCTAATCTATCTCTCGGCTACCGGCTTTCAGATGAATGAGGAGTTTCTGCTTCAGATTCTTGCATTGTTTATGGGTCAGATCATCCTGCTTGTGCTGATTAAGTGGAACAAAACAACAGAGAGAATGAACCTGCAAAAGGAGCAGAGTAATGACGATCTGCTTCGTGTCGTGGAGATCAAGAAGAGAGACGCTGAAGCAGCGTCCAAGGCAAAAGCCGATTTTTTGGCTAATATGAGTCATGAAATCAGAACGCCTATGAACGCTATCTGCGGTATGTCTGAACTGCTGATGCAGACATCATTAACACCTCTGGGATCAGAGTATGTGAATACGATCAAGAGCGCTTCTGATAATTTATTGAATATCATCAATGACATCTTGGACTTTTCCAAGATTGAAGCTGGTAAAATGGATCTGATTGAGCAGGAGTACAACATCGTGTCACAGATGAACGATATCCAGAATGTTGTTACAACAAGAATCGCAAAGAAGGATATTGCTTTTATTGTTGAGGTTAATCCCAACATTCCGGTGCTGCTTTATGGCGACGATGTGCGCGTGCAACAGATTCTGCTGAATCTGCTGACCAATGCCGTGAAGTTCACACAGAACGGAAGGATTCTGCTTTCTTTTGATTTCAGAACCATTGAGGAAGACAAGATTATCCTGCAGATCAAGGTTTCGGACACCGGTATGGGAATCAAGGAAGAGGATCGAACAAAACTGTTTACTGCCTTTACCCAGCTGGATATGGAACGTAATAAGAATATTGAGGGAACCGGTCTGGGTCTTGCCATTACATCTCAGTTAGTCAAGAAGATGAATGGAACCATCTCTCTGGAGAGTGAGTATGGGGTAGGAACGACCTTTACAGTTGAGATTGAACAGGGCGTCAGAGATTTTGCACCATGTTCACAGATGCTGACAGAGCATGAGAAAAAGAGAGTACATATCTATGAGGAGAATTCATACTATAGAGAAGGTCTCCTGAAGCTGTTTGAGGATTTGGAGATTCATGCAACTGCGTATGATCGATTTGAAGATATTCCTTCAGCACTTGAGAATAACAAAAATGTATTTGTATTTTTTGACTATACAACATCAATGAATCAGGTGTTGAATATTGCAGAACGTTTTCCGTTGGTATCATGGATTGCAATGGCTGGAATCAATGATATCATTCAGGAACATTCTGAGATCAAAATGCAGTATATTCATAAACCGATATCACTATACTCGGCAATCCCGCTACTGATGGGAGAGGATATCAGTGCTACACGAGCCAGAAGAAGTGCCATTTCAAAATTTTATGCACCTGACGCCAGAGTGCTTGTCATTGACGATAATATGGCCAATCTGAAGGTTGCAGAAGGTCTGCTCGGTCAATACCGTGTACAGGTTGTTACCGCGACAGGTGGTGAGGAGACACTGAATATTCTGGAACAGGATAAGAAGTATGATATTTTGTTTGTGGATCATATGATGCCGGGAATGGATGGTGTAGAGCTTGTTCATAGAATCAGAGAGACAGATGATGCATTTATGAAACAGGTTCCGATTGTAGCATTAACTGCCAATGCCATTAAGGGTGTACAGGATATGTTCCTGGCGAATGGTTTTGATGATTTTCTGTCCAAACCAATTGAGATCAAGAGACTTGGTCAAGTGATGCGAAAATGGATTCCGACAGAGAAACAGTTAAAGAAGGAAGAAATCAATGAGACCGAATCTGCTGGAATGGATGTACAGGAGCAGACTTCAGAGGATCAGAGATTTGCAGAACTGTTCGGAGAGGTTGAAGGTCTGGATATTCAGGAAGCATTAGAACGCTGTGAAAGTGATACCTCTATTCTATGGGAGGTCATCAAGATCTATGTGTCATCCTCAGATGATACACTTGGACGTATTGAAAAGGCATATGAGAGTAAGGATTATAAAAATTATTCAATCGAGGTTCATGGAGTCAAGAGTTCATCAAGAAGCATAGGGGCCAATATACTTGCAGATGCTGCTTATCAGTTGGAACTTGCAGGCAAGGAAAACAATGAATCATTTATTACGGAACAGCATGAGCCTTTTATGGTGATTTATCGACAGATGTTAAAGGATCTGAGGGCTGCCATGTTACTGTTTGAGCCACCAAAGGCTCCTGTAGACAAGCATCCGATCGAAGAAGCACTGTTGCATGAGAAACTGTCAAAAATCAGAGTGGCGATCAGTGAGTGGGAGGCTAAGGATGCAGAGGACATATTGGAAGAATTGCAAAGCTGTGAACTGAGTGAAGAGTTGGAAGCTGCTTTGACAGAGGTGTCTGAGCATCTGGAGATGTTTGACTTTGACCTGGCACTGGAGAAACTGGATGGAGTGAGTAAATTATGATTATACATATTTTCATTATTAATCCGACAGCCGGAGGCAGAGATCGCTCCGAAAATATCAGAAAATTCCTTGCTCGAAAGGAACATTTTCAATACCTTGTGTTTGATACAGACAGACCGGGACAGGAGAGTGAACTGGTTAAGAAGATGTTGACATTGTTTGAAGGTGATGCAATCCGTTTTTATATTTGCGGAGGTTCAGGTACCTTTTCCAATGCCATATCGGCGATTGATGATCTGAGCAAGGTGGAGATTGCTCATTATCCATGTGGATCTACGAATGATTATCTCAAGATATTTGGCAGAAGCATGAAGTTATTTTACAATATGGATAATCTGATCCGTGGCGAGGTTATGTCTATGGATTATATGAAGTGTACGGACGTAAATGCCATGCTGTTTGCATCCTGTGGAATTACAGCACGGGTGGAAAAGGTTGCTCATAATCAGAGACTGTTGATGTCGACAAACTTTGCATTTGCATATACACTTGCTTTTCTTCTGGTATTTTTATGGAATCCGTCGATTGATTATTACGTTGATATTGATGGAGAGGATTACAGTGGTGAATATGGCCTGATCTATATCGGAAACGGACATACGATGGGAGGCTTTTATACCCCATTTCCTAATACAGATCCAAATGATGGTCAATTTGAGGTACTCCTGTTGAAAAAGATACCAAACATTAAGCTGATACGGTTCATTCAGTATTTTCAGAAAGGAATGGTAGATAAGCTTAGAAAATCCTGTATCATAACGAAGGGGAAAAAGATCACAATCAGACGTAAGGATGAGAAGGATATTCTGTTTAATTGTGATGGTGAGATGGTAACGAGAAAGCAGATGCAGTGTGAGATTATAGATCACGGAATCAATTATATCGTCCCACGTGGTGCACAGTTGCTTCAAAAGTAGGATGATCAACAAAGGAGATCGTTTATGGAACCAAAGAAGGTCATAATGGTTGTAGATGATACAGTCATAAACCTGAAATATGCAAGTGAAGTACTGGATGATACATACAAGGTCATCCCTGCCAAATCAGGGACAAAGGCATTGGAACTTTTAGAGAAGATCATTCCGGATCTGATTCTATTGGATGTTGAAATGCCTGAGATTGATGGACATGAAACATTAAAGCGGATCAAGGCAAACCCAAAGACGGCATCAGTTCCGGTGATTTTTCTGACGGCTCATTCAGATAAGGAAAACGAACTGGCTGGTTTTAAGCTGGGAGCAGTCGATTTTATTACAAAGCCTTTTATTCCGGAGATTGCTCTTGCCAGGATTGCCACACAGATTGAGCTAGCAGACTATAGAGATCATCTTGAGAAAATGGTCTATAAGAAGACAAAGGAAGTTGAGGCCATCAGTATTCAAGCAATTATGGCAATTGCCAATACTGTAGATGCAAAGGATGTCTATACCAGACAGCACTCTATGCGGGTAGCCAAGTATTCTCGTGAAATCGCAAAGAGAATCGGCTGGACAGAGGAAGAAACAAGTAATATCTACAACATGGCTCTGATGCATGATATCGGCAAGATCGGAATTCCGGATGAAATTCTCAAAAAGCCTGGAAGATTGACAGATGAAGAATTTGCAATCATGAAATCACATACCACGATAGGCGGTGAGATTCTAAAGGATATTACAGTGATCAAGGATGTTGCCGGAGGAGCACTGTATCATCATGAGAGATATGACGGGAAAGGGTATATGACAGGATTGAAGGGTGAGGAGATTCCTTTATTTGCCCGCATCATTGGTATTGCTGATGCTTATGATGCCATGACATCTGATCGAGCATACAGAAAGCATCTTCCGATGGAGGTTGTGATTGGAGAATTAAACAAAGGAAGAAATACTCAATTCGACAGTTCTCTGGTAGATGTGATGATGACGATTATTGACGATGGATTGGAATTTCCGGATGAAGAGGAAGCCACATTGAATCAGGCTTTCCGTTCTGGTGATTAGAGATTTATCTTGACAGAAGGTTTTGATATTGTTATATTTAAATTGTTTAAGGGAGTAGTTAGCGTATGGTCGTTCGGCCTGCGTTGTAAGTCAACATCATGATCGAAAGATCTGGCTTGCAGTAAATAACGAGACTTATACGTAGTATATACTATGTGTAAAGTCTCTTTTTTATATCTGATTTTACCAATATGAATCAATATCTGGAGGAGGAAGATGTGATGAAAGCAATGAAAAAGGGAAGAAAAGTATGGAGTGTGCTCATTATGATTGCTGCACTTGCAGCGGGAGGCTTGTTATATACAGGCTTTATGGGAAAACCGCAGACGCATATGACAGCCGCAGTCGATTATGGGAATGCTTCTGAAACCGTCAATGCAACGGGTGTAGTCAGAGGTGCTGACGAAAAGACCTATTATGCAGAAGTAACGGCCCCGATTGCCGTCATGGATCTTGAAGTAGGAGATAGTGTGGTCAAGGGAACGCAGATTGTCACATATGATCTGAGCGATTTGGTTCGGGTATATGATCAAGCAGTTTTGACAGCAGAATCGAGTGAAAGTGGTGCCAATGCCCAGATTACCCAAAGTAATCAGCATGCTTCCAAGTATGCAAAGGCAACAACAGATGAACAGACTTATCAATACCTGTATGCACTCAGTCGTATGGATGCAGATAAACTGTCACAGGATCAGTATTCGCAGGCCTATTATGTGAAATGCGAATATGACAGCCTAACCAAAAACATTGCAGTGAAAAGTAAACAGGTGGCAGAAAAGACCAGAGAACTTGCCAATATGAATGATAAGACTTCAGAAGCATATCAAAATCTTGCAAAGGAGATTGCTGATCTGAATGTAAGTATTGCCAATCTCCAAAAGGATCAGGCCAATCTGCCAAATACAGACATGACACCAGGGGATAATGCTCACTATACATATGATTCCAACCTGATGGAGGACATCACACGAAATTGGACACAGGCAACAACTGATGCAAATACTTCCGAGAATCAGATATTAAATAAATACCAGAAAGAACAGCTACAGAAAAATATTGAACTGACCAAATTGAATGTTCAGATAGCTGAGGAGGATCTCGCTAAGGCCGGTGTAGGGGTGAAAACGGAATTTAACGGCGTTGTGACAAAGGTACTTGCAGAAGAAGGTGCTGTTGTCACAAAGGGAATGCCGATCTGCTCCATTGAGGATGCAGACAGTCTCAGAGTAGACGTGGAGTTATCTAAGTATGACATTGGTAAGGTTGCGATGGGACAATTGGCTGACATTGAAATAGCAGGCAGAACCTATACCGGAAAGGTAACACAGTTAAAACGACTGGCAGTAGCAGATACATCAGATAAGGCAAAGGTTACAGTCGAAGTGACAATTGATCAGCCGGATGAGAGCATTCTGTTAGGAATCGAAGCAGATGTAGATATTCATGCAAACGAAAAGGAAAATGTATTGCTCATTCCGATCGAAGCATATTATAGCGATGATGCAGGAGACTACTGCTATGTGATCTCAAATGGAGTCATTGATAAGAAATACATAACAATCGGACTGGAAGCAGAGGATGTTGTAGAGGTACAGGATGGACTCCAGGAGGGAGATACAGTAATCACTGATGCGATTACCGATGATCAGATCGGTAAAAAGGCGGTGAGTGCCGAATGAAACCTTTGATTGAGTTTCGTAATGTCTCAAAGGAATACAAACGAGGCGACAGAACCTTTTATGCCTTGAAGGATGCTAATTTGACGATCTATGAGGGAGAGATGGTCGTGATTCTGGGTCCGTCCGGCGCAGGCAAAAGTACACTGCTCAATCTGTTGGGCGGTATGGATTTTGCATCTTCAGGAGAGATTCTCTTTGGGGATCAGAATTTGACGACCTTTACGGATAACCAATTGACAGAATATCGGGCACGTAATGTCGGTGTCGTATTTCAGTTTTATAATCTGATCCCTACACTGACAGCATATGAAAATGTAGCACTTATGAAGGATATCGAAAAGGAGACGCTGGATCCAAAGGAAGCACTCGAATCTGTCGGACTGGGTGATCATCTGCATCAGTTTCCGTCGCAACTTTCCGGTGGTGAACAGCAGAGGACATCCATAGCCCGAGCACTTGCCAAGAATCCCAAGTTATTATTATGCGATGAGCCAACCGGTGCCTTGGATACAGAGACAGGACGTGAGGTACTATGTCTTCTGCAGCAGATGAGTAAAGAAAAAAAACGTACGGTTGTGATGGTTACACACAACAGTGTCTTTGCAGACATTGCCGACCGTGTCATTAAGGTCAGAAACGGCGGTATTAAAGAAGTAATTGAAAACAAAGAACCTATTAGTGCAAATGAGGTAAGCTGGTAATGCTGGGACGAAAATTATGGCGCGATCTTTTGGCTAACAAAACACAATTTGTATCGATTTTTCTGATGGCATTCTTAGGAATGTGGATTTTTGTTGGAATGGATTCTGAGAGTAGCGGAGGATTGGAAACCATACAACAGTATTATGCTGAAACCAATCTGGCAGATTACTGGATGATGGGAAACTCTTTTTCTGTGGATGAGAAACAAGAAGCAGAGTCAATTCCGGGTGTTGCGGCTGCCGAGAGACGACTGATAGTGACAGGAGAAGCTGATCTGTCTGCAAAAGCAGATACTGCCATGAGCGATGAGGAGGCAGATGCTGCACATTATTCCATGCAGATCATATTTGTTGAGTCTCAGGAGATCTCAAAGATGGTACTATGTTCCGGCGAATCATTTAAAGAAGGAAAATCCGGAATCTGGATCGAAGAACTGTTTGCAAAGGCTCATGATCTGAAACCGGGTGATGTCCTGAAGTTAAAGTATGGAGATACTCAGTTTGAAGGAATGATTAAGGGTTTGGTGAGACATCCGGAGTATGTGTACTATTTGTCCGAGGAAGAAACCATCATGCCTAATTATGCAAACTACGGTTATGTCATCCTGTCAGAATCAGATTATCCTAATCCTGATGGAATCGTATACAATCAGATGTTAATTAAAAGTGATGATACGGTTGATGTAGAAGATGATGCACAAAAACAGATGCTAAAGAAACGGATCGAAAAGGCCATCGACCGAGATAGTGTTGTCATCACAGATCGGAAGCAAAACGCAAGTTACGCAATGTTTGATTCGGAGATACAGCAGCATAAGACAATGGGAGCCATGTTCTCTGTTGTATTCCTGCTGATTGCTGTGTTGGGGATTGTGACAACCATGACCAGAATGACTGCGAATCAACGAACCCAGATCGGAACCTTGAAGGCACTGGGATTTTCTAAAAAGGTGATTACAAGGCATTATATTTCTTATGGTTTCTGGATTTCCCTGATGGGAAGCGTAATCGGTGCAGCGACCGGATATTTTTCGATTCCACCGCTTGTTTTTATGGCATTTGAGGGGTCTTATATTGTTCCGAGACTTGGGGCTTCCTTTTCGCCTGCATCACTGGGGGCAATTATATTGTCGGTGGCTGTATCCACATGTGTATCTTATTTTGCATGTCGCAAGGAACTGGCAGATCCACCGGCAGTGACATTGAAGCCTGCCGCACCGAAAAAGATCACACATACTGCTTTGGAAAAGAGCAAATTCTGGCTCAGACTGAATTTCTCTACACAGTGGAATTTTCGTGATGTTTTGCGGAACAAGGCACGTACTGTCATGGGAATGGTAGGAGTGTGCGGTTGTACGATGTTGATGCTGGGAGCGTTTGGCTGTAGTGATGCGATCGTCGGAATGCTTGACTGGATGTATGGTGAACTGATGACGGGACAGAATAAGATCATGCTGAATGAACAGTGTGATTACAGCACAGCATTGGATTATGCAAATGAATATAAGGGTCAGATGGTACAGGAGACAGCAGTCGAGTTTATCCGTGATGATGTCTGTAAAACAGGAACACTCACAGTTGTGGATACAGGAAATTATCTACACTATCAAGGAGAGAAGATGGAACCGATCCGGCTGACCAAAAGTGGGGTTGCCATGTCATATCGGATGGCGACGTCACTTGGAATACGTCCCGGAGATGTGGTGAAATGGCATATTGTCGGAGAGGATGAATGGGAGACCACAAGGATCAGCCAGATCTACAGAGATCCGTCTGTACAGGGAATTGTTATGCGTCGTGCGACCTTTGAGACAATGGAACATGATTTTGTTCCTACCAGTATCCTGACCAATCAGACACCAAAGGCAGATATCACAGATGATACCAAGGTACAGGCTGTTATGAATATCAGTGAGATGAAGCAGGCATTTATGAAAAGTATTGAAATCATGAACCTGATGATTGGCTTAATGGTAGACGGTGCTGTTATCCTCGGTGTTGTGGTGTTGTATAATCTGGGAGTACTGTCTTTTGTGGAAAAAATGCGTGAGATCGCAACTTTAAAGGTGCTTGGGTTTCAGTCGAAAAAGATACGTGCGATTCTTCAGAAGCAAAATATCTGGGTAACGGTTGCAGGGATCCTGATAGGACTTCCGGCAGGATATGGGTTATTGATTGGTATCTGTTCTACGATGCCGGATACCATGGATATGGTACCTGAATTGTCTATGCTGTCTTATCTGTATTCTATCGGTGGAACTTTTTTGGTCTCCGTTTCTGTTAATTTCTTCTTATCAGGGAAGGTCAAGACGATTGATATGGTAGATGCATTGAAGGGTGTGGAATAGAGATCAGGGAATTGGAAAGCACAATAACGGGTTGTTTCTTTTAAAAATCAATAGTATAATGATAACTGTTCGTGACAAGACAAGTTGATACAGGAGGAGAAATGCTGATGAAAATTAGCGAATTGTTTCAGGAAAAGAAAGCCGCTATCTCATTTGAAATATTTCCACCCAAAAAGGAAGCTGATTTTAAGGATATTGACAGTTTATTAGATAGATTGAGTGTACTGAATCCACAATTTATCAGTGTAACCTTTGGAGCAGGCGGAACCAATACAACAGGAGCAGATGGACAGAAGCAGAACCCGACCATTGAGATTGCAGGTAAAATCAAGGCTCACGGTATGATCCCGGCTGCACATTTATCCTGCCTCAATTATACAAAACAGGAGATCGATGCAATGCTACAGGAACTTCGTAACGCAGGCATTGAGAATATATTAGCACTTCGTGGAGATCGGAATCCGGACAGGGAACCCAAGCATGATTTTGAGTATGCAAGTGATCTGGTTCGATATATTGCTGACAGAGGGGATTTTGGAATCAGCGGAGCATGTTACCCGGAGGTACATCCGGATTGTATGTATATGGATGAAGACATTGCACATCTGAAGATGAAGGTAGATGCGGGTGTTACTCATTTGATCTCTCAGCTGTTTTTTGATAATGAGCATTTTTATGAATTTGAAAGAAAGGCAAGAGCCGCCGGAATTACAGTTCCAATTGAGGCAGGTATCATGCCTGTAACGAATAAAAAACAGATCGAGCGTATGGTAAATCTTTGTGGTGCGTCACTGCCGCCAAAACTCAGGGTAATCCTGGATAAGTATGAGAATGATCCCAAAGCATTGACAGACGCAGGCATTGTGTATGCAATGAATCAGATCGTAGACCTGTTTGCTCATGATGTGAATGGAGTACATCTGTATGTCATGAACAAGCCGGATGTAGCGGAGCGAATATGTAGTCAGATTACATCGCTCAGGTGTTTTTAGATCAATCAGTAAAATCAATCTTCAGGATGTTCTTCGATTTCATCTGCCTCCTCGGATTCCTGAGGGGGCAGTGTCATATATACATGATCAATTCGGGTTTTATCCATTTCGGCAACCTTTAACAGGATACCATTTTCAAGCTCTACAGTTTCTCCGTCCTCAGGAAGTCGATCCAGATGTTCAATGATGATGCCGCCGATGGAGTCATAATCCTCAGAGGACAGCTTCAGTTCGTCCTCCAACTCAAGAGCATCATTGATGTCATCCAGCTTCATGGAACCCTCGATCAGATATTCGCGTTCACCGACAGCCTGAATCAGATCACGTTCATCCTCATCAAATTCATCACGGATTTCACCGACGATTTCTTCAAGTAAATCCTCCAGAGTAATCAGTCCGACGGTTGCACCATACTCATCCAGTACCATGATCATGTTAATCGAACTTTCGCGCATTTCAATCATCAGCTCGGAAGTTTTTTTGTATTCAAAAGTATAGTTTGCCTCACGCATCACATCGCGGACATGAAAATTCTCCCAGTTCTCATAGAACAGAATATCCTTTACATTGATCAGACCAATGATATTGTCGGTGGATTCTTCGTAGACAGGAAGTCGTGTGTATTTTTCTTCAAAGAAGACCTGTTTGATCTCATCCCAGGTAGCATCAACATTCACACAGGACATGTCAACACGTGGAATCATAATATCCTTTGCAAGAGAGTCGCCAAAATCAAATACGTTATAAATCATCTGACGTTCTTCTTTTTCAATGACGCCATCTTCATGGCTGACTTCGACAATGGTACGGAGTTCATTCTCTGTCATTGCAGTGCTGACAGCATTGACGTCAATGCGGAGCAGCAAGAGTATACCGTTGGAGAGCTTGTCGATGATGAAAATTACTGGTGTTAATACGCGCATTAAAAAGCGAATGATCGGAGCATAAATCAGAGAAATCTTCTCGGTATAGAGAGCTGCAAGATTTTTGGGCGTAATCTCACCAAAAATCAGGACTAACAGAGTCAGTACTCCTGTAACGATTCCAATAGAAGCATTGCCCCATAGTTTGATTGCAAGGGAAGTGGCCAGAGCTGAAGCAGAGATATTCACTACATTATTAGCGATCAGAATGGTACTCAGCATCTTGGTTCGATGCTCCAGAAGATATGTAACTGTCACAGCACGCTTATTCCCTTCCTCAACAAGAGTACGGATGCGAAGCTTATTCACAGTTGTAAGAGCAGTCTCTGCAGAAGAAAAATATGCAGATAACAGTAGTAAACAGATCAGAAAAATCAATTGCATGACACCATCGGTATCCAAAACATTATCACTCCTAAAAGTCAAATTTTATATAGCACAAATATTACATGATAAAGGCATATCTTGTCAAGCATTATATAGAAAACATATGTTTGCTTTTGGGCTGTTTGTGTGATATGATATTGATGTTTATATAAAGAGTTCAACGTAGGAAGAGGAACAAGAATGAAACTGATTCATTGTGCGGATCTCCATCTCGATTCTGCTATGGAGGCAAACTTAACAAAAGAACAAGCAAAGCTTCGCAGAAAAGAGCTTCTGATGACCTTTGGCAATATGGTTGATTATGCACAGGATCAAGGGGTTCGTGCCATTCTCATTGCAGGTGATCTTTTTGACAAGGCACGTATTACAGTGAGCACACGTGAGTTTGTGCTGGATCGGATCAGGACACACTCGACAATTGATTTTTATTATATCCGTGGGAATCATGATATGGCATGGCTACAGACCCTGGAGGAGGAGCATACGCTGCCGGACAATCTGTATCTGTTCGGAGAGGATTGGAAGACCTATGTCTATGAGAACGAGCAGATTACCATTACCGGAGCACAACTGAATGAGAACAATCAGAACAGGCTATATCAGACGTTGATGCCAGAGCCTTCGATGACCAATATCGTAATGCTGCATGGACAGGAAGCCGACTATGTCGGTAAGGATCAGACACAGATCATTCGACTCAAGGAATTAAGAGGAAGATCCATTGATTATCTGGCACTGGGACATATACATACGTATAAAGCAGAGATTCTGGATCAGAGAGGGATCTATTGCTATAGTGGCTGTCTGGAGGGCAGAGGGTTTGATGAATGTGGAGAAAAGGGCTTTGTTCTTTTGGAGATTGAGAATCATCAGGTGAAGTCGCAGTTTATTCCTGCAGCACAGAGAAGACTGTATGAGATTTCGGTTGATTTGACAGGAATCCTGACTTCATCCGGTATCGAGCATGCGGTGGCAGAAGCACTTCGCCAGATTCCACAGGAAAGCATGGTTAAGGTGATACTGGAGGGAGTTGTAGAACTGGATACCCCTAAGGATATAGAATATCTGTCGAGTAGATTCAAAGGAGATTTTTTCTTTTTTAAGATCTATGATCGAACCCGACTGGAGATCCACATCGAGGATTATCAAAATGATGTCTCACTAAAGGGAGAATTTATTCGGTTGGTACTGTCTGAGTCGATGCCGCAGGAGAAAAAGATGCAAGTGATTATGAGTGGGATCAGAGCCTTGAATGGGGAAGAGATTATATGAAATTAACAGCATGTCATATTGTGAACTTTGGAAAACTACATGACCTTCATCTGACCTTTCAGGACGGGATCAATGTCATCCACAGAGAGAACGGATGGGGAAAGACTACTCTTGCTGCCTTTATCAAAGCGATGTTTTATGGAATGACCTCAACGACTAAGCGTTCTGTGCTTGAGAATGAACGAAAAAAATATCTGCCATGGCAGGGAGGCAGATATGGCGGCAGTCTGTCCTTTGAAAATGAACACGGTGTCTATCAGATTGAACGATTCTTTGGGGAAAAGGACAAAGACGATACATTTTTGCTGTATGACCAGACAACAGGATTGATTAGCAATGACTATTCCGAGCATGTCGGAGAAGAATTGTTTGGGATTAATATGGAGGGATATGAGAGAAGTGCTTATATTCCACAACTGAGGCTGGGGATTACAGCCAATGACAGTATCAATGCAAAGCTGTCACATCTGTTGGATGACGGAAATGATATCAATCATTACGAGAGTGCGTTGCTAGCACTCGATGAAGCAATGAAGCTATATAAAAAGACAGGAAATCGTGGGAAACTTGGTGAATTGGAACAACGTTTGCATGCAATTGAGAGAGAGTTGGAGAGAACAGCAGGAACAGAGAAGGCTCTGATTGCATGGGAAGACAGGCTGAGACAAAGGAAAGACAAGCAGCAGCAGCTGGAGCAGGAGATCAGACAGACAAAGGAACAGACAATGCTTGCTGCCGGATATGAAGCTCGACAGGCAAAAAGAGAGCATTATACACAGCTGCTTGCTGAAAAGGATCGTATTGAAGCCGTTGGGAAAAACCTCAGGGAGATGTTTGTCGAATCGACTACAGATCGTGTAAATGATCGGAATCAAGACGATACTGTGAAGTTCCGATCTGTTTTTGCAGCCATTGTAGCCGCCACGGTTTGTCTGAGTGCCGTGATACTCATAATTGTGACCAAATTGCTCTTAGTCGGAGTTATCACAGCCGTCGTTGGAATTGGTTTATGGATTCTGTATCTGATCCTGCACAGGCAAGAGAGGGAGCAGGAGAAACGTATCAAACAGCAACAACAGACAATGGAGCAGGAGAGAGCACGACAGAAGCAAAGGGAACAGGAGCTGTTGCAGAAAAATAAAGAGGAATTTGAACAGTGTCTTCATGTCATTGAGATGTTTGAACAGGAAAATCAGTTTGGAAAGGATCGTTCCGACTCGGACACGTTCCCTGAACAGGCACAGATCGAGTCCTTATCAGACTTGCAGGTCAGAGAACAAAAACTGATACAGGAGCTTGACTCTATTAAAATAGAAATCATGGATCTTGAGAGAAAAATAGATGACATGAACCAGATTCTAGAGGTGAGAGTCGATCAGGAAAGTGAACGATTCGAGTTGATTGAGAAATTGAAGCAGGGTGAGGAGCATTATGATATATTATCCGATACAGTCCGATTGATCAAACAGGCAAAGGACAGATTGTCTACAAACTATTTTGGAAATCTGCAGAAACGCTTTCAGCATTATATAGAGGAACTTTGTGATTCTTTGAGCGATTCAGCCGGTATAGACACAAAATTTACGGTTAAGGTTAGTGAGGAGGGCACGAAACGCGATCTGGATTATTTCAGTGAGGGATACAAGGATCTCGTGTCACTTTGTGCCAGATTTGCTCTGATTGATGTATTGTTTTCAGGTGAACATCCGCTGGTTGTACTGGATGATCCTTTTTCTAATCTGGATGAAGAGAAGTTAGCAGGGGTGCTGCAGCTATTGAACACGATCAGTCATGATTATCAGATATTGTATTTTGTTTGTCATAACAGCAGGATGGTGAAGGAATGAAGATCACAATTGAGGAAAATCAAAACGAGGAAGAAGAGATCATAATCCGATGCAGACAGATGGATGATGATTTGATGCGTATCATCTCTTTTATCAAAGCCCAAAAGAATACAATCGTGGGGTATGAAAGAGATCATATTCATCGAATTGTTCCGACAGATATCTATTATTTTGAGTCTGTTGATAACAGAGTATACCTCTATTGCAAGAAAGAAGTCTTCGAATCCAAACAAAAACTTTATGAGATTGAAGAAGGACTGGGTATGCAGGATTTTTTCAGAATATCGAAATCTGTCATTGTGAATCTGCGAAAGATTAAATACATCAGTCCGGCCTTTAACGGTAGATTTGAAGCAACCATGTTGAATGGAGAAAAGGTTATCATATCAAGACAGTATGTACCGGAATTTAAGAAGAGATTGGGTTGTTAGAAATATGGAGGTAACAGAATGGAAGTAAAAGAATTATTGAAACGGATCGCTACAAATTGCTTTTTTATCACTGGGGGCTGCACAATGTGTGCAACGATATTTTGCTCGATTTTTTACCCTGATTATTCTTTTACGGTAAAGGGGCTGGGGGCAATTATTATGATGGGGGTTTTCTGCAGTTTGACTATATTATTACTCTGGTCTCCGAGAGAACTGTCTAAAAAAAGCCTGATTGTTCGTGAGATCATACAGTGTATCTTCGTATTTCTGATCATATTTTTCATTAGTTATTACAATGACTGGATCAACAGGGGCTCTATCAAAGAACCGTTAGTCATGTTCTGTTTGGTGACTACCTTCTACGTGATTGTTTGCGTATTCAATTTGAATCGTGAAAAGAAAATTGCAAAAAGCCTAAATGAACGATTAAAGAAATTTCAAAGCAATTGACAGTCCAAATCTTACAACTTACAAGGAATGTCCGACAGAATACCCGCAGAATTGTTGTGGGTATTTTTTGTTGTATTATACTGTGAATATGATACAAAGGAGAGGATGTAGGATATGGATAAGATCATAGAAGTGAATGGCCTGAAAAAATCATATGGTAATTTACAGGCAGTTAAGGGAATCGATTTTTATGTAGAACGAGGAAAATTATTTGCCTTTCTTGGACCGAATGGAGCAGGTAAATCCACAACAATCGATATGATCTGTACCTTTTTGGAACCCGATGCAGGAACAGTCAGGATCGACGACTGGACTTTGGGGAAGGATAACGATGAGATTCGCAAAATTATAGGAGCAGTTTTTCAGGATGGCCTGTTGGATCCACTCTTAACAGTCAGAGAAAATCTCCAGATACGTGGGAGCTTCTATGGATTGAAGGGGGCAGAATTGCGAAATGCGATTTATCATGCCGTCAATGTGAGTGGTGCAGGAGACTTTGTTGACAGGCCATATGGGAAACTGTCCGGAGGGCAGAGAAGAAGGGCAGATATTGCAAGAGCACTGGTCAATACTCCGCAGATCCTGTTTTTGGATGAGCCGACAACAGGTCTGGATCCACAGACCAGAAAAAATGTATGGGATACAATTCGAATATTGCAACAGGAAACCGGTATGACTGTCTTTTTAACTACACATTATATGGAGGAAGCTGCAGGGGCTGATTATGTAATCGTCATAGACAGTGGAGAGATTGCTGCCAGAGGGACTCCTACAGAGCTAAAGGATCAGTATGCATCGGATGTGTTAAAACTCTCAGCAAGGGACATTGGATTTGTCAGCTCGATCCTGACGCAAAAGGAGATTACACATAAGATCGAAGCAGACCAGATCATGGTTTCCATACCGGAAACCATGGCTGCAATGGAGATCTTGGAAACCTGCAAACAGTATATCAGTGGATTTGAAGTAATCAGAGGAACGCTGGATGATGTTTTTATTGCAATCACTGGCACAGCCTGCAGAGCATAGGGGGAAATGAAATGGTTTATCATATTACAAAACGCAATCTGATGTTATATTTTAGAGATAAAAGTGCAGTGTTTTTTTCAATGCTGGCAGATCTGATCGTACTTGCCTTATATCTATTATTTTTGAAAGATGTATGGGCAAACAATGCCGATATGTTGGCAGAACCCAGCCGTTTGATGAATGCATGGATCGTAGCAGGACTGATGACCATTACAGGCGTCACAACAACTCTGGGTGCCTTTGCAGTTATGATAGATGACAAGAATAAGAAGATTACAAAGGATTTCTATGCT
This sequence comes from uncultured Lachnospiraceae bacterium, assembly GCA_964631375.1. Lineage (GTDB taxonomy): Bacteria > Bacillota > Clostridia > Lachnospirales > Lachnospiraceae > JAAYYM01. The sequence continues at coordinate 30,198 of CAZVYQ010000010.1, read as the reverse complement.
GCACCGATTAAAAGGACTGCTATTGCAGGTGGCTATGTCTGCAGTGCGTTCTGTGTCGGCTTTATTATGAGTATCATTACTTTTCTGCTGGGAGAGGGATATATTCTTGTGACGGGAGGAACACTGTTATCAGTGATATCTGTTTTGAAGGTACTGGCAATGGTCTTTATCAATACACTCACCAGTACAGCAATGGTATTTTTGATTGTAACGACGATTAACAGCATGAGTACCTTTGGCAATATATCAATCGTGATTGGTACTGTGATTGGTTTTCTGACGGGCATGTATCTGCCGATTGGTCAACTACCGGAGGGAGTACAGACAGTTATGAAGCTATTTCCCATCACGTACAGTGCAGGTTTGTTTCGACAGATCATGATGGAGGATGCTCTGGAGGTTTCCTTTGCCGGAATTGATCAGGTGTACAGAACCGGTTTTGAAGAGGAAATGGGCTGTATCTATCGACTGGGTGATTATACGGTTACTCCAGAGTTGAGTATTTTGATCCTGACAGTGTCGGCTCTCCTATTATTTATCCTGTCGGTATTGAACCTGTCAAGGCATAAAAAATAACATATCCGCCTCTTTTCATGAATAATATGTACATATATGAAGGGGGTGGGTATCATGTATCAATTTCTTAAGGCAGACAGTAAAACTACACAAGTAGGCAAGGCCCTGTTTTTGATGTACTTGATCACAGCGGCTTTGCTTTTATTGTTGGCATTTTTTCTGTTTCGATTACAACTGAGTGAGGAGATCGTAACAGTCGGAATACTGGTAGCTTATGTAATATCTACTTTCATAGGTGGATTTTACATCGGAAAAAGGATACGAAACAAAAAATTTGTTTGGGGATTTGTGGCAGGGTTTTCTTACTTCATCCTATTACTATTGGTATCGCTGGCGATCAATAGGTCACTTTCGGGAGAATTGGGAAATGTGATCACAACAATGATCATTTGTGTTTGTGGGGGAACATTTGGTGGAATGGTGGCATAAAAAAATGCTTTAATTTGCAAATGACTTGTGCTATACTATGGTGGCATGAATTTTGAAAGAAAAGGACGGAAGATTAAGCCATGAAAAAGAGTAAAGGAATTATCATTCTCATAGCAGCCATATTGTTAATTGCAGGATTAGGCTATATGGTTGTATTCGGTATCGGAACCGAGAAAACCGGATCGGCGGAGGACATCAAGTTAGGACTCGATCTGGCGGGAGGTGTCAGCATTACATATCAGGTGGAAGGTGAAGATCCATCCTCTGAGGATATGAGAGATACCATTTATAAATTACAGAAACGTGTTGAGAATTACAGTACCGAAGCACAGGTATATCAGGAAGGTTCAGACAGAATCAACATTGAGATTCCCGGTGTAACGGATGCCAATGCGATCCTGGAAGATTTGGGTAAACCCGGTTCCCTGTATTTTGTGAGTCAGAACAGCCCGACCGGTGAGCCAAACTACACATTTGGAAGTAATCCAGACGGAACAACGGGCTATGTGCTTTCAAAAAGTATAGAGGAACTTGAAAAAGAGGGCTCTGTGATCCTGATGGGTACAGATGTGAAAGCAGCACAGGCAAAGGGCTCTACCAATGATATGGGCAATACGGATTATGTGGTAGAATTGACACTGAGTGATGAAGGTGCTAAGAAATTTGCTGATGCGACTACGATTGCGGCCATTACGCATGAGGTCATTTTCATCGTATATGATGGAGCGATTTACAGTGCTCCGACTGTTAATGAAGCCATTACCGGCGGACAGGCATATATCACACATATTGGCGGATATGAGGAAGCTGAAGATCTGGCATCAACAATCCGTATAGGTGGTTTAAAACTTACTTTATCAGAACTTCGTTCAAATGTAGTAGGTGCTCAGCTTGGTTCCGAAGCGATCCAGACCAGCATCAAGGCAGGTATCATTGGATTTATCATTGTCATCGTATTTATGATTGCTGTATACTTTATTCCGGGTCTTGCATCAGCAATAGCTTTGTGTTTGTATATTGTATTGATGATGTTATGCTTAAACTTCTTTGATATTACGCTGACTTTACCGGGCGTAGCCGGAATCATTCTCTCTATTGGTATGGCAGTGGATGCAAACGTTATTATCTTTGCCAGAGTCAGAGAAGAGATTGCCGCGGGCAAAACGATTACTTCTGCGATCAAGATTGGTTTTCAAAAGGCTCTGTCAGCAATTATTGATGGAAATGTCACAACATTGATTGCAGCTGTTGTACTTGGATTAATGGGGACAGGTGCAATTAAGGGATTTGCACAGACCTTAGCATTGGGTATTATTCTGTCCATGATTACAGCTGTGTTCATTACCAAATTGATTTTAAATGCTTTATACGCAGTTGGATTTACAAATGAGAAGTTCTATGGAACAGCGAAGGAAAAGAAGGTAGTCGATTTCCTTTCCAAGAGAATTGTGTTTATTGCAATATCACTTGTAGTCATTATCAGTGGACTTGTATTCATGGGTGTAAACAAGGCAAACGGGAAAAACAGTCTGAACTATTCGCTTGAATTTTTAGGCGGTACATCAACAAATGTTACATTTAATGAAGATATGAGCATTGAGAAGATCGATTCGGATGTTGTTCCGGCGATCGAAGCAATTACAGGAGATGGAAACGTACAGACACAGAAGGTTGCAGGCAAGAATGAAGTCATCTTTAAGACACGTTCCCTCACAGTGGATGAACGTCAGGAATTCAATCAGGTTATGGCTGATCAGTTTGGTGTAGATGAGAAGCTGATTACGGCTGAGACAATCAGTTCAACTATCAGTTCTGAGATGAAGACGGATGCGATTATTGCTGTATTGGTATCCACAATCTGTATGTTGATTTACATTTGGTTCCGGTTTAAGGATGTCAGATTTGGAGCCAGTGCGGTTCTTGCATTATGTCATGATGTCTTGGTAGTACTGGCCTTTTATGCGATTGCCAGAGTATCAGTAGGATCAACCTTTATTGCGTGTATGTTGACGATTGTCGGATACTCAATCAATGCAACGATTGTTATCTTTGACAGAATTCGTGAGCGAATCGGCGAAATGAAAAACAAGGATGTGCTGGAGGAAGTAGTAAACTCAAGCATCAATCAGACTCTGACAAGGAGTATATTCACATCGTTGACAACGTTGATTATGGTTGTAGTACTTTATATTATGGGTGTTACCTCTATTAAAGAATTTGCATTGCCACTTATGGTAGGTATTCTGTGTGGAACCTATTCCTCAGTATGTCTGGCAGGTGCAGTATGGTATATGTTAAAAACCAAAATGATTAAAAAGAAGGCATAATGATCTTTGTCTCCAATATAGATGCAACACCAAACAGACTCAGGATCCGTTTCCTGAGTCTGTTTGCTACAATGGAAGGTAGGAACGATGGCAAATTGGTTTGTGACAACAAAAAGAGCAGATTTTCAATTGATGGCAGAACATTTTCAAATTTCACCAATATTGGCAAGAATATTGAGAAATCGTGATCTACAGACGGATGAGGAAATCACACGATTTCTACATGGCAATTTATCTGATCTGTATGATCCACATTTGATGAAGGATATAGATGAAGCAGCGAAACGAATCCTTGCCGCGATCAAGAATCAAGAGCGAATACGTGTGATAGGAGATTATGACATAGACGGGGTCTGTGCATCCTACATTTTATTAACAGGATTGAAAAGATGTGGAGCAGTGGCAGATGTCAAGCTTCCGGATCGGATTAAGGATGGATATGGCATTAGTTGCGAAATGATCGATCAGGCTCACCTCGATCAGATACAGATGATCATTACATGTGATAATGGGATTGCGGCTGATGAACAGATTGCTCATGCAAATGAACTTGGTATACAGGTTATTGTAACAGATCATCATGAGGTGCCATATGAGCTGAATGATAAAGGTGAGAAGCATTATTTATTACCACCGGCAAAGTGTGTAGTAGATCCACATAGGGAGGATTGTACCTATCCATATCAAGGAATTTGTGGTGCAGTCGTTGTATATAAATTGATTGAGGTTCTATATCAATTTGCAGGTGTACAGGCCTTGGATCAAGATGCGTTTCTGGAGTTTGCTGCCATTGCAACTGTCGGTGATGTAATGGAGTTACGGGAAGAAAACCGTATCATTGTCAAATATGGAATAGAGAGAATCAGAAATACTAAGAATATTGGTCTCCGTGCTCTGATAGATTCCACCGGAATCAACAGAGACCAATTAACTCCTTTTCACATTGGTTATATCATTGGACCGTGTATCAATGCAACAGGGAGACTGGACAGTGCTGAACGAGCTTTGTCATTGTTTCGTACACAGAACATGGCGGAGGCTGCAGAAACGGCAGCTGAACTGAAAGCATTAAATGACAGTAGAAAGGATATGACAAAGAAGTATCAGGATTTGGCATTTTCTCAGGCGGAACAAATGCTGTCAACAGACAGGGTACTGGTGATATACTTGCCTGATTGTCATGAAAGTCTGGCAGGAATCATTGCGGGTAGAGTCAGAGAACGATTTTACCGTCCGACATTTGTACTGACAAGGACAGGTGAAGGAGTTAAGGGCTCGGGACGATCCATTGATGCATATCATATGTATGATGAGATGACGGCCTGTAAGGAACTGTTTTTGAAATACGGAGGTCACAAATTGGCAGCAGGGCTTTCGATGAAAGAAGAGAACATAGATATATTACGAAGCAGGTTGAATGAACACACCACTTTGACAGAAGAGGATATGCAGGAGAAGGTGCAGATTGATATTGCAATGCCTGTTTCTTATGCCACAAAGGAACTGATTCGAGAGATTTCCATGCTGGAACCGTTTGGAACAGGCAATCCAAAGCCTTTATTTGCGGAAAAGAATCTTCATATTATCTCTATGAATATCGTCGGTAGGAACCAGAATGTAGTGAAACTGAAACTGGAAAGTAAGGATCATACAAGAGTAGAAGCGATATGGTTTGGAGAAGGAAAGGTGTTTCAAAGGGATATGGAGAAGAGTGGTCAGAGCACGGCAAAACTGGCAATCGTATACACTCCTGAGCTGAATACATATATGGGAAAGGAAAGTGTACAGATACATATTCTGCATTATATTTTTTTATGATTGGGAAAGGCTTTCTTAATAAAATCATTAACTTTATTTTAGAATATAGACACAGATTGTACACAATTCTTAGGTAAGATATATTCAGATAGTTGATAAACACTCACTATCTCCCCCCTCATAAGAGATTTAATCCCGTGGTATTCGTATCACGGGATTTCTCTTTATAAAAAGGTCTTAACAAGAATTGTTTTTTAGAGTATAATGATATCACATCTATGCAGATGTATGGTCTGGGGAGGCTGATCGGGGAAGAGGAGGTTTATTTTCTATGAAAGTTGAAAAGAGGATTGCAAAGAACGAAACAGTAATCGCATTATTTGGTGCAATCAATACCCCTGTTGCTTCAGACTTTATGAGTGCCGTAGAGGATTGTAAAGCAGAATGTCCGCATAAGATTATCTTTGATTTTAAGGAGGTCTCGTATATCAGTAGTTCAGGACTGGGTGTGATTTTACGTGCCAAAAAGATCGGAAACGAGATTGGCTGTGGCGTAACGCTCAGACATTTAAATGATGCAGTGCGGAATACTATGGAGATGGTGGGCTTTATCCCATTATTTGAAATAGAGGATTGATTCCCTGTCTGGTCGAAAGATGGTGAAGTTGTATGAGTGAGCATATTTCGGAGAAAGTAAAACACAAGAGTCGCAGGATGTTATTCCGAATTCTCTTCAGCCGTACGATGATAACCTTTATTCTGTTGTTAATTCAAATATTGGTTCTATTCGGTGTTTTCTATTATCTTAATCCATATCGTGAATATTTTGTTGTGGGCTTCTATATTTTCAGCGCCATATTAGTTGTATATATGATCAATTTGAACAGTCGTCCGGAGTTTAAACTTGCCTGGATGATTCCTTTGTGTGTCTTTCCGTTGTTTGGGGTACTGCTGTATTTATTTGTCATGATCAATCCCGGTGCGATTGGACTCAAAAAGGAAATGAAAAAGACACGTATGGCAACTAAGCAGTATCTGTCTGAGCAACCGGACATTACAGCACAGCTGGAGCGCGAAGAACCTCATTTTGCAGATATCTCATATTATTTACAGCATACAGGAGGCTTTCCGACATATCGGAATACGGATGCCGTTTATTATCCATCCGGAGAATCGGTATTTGTTGCGATCAAAGAAGAGCTGGAAAAGGCAAAGGATTTTATTTTCATCGAGTTTTTCATTATATCAGAAGGCATCATGTGGAATTCGATTCTTGATATTTTAAAAAGGAAGGTCAAGGAGGGTGTGGAGGTTCGTGTGATGTATGATGGAACCTGTACAGTGGCATGTCTGCCTTACAGTTATCCCAAGCGGCTACGGGCAATGGGGATCAAAGCAAAGATGTATGCACCGATTATTCCGTTCTTATCTACACACCAGAATAATCGGGATCATAGGAAAAATTTAATTGTAGACGGAAAGGTTGGGTTTACCGGCGGTATCAATCTGGCAGATGAATACATTAATGAAAGGAATCTCTACGGACACTGGAAGGATACTGCGATCAAGGTGAGTGGTGATGCAGTCAGGAGCATGGTTGCTCTATTCCTGCAGATGTGGAATGTATCGGAACCACGTCCCTGGAACGATGAGCATTATCTGAATGTAAAGCATGAGAAGCTGGCTACCGCAGAAGGCTATATTGTTCCATACGGAGATGAACCTACAAATGAAGAAGATATTGCAGAGGACATATATCGAGATATCCTGAATAAGGCCAGAAAATATGTCCATATCATGACTCCGTATCTGATCGTAGATCATGAGATGCTGTCAGCACTCTGTTTCGCAGCAAAAAGAGGAGTAGACGTGCAATTGGTTCTGCCTCATGTACCTGATAAGACCATTCCGTTTCTGATTGCGAAAACCTATTATCAGACATTGATTAAGGCAGGGGTTAAGATTTATGAATACAAACCGGGCTTTATTCATGCCAAGTCATTTGTTTGTGATGGAGAAAAGGCAGTTGTTGGTTCCATTAATCTTGATTATCGAAGTCTGTATCATCATTTTGAATGTGCAATATATATTTATAAACATAGGGTGATTCATGATGTGGAAGCTGATTTTCAAGATACCATAAGAAAGAGTATCCTGATTACATCAGAGGAGTACAGAAAGGTCAATATCCTTCAGAGAATCATTGGAAGGATCTTTAAGATTTTTGGCTCGCTAATGTAATTCATAGGTTGATATAACTTGCAATAGGAGGAAAGATATGAGTACACATGAAGAAAAAGCAAAACAATTGTTTCTGGAGGGCTATAATTGCGCTCAAGCAGTATTTTGTGCATTCAGTGACGAATTAGGTGTGGATCAGGAGACGGCTCTCAGACTTTCATCATCTTTTGGTGGCGGCATGGGGCGGTTGAGAGAGGTGTGTGGTGCTGTCAGCGGGATGTTTATGGCAGCTGGTGTGAAATATGGATACAGTGATCCTAAGGCAAGAGACGAAAAAGCAGATCATTACGCAAGAATTCAGGAATTGGCAAATGATTTTAAAGAACAGAATGGTTCTATTGTATGCCGTGAGTTGTTAGGTCTTCAGCAAAAACAGGATAATCCGGTACCGGCTGAACGGACAGAGGAGTATTATCACAAGCGTCCATGCGTTGAACTGGTGGGTGATGCTGCAAGAATGTTTGAAGCATATATTATGAATCGTGAAGAATAATAGACAGTGAATGATTATAGACAGGAAAGAGGATGTCAGAAATGAGACAGTTAAGGGAGTTATTACAAGGGTTTTCGTATGAATGTGTGAAGGGATCACTGGAGAGAAAGGTTAATCAGGTAGTCTATGACTCCAGAAAGGTGACGAAGGATTGCCTGTTTATCTGTATTGTCGGAGCGAACTTTGATGGACATAGCATTGCGGCAGAGGTTGTACAAAATGGAGCAACAGTTCTGGTCGTAGAACAGGATGTGGATATACCAAGTGATGTGACAGTGATCAAGGTTGATGACACGAGATATGCCATGGCACATATCAGTGCGGCTTATTTTGGATATCCGGCAAGGACAATGAAGGTCATTGGGATTACAGGAACAAAAGGTAAGACTACAACTACTTATCTGATCAAATCGATCTTGGAGAATGCAGGCTATCGGGTTGGTTTGATTGGCACGATTGAAGTAATCATTGGAGATGAACATATTCCTGCAGCAAATACAACACCGGAGTCATATATTTTACAAGAGTATTTTAAGAGGATGGTTGATGAGGGCATACAGGTCGTTGTGATGGAGGTTTCTTCACAGGGGCTGATGATGCATCGTACACAGGCCATTGATTTTGAACTTGGGATTTTTACAAATATTGAACCGGATCACATCGGACCGAATGAGCATGGAAGCTTTGATGAATATCTGTCCTGCAAGGGTTTATTGTTCCAACAATGTAAAACAGGTATTGTGAATGCGGATGATGTACATGTTCAGAAGGTATTACGGGATCATACCTGTCAATTAGAAAGCTTTGGACTGAAAGAGGGTGCAGATATCATTGCACGTGATATAGAACTTGTTTCAACTCCCGGTTATCTGGGTGTTTCTTTCCGTACCGAAGGGCTGATTTCGCTTGAGGTTACCATTGATACCCCGGGAAAATTCAGTGTGTACAATGCACTTGCGGCAATCGCAGTATGCCGTCATTTTAACATTGAGCGTTCTGATATTGTTCGTGCCCTTCGCGAGGCGAAGGTCAAAGGAAGAATAGAAATGATCAAGGTATCAGATGACTTTGCACTAATGATCGATTATGCTCATAATGCAATGGCACTTGAAAGCCTGTTAACGACCCTGAGAGAGTATCAACCAAAGCGTATTGTATGTTTATTTGGATGTGGCGGTAATCGTTCTAAAATACGACGTTACGAGATGGGAGAGGTGTCTGGCAGATTGGCTGATCTGACGGTAATCACGTCGGATAATCCGAGATTCGAGGAACCGGAAGATATTATTGCGGATATTCGTACCGGGATTGAGAAGACTTCTGGAAAATATATAGAGATCTGTGATCGTAGAGAAGCGATTGCATATGTAATTCATAATGGACAGCCGGGCGATGTCATTGTGCTGGCAGGTAAGGGACATGAGGACTATCAGGAGATTAAGGGACAAAAGTATCCAATGGATGAGAGAGACATCATTCGTGATGTTTTGGCGTCCGATTTTTAAAGATTAAATGCTCAGATTGTTGCCATAGTGGTGGCAACAATCTGTGATAGAATAAAAATAAATGAATTAATCTCGTCTCAATGCCTCAATCGGACTTAGCTTTGCTGCTTTCTTTGCAGGATAAATTCCAAAGAAAATACCAACAGAAGAAGAGAATAGGCTCGCCACAATTACAGTAGAAGGATTCACCTGTGCCGAGCACTCCAATAGATCCAATGATGTCAATAGATTACAAACACCCGTGGCACCAAGGATACCGAGTATGATTCCAATCAGACCTCCGACAAGAGTGATAATAGCAGCTTCTGACAAGAACTGTGTCAAGATTGCATTTGTTTTGGCACCGAGAGCCTTACGAATGCCGATCTCACGTGTACGCTCTGTCACAGAAACCAGCATGATATTCATAACACCGATACCACCAACCAAAAGAGCAATCGAGGCAACAAATACAATGAAGATCGTAATACCGTCCAATGTACTTGTGATGCTGGCAATGTCCTGATTCAGATCCTGAAGGACAAAATAACCTTCGCCTCTGACATCATAGCGTGCCTCCAGCAGATTAATAGCAGCAGTATAGATATCCTTGGAATATTGTGGTCCTTCACCGATGATATAGGCACCGTTAAAGGTCTCTACCCAGAAGTTAAAGGCAGAACCACATACTGTATAAGGAATTTCAATAGAATATCTGGAATCGGCACCCGTCATCATATTTAACAGAGCAGAAGTAGAATCCTGACGAATACCCTTGACTCTCACCTGTGCAGTCAATCCATAAAGTGTGATATCGACAGGCATGCCGATGACATTTTCAGTTGTACCAAACAGAGCTCTGGCACCGGATTCACTGATGACACAAACTCTCTCAGCAGATGCAACATCGTCTTTCGTAAAGTAAGAACCCTTGATGATCGGTTCCTTTGCGATATACTGATAACCTGCCATACCACCCTTGACAGTGGCATCCAGATCTATACCCTTTGCCCCTGTGATTTTTCCATAGTTCCAATACTCAGGAGTCACGGCCTTAACATGTGGAATCTTTTCCTCCATTGCCTCAAAATCCTCTGGTACAAGTTCTATCAAGTTTTCTTTCTGTTTTTTCTCATCGAGATAGACATACAACTGACCACCCACAAAATCAGTCAGTGTATCATCAATGCTTCCCTTGATTCCGTTACCGATAGAAATGATCATGATGACAGAGGAGATGCCTATGATAATTCCTAACATGGTCAAAAAGGAACGTCCTTTATTATTTCTTAGATTTTGAAAAGCCATTTTGATGTATTCAAAAAACTGTGTCATATCTTAACCTCGATTTTAACTGCCGGAAAATGAATGTATCATTTTGGGGCTTATTCGTGTCTTAATGCTTCAATCGGACTTAGTCTGGCCGCTTTTTTTGCAGGATAGATACCGAAGAAGATTCCGACTGCTGATGAGAAAAGACTTGCAACGATAACTGTTACCAAAGTTACCTTGGCGGTACATTCAAATAACTTTAGAGCTGTCAGAAGAGCACAGATCCCGTAGGCTCCGAACACACCTAGAATGATACCTATGACACCCCCGACAAGGGTGATCATAGACGCTTCGGCCAGAAACTGTGTCATGATCGCACCGGTTTTGGCTCCGAGTGCTTTACGAATACCTATTTCCTGTGTACGCTCGGTTACTGATACAAGCATGATATTCATAACTCCGATTCCACCGACCAGGAGTGAAATAGAGGCTACAAAAACAATAAAAAGGGTGATATAGGACAGAACATTTGTAATCTGTCCAAGGGAATCGTCAGATTTATCAATCTGAAAGAATCCTTCTCCACGGACATCGTATCTGGCTTCCAGAATCTTCACAACAGATGTACTGATGGACTGTGAATATTCCGGAGCTTCTGAAAAGATAAAGAAATTATCAAATTCATCCATTTCCCAACCAAACAGGGTAGACATCATTGTGTAGGGAGACTGAATCATGATCTGCTGGTTTGCACCGGTCATCATGTTCATAGTGGCTGATTCACTGTCCTTTTCGATACCTATAACTGTCAGATCTGCCGTCATACCCCAGAGGTCAATCTCAATGGTCATTCCGATCACATTATCAGTTGTACCAAATAATTTGCGGGCTCCCATTTCGGTCAAGACGCAAACCGGAGCACCACTGTCAACATCCTCTTTCGTAAAATAGGAGCCAGCCATGATTGGCTGCGGGTAAGCATATTGGAAGGCTTCTGTTCCAGTATAGAGCATTGCTTCCTGATTGGTGACCTTTGGAGCGGATACCAATGGCCAGAAGCGATAATTGCTGCCGGGGGTGACGCCTTTCACATGGGGGACATTGTTTTCGATGGCGTCCATGTCAGTTTGATTAAAGTAGAAGTTATTATCCTTCTTTTTTGTTTCATTTACACTGACACCAATCTGTCCGCTTGACAACTTATTCAGATCCTCACTGATACTTCCTCTGACACCGTTACCAATCGAGATGATCATGATGACAGAAGAGATACCAATGATGATTCCTAACATGGTCAGAAGAGAGCGTCCTTTGTTGGAACGCAGATTCTGAAGGGCCATTTTTATATATTCCATAAATTGTGCCATAATAAACTCCCTGTTTACTCAGTAGCGGCAGATGCCCCTGCACTAATTGTGATGGTATCGGCAGTCGTGGAATCAGCAGTGTCATCAGAAGCAGCAGTATCATCGGTTGCATCAGATTCTGTCTCTGTATCATTAGATTCAGTTTCTGTTTCCTCTGTAGTGCCTTCATCTGTGGTTGTGCCATCAGCATCTTCTGAGGAGGTATCAGAAACTTCACCTTCCACAGCATCAGTGGCGTCCGGATCGATGGTTGGGCGTGCCTTTGCAGGCATACCGTCTGTCAGTGTCATAGTATAATCATTTACTACCTGATCACCCATCTTGAGACCTTCCTTGATCTCGATGACTGTATCAGAGGAGACACCGGTGACTACATTTTTTCTGATCAGGACATCATTTTCAATTACATAGCAGAACTGACCTTCATTATCAGTATTAACGGTTTCTACAGGTGCCAACAGTACGTTTGTGGAGGAAGCAGTATGGATCACAACCTTTGCTTCGATTCCGAGATAAATAGACTGATCCGGGTTATCGATATGTACCTCTGCATTAATCACAGGAGTACCGGATTCATTCTTTACGGCAATTCCGTTAATACGGGTAACCGTTCCCTGATACTGATTGCCTGCAATTGTGATATCAGCTTTTTGACCGATTGCAACCTTTGAAAGGTTGTATTTTGAGATCGGAACATTAATCATAACATCTTCTGTACTTTGCAATGTTAAAAGTTGACCACCCTTTACAATTGGAGCACCGCTGACTGCAGTCATATCAGAAATAATACCATTGAAATCGGCATAGATTCCTTCGGACGCTTCTGAAAAGTCTTCCTGTGCGGACTCTGCGGTAATCTGTTGGATCTGATTATCTGCCTTGAGTTTTTCTCTGGCATGTGCGTCTAACTTGGCTTTTTCTGCTGCTTCCATCTTAGCTTCATCCTTGGATAAATAGGACTGCATGTCGGACAACAGGTTCTGAGCAGTGGCAAGCTGTCTGTTTTCTGCGATGGTGTCGACTGTGTAATATACATGTGCCTCAGCAGAGGAAAGATCACCGGTTTCGTTGGTCAGATCCAGTATTTCATTTTTTAACTTTGTATAACGTGCAAGATCGGTAGGATTGCCGTTGGAACCGAGAATTTCATTAATTTCTTTGTTTTTATTTGTTATCTCATCATTTTTGGAGTTGATCTGTTTAGCAATTCCATCTTTGATACACTGTGCACTTTGTGCAAGGTTGTTGGTCTTACCTGAGATGGCTGCATTGATGTCATTGATATAATTACGCTGTAGTACGATCAGCAGTTTGTATGTATCTACATTGGCTTTTGCAATAGCATAATCCTGTTCTGCCTTGGCACTTTCGTACATGGATTGTTTGTAGTCCTCATCTGCCGATACAGCCTGTAAGGAAGCCTTTTCTGTTTCAAGTGATAAATCTGAGGTGTCAAAGGATAACAGTTTGTCACTGGCACTTACTTTATCGCCGGTTTTCAAAGTTACATCGGCAACCGTGACATTGGCAGGTGCAAAATAAGTCTTTGATTTTTCGCTTGTAACAAAACCACTCGAGGAAATGGTTTCTTCTACATCACCCATTGTCAGATCTGCAACACCGACCATTGGAAGTGCGTTTTTAGCATTCGCATTAAAAACGACAATGACCACGAGAAGAATGACAGCAACAGCACCGATGATACAGCGTCTAATGATTTTTTTCTTTTTCTTTGCTTTTTGCGGATCTTTTTTCTTTGGAGCCAGATCCAGTACCTCCATCTCAGCATCTAATTCTTTGTTTTCTTTTTCTGGTTTCATAATTCTTCTCCCTCGTCTGTGTTCATATAGTCTCTCTCAATTTGCCCGTCACGTATTTTGACGACACGTTTTGCCTGAGCAGCAATTTCATTATCATGTGTGATCAGGATGACTGTGCGTCCTTCTTTATGTAAATCTTTCAAAATAGAAATGATTTCTTTGGTTGAGTGTGTATCCAGATTTCCTGTAGGCTCATCTGCCAGTATGATAGGAGGTGCCTGAGCAATGGCTCTTGCAATGGCAACACGCTGTTGTTGTCCACCTGACATTTCCGAGGGCTTATGGGACATTCGTTTTCCGAGACCTACTTTATTTAAGGCATCCATGGATAATTTTTCACGTTTGGATTTTGAAACTCCACGATACATTAAGGGAAGCTCAACATTTTCCAAAGCGGTTAGATTGGCGATCAGATTAAAGCCTTGAAAGATAAATCCGATCTCATGATTTCGTATATCAGACAACTCATCATCCTGCAGTGAAGCAACATCTGAACCGTTCAGGTAATAATCACCACTGGTAGGAACATCCAGACAGCCCAACATGTTCATTAATGTAGATTTACCGCTTCCTGACTGACCAATAATGGCAACATACTCGCCCCTGTTGATGGTGAGATTGATATGATCCAGCGCACGGACTTCATTTTCTCCCGGATTGTAAATCTTGCACATATCCCGAATCGTAATGAGATTATTCAAATTCATTTCCTCCTAAACAATACTGTATTATGCGAATAATACAGTAGTACAATAATACAAAAAAATGGAATTGTCAATAAGTACATTGTTTTTTATTTTACACGATATATTGTAGTATGTGAAGTTACTTTTGTCATATATCTTGTGTTTTTTATCAATAGTACCTATTATGGATAACGATCATTTATATATAATTGTTTCATCTTTTTTTATTGTTTTTAAAAAAGTACAATCCAATATCTTGTAATTTCAGCTCGTTGATATGGTTTGAAATGGATATTAATTTGTGGTATTCTTGTCACATGAATGGAAAGTATGCAAATATTATAGTTGATATCTCGCATGAGAAGCTGGATAAAACCTTTCAATATCTGGTTCCTGATGCATTACAAGGCAGCCTGCAACCGGGTGCCTTAGTTTATGTACCGTTTGGAAAGGGAAACCGACTGATCAAAGGCTATGTTCTGGAATTAACAGATCATGCGGAATTTCCTGAGGAGCGGATGAAATATCTGCACAGTATTATAACAGATGATATGCTCGTAGAATCAAAGTTAATACAACTGGCATGGTGGATGAAGCAAAATTACGGATCTACTATGATCGCTGCTTTGAAAACAGTTCTTCCGATCAAGAAGAAAGTAAAGCCAAAAGAGAAAAGATACCTTATCTTAAAGCAGGAGTCTATGGAGGCGAGCAATCAACTGGCCTATTATCGATCTAAGCATCAGGTAGCCAGAGCTCGTGTCCTGGAGGAACTGATTCGTGAAAAAATACTGTTTTATGATCTTGTTTTATCAAAATTAAATATATCGGCAGCAACGATTCGAGCCATGGAGGAACAGGGGGTTCTGTCTGTTGTCACAGAACAGGTTTATCGCAATCCGACGGCACATATGAAGCAGGAGACGGAAACCTGCCAGTTGAATCCGATGCAGCAGAAAATAGCAGATGCTGTCAAGGCAGATATGAGACAAGGAATCCAAAGAACCTATTTACTTCATGGGGTGACGGGAAGCGGCAAGACAGAAGTCTATATGGATTTGATCGAAGAAACTGTCAGAGCAGGTAAGCAGGCGATTGTTCTGATTCCTGAGATTGCACTGACCTATCAGATGGTGCTTCGATTTTATAAACGATTTGGAGAGAGAGTATCGACATTACATTCCAGGCTGTCAGATGGAGAAAAGTATGATCAGTTTGAACGTGCCAGAAAAGGTCAGCTGGATGTCATCATAGGGCCGCGTTCGGCACTGTTTACACCATTTGAACATGTGGGATTGATTGTGATTGATGAAGAGCATGAAGGAGCATACAAGAGTGATACGATGCCAAAATATCATGCGAGAGAGGTGGCAATCGAATTGGCAGCTATGCATGGTGCATCGGTGCTGCTTGGTTCTGCCACACCATCCGTAGAGTCATATTATAAGGCACAAAAGGGCGAGTACAAATTATATGAATTACATAACCGTGCAGTCAATGCTTCTCTGCCACAGGTATATACAGTAGATTTGAAGGAGGAATTACGCAGTGGCAATCGCTCCATATTCAGCAGACAACTCTATGAGTTGATCGAAGACAGACTGGAAAAGCATGAACAGATCATGTTGTTTTTAAATCGTAGAGGTTATGCAGGGTTTGTTTCCTGTCGTGCATGCGGATATGTAATGAAATGTCCACATTGTGATGTCTCCCTCTCGGTACATGCTCATAAGAAGTTGATCTGTCATTATTGCGGCTATGAACAACCACAAGTCACAGTATGTCCCTCATGTGGGTCAAGGTATATTGGTGGGATGAAGGCCGGTACACAACAGATTGAACAGGAGATTTGCAAAACATTTCCTAAAGCACGTGTACTCAGGATGGACATGGATACGACCAGAACCAAGGATGGGCATGAGAAAATTTTGAGTACATTTGCAAACCATGAAGCCGATATCCTGATTGGAACACAGATGATCGTTAAGGGACATGATTTTGCTGATGTCACCTTGGTTGGTATCCTTGCAGCGGATATGTCACTGAATGTAAATGACTATCGGGCCGCTGAGCGAACTTTTCAACTGTTGACGCAGGCAGCCGGGCGGGCAGGAAGAGATCAAAAGCCGGGCGAGGTGGTGATACAGACGTATCGTCCGGAGCATTATAGTATCATATCAGCTGCGGCACAGGACTATGGTATGTTTTATCGTGAGGAGATCGGGTACAGAGAGCTTATGAATTATCCACCGGCCGGACATATGCTGGCAGTTCTGACGGAGGCTGCAGATGAAGAAGCTGCTATGCAGTACAGTAGTAAAATTGCGACGCTTCTGAGGGAGTTCACAAAACAGGTGAATTTTGATGCAAATCATGATATAATTAAGGGTAATTTTTCTGTCATCGGACCTGCAGAGGCATCGATCAATAAGATAAACGATATATATCGTCGTATGATTTATATCAAATCGGCAGATTATAATATCCTGACACTGTGTAAGGATCAAATAGAACAGTGGATGGAAACAGATGAATCAAAGGAAATCAGGGTACAGTTCGACTTTGACCCGATGAATTCTTACTAACGGAGGTTTTGCTACATGGCAATCAGAACAATCAGAGAAATCGGAGATCCGGTATTGACTAAGGTGTGTAAGGAGGTTTCGGAGATGACGCCGCGTCTAAAAACATTGATCGATGATATGCTGGAAACAATGTATGACGCACAGGGAGCCGGGCTTGCAGCATCACAGGTCGGAATTCTGAAAAGAATTGTAGTGATTGATGCGGGTGATGGGCCACATGTGTTGGTAAATCCGAAAATCATAGAGACATCAGGCGAACAGACCGGAAATGAAGGCTGCCTGAGTGTTCCGGGAAAGACCGGCATCGTAACAAGACCGGATTATGTAAAAGCACTCGCACTGGATGAGAACATGCAGCCCTATGAACTGGAGGGAACACAGCTTCTGGCTCGTGCAATCTGCCATGAGTTGGAACACCTGGACGGAAAACTATATGTGGACAGGGTAGAAGGAAAACTGATGGATGTCAGAGATGTCTATGATGACGAGGAGGATGACGACGAGTGAAGATTGTATTTATGGGAACTCCCGAATTTGCTGCAACCATACTGTCAAGATTGATTGAAAGCCGACATGTGGTAACGGCAGTCATCACTCAGCCGGATAAACAAAGAGGCAGGGGAAAGGAAATGCAGTCCACTCCTGTGAAGGAGTGTGCCATGGCACATGGAATACCTGTATATCAGCCTGAACGGATCAAGGCACCAGAAGCGGTTGCCATGTTGAAGACATTAGAGGCAGATGTTTTTGTGGTAGCTGCATTTGGACAGATTTTATCGAAAGAGATATTGGATATGCCTAAAAATGGGTGTATCAATGTACATGCTTCACTGCTTCCGAAATATAGAGGTGCCGCACCGATCCAATGGGCCATTATTAATGGAGAACAAGAGAGTGGGGTTACCATTCAGCAGATGAATGAAGGTGTAGATACAGGTGATATGATTTTAAAAACGGTTGTGCCGATTGCTCAGGATGAAACAGGTGACAGTCTTTACGTAAAATTGGCATCGGCAGGTGCGGCTTTATGTACAGATGTACTGGATATCATCGAACATGGAGAAGTGCATGCAACGGTACAGGACAGCACAGAAGCTACTTATGCTAAAATGCTGACTAAGGAAATGGGACACATCAGATTTTTTAAGAGTGCAGTTGAGATTGAACGATTGATTCGCGGCTTGAATTCATGGCCAAGTGCATATACATTTTTAAACGGAAAAACCTTTAAGATCTGGAGAGCAAGAGTTATAAACCAGACAGCTTGTGGTGAACCGGGTACAATAGCTGAGGTTACAAAAAAAACAATTGTTGTCAACACCGGGCAAGGCAGGCTGGAACTTCTGGAAGTGCAGCTGGAGGGAAAGAAGCGGATGGATACGGCCAGTTTTTTGCTGGGCTATCCACTGGAAGAAGGAATGTCATTTGAAAACTAGGGAGGCTGAAGATGTATTATAATCCTTTTTACTATTTTATGGACAGCACCTATATTCTTGTTTTGATTGGAGCCATTCTGTCATTATGGGCATCAGCAAGAGTACAGTCTACTTACGCAAAGTACTCACGCATCAAGAGTGCCTCCAATATGACAGGAGCTCAGGTGGCTGAGAAGATATTGCGTATGTCAGGGATTTACGACATCGGGGTGGAACAGGTGTCAGGCAGTCTGACAGATCATTATGATCCACACCGCCGAGTGATCAGACTCTCTGACAAGGTATATGGCTCCACCTCGGTGGCAGCAATTTCAGTTGCAGCTCATGAGTGCGGACATGCAGTACAGGATCAGAAGGAGTATTTACCACTTAGACTTCGCTCGGCACTTGTACCGGCTGCCAATTTGGGTTCAAGGCTTGGTGTTCCTATTATTTTAATCGGACTATTGCTTGGTTCATCCAATATGCTGATTACGATCGGAATATGGGTATTTGCAATTGCAGTTTTATTTCAGGTGGTCACGCTTCCGGTCGAGTTCAACGCTTCACGAAGGGCTATGGCTCTATTAGAAGATGGTGGGCTGCTCGGAACAACCGAATTGGAAAGTGCAAACAGGGTATTAAGAGCCGCTGCACTGACTTATGTGGCCGCTGCTGCTTCATCAATTTTACAATTATTGCGGCTTGTTCTTTTATTTGGCGGAGGCAGAAAACGTGACTAAATCAATCAACACAAGAGAATTGATTTTAGGTATTCTATTAGAAACCGGACGGGAACCAAACAGGTACAGTCATGTGATTTTGAGAGAGGTTCTGGAAAAGTATCAATATCTGGATCAACAGGAACGTGCCTTTATCAAAAGAGTAACCGAAGGAACGATAGAGAATCAGATTCTATTAGACTATATGATTGACCAGTTTTCTAAAACAAAAACAACGAAAATGAAACCGGTCATTCTATGTATTCTCCGAATGAGTGTATACCAGTTGTTTTATATGGATTCGGTGCCTTCCTCTGCTGTCTGCAACGAAGCAGTCAAGTTGGCGGAGAGGAAACACTTCCATCAACTGAAGGGTTTTGTCAACGGTGTCCTGCGTAATATTGATCGAAATAGGGAACAGATCACCTATCCTGATGCAAAACGGTCACCAATACAGTATTTGTCTGTGCGGTATTCTGTACCGGAATGGATTGTATTAGGCTGGAATCAGGAATATGGTTTTCAGACAACTGAAAAGATGCTGCAGTCTTTTTTAGAAAATCGCCCAACGACGATTCGATGTATCCATAGTCGTATCTCGCCTGAAGAATTGGAACAACAGTTTTCTGAGGAACATGTAACAGCAATCAGACTTCAGTATCCTGATGGTGCGTATTCCATCAGTGGATATGATTATCTGGGTAGGTTATCTACATTTCAAAGGGGTCTGTTTCAGGTGCAGGATGTCAGTTCCATGCTGATCGGAGAGATTGCCGGGATCAGACAGGGAGATTATGTGATCGATGTATGTGCTGCACCGGGGGGAAAAGCAGTTTGTATCGCAGACAAACTGAAAGGCTCCGGTCATGTAGAGGCCCGCGATCTGACAGAGAGCAAAACTGAACTGATTGAAGGGAATAAACAAAGATGCAAATTACATAATATAGAAGCAGTGGTCAAGGATGCATCAGTGTATGATGAGGGATCTGTGGAGAAGGCAGATGTTCTGATTGCAGATCTACCGTGTTCGGGTCTGGGTGTGATCGGTCGTAAAAATGATATCAAGTATCATATGAGTATACAGCAGCAGCACGAGCTTGCAGCTTTGCAACGAAGCATACTTACGGCGATTCATACCTATGTAAAGCCGGGCGGGACATTGATTTATAGCACGTGTACAGTCAATCGGGAAGAAAATGTGGATAATTTGATGTGGTTTGTAAATAACTATTCCTATCACCTTGATTCGCTGGACACCTATCTGCCAAACGAATTACACAACCATACAACACGACAGGGATATCTACAGCTTTTACCCGGTCAATTCGATACAGACGGCTTTTTTATGGCAAGGCTGATCAGAGAGAAATAGGAAAACAGATATGATAAAGGGCGATATTTTATCTCTTACATATGAGGAATTGAGGGAAAATATCATAGAAATGGGAGAGAAGCCTTTTCGTGCCGGGCAGATCTACGGATGGCTGCACAGTAAGCTTGCAGTCAGCTTTGATGATATGACGGATCTTTCTAAGGAATTCAGAGATCGAATGAGACGTCATTATTCGTTTTGTGGGGTTACTGTGGTTAAGGTACAGGAATCTAAACTGGATGGAACAAGGAAATTCTTATTTTCTCTGAATGACGGCAATATGATTGAAAGTGTGTGGATGCAGTATCAGCATGGGAATTCTGTCTGTATATCGTCGCAGGTCGGCTGTCGAATGGGATGTCGTTTTTGTGCTTCAACGATAGATGGATTGGAACGCAATCTGACGGCCGGAGAGATGTTGTCACAGATTTATGAAATCACAAGATATACCGGTGAACGTGTTTCCAATGTTGTGGTGATGGGCTCAGGAGAACCGTTGGATAATTATGACACATTGCTACGCTTCATCAGAATGCTGACAGATGAGAAGGGACTGAATATCAGTCAGCGTAACCTGACTGTATCTACCTGTGGTCTTGTGCCTCGTATCAGAGAACTCGCTGAGGAGAAACTACAGATGACTCTGGCACTCTCGCTCCATGCAGCAACAGATGAGAAACGTAAGGAACTGATGCCGATTGCCAATCGTTATTCCATTTCAGATGTCATGGAGGCCTGTGAGTATTATTTTGACATGACCGGTCGCAGGATCACATTTGAATACAGTTTGGTCAAGGGTGTAAATGATACAGAGGAGGATGCAAAACAGTTGATCCGACTGCTTGAAAATCGGAACTGTCACGTCAATCTGATTCCGGTGAATCCTGTCAAGGAACGCACGTATCGGGAGTCGGATCATCAGGACATTATGAAATTCAAAAATAAACTTGAAAAAAACCAAATAAATGTTACTATTAGAAGGGAAATGGGCAGAGACATTGATGGTGCCTGCGGACAGCTCAGAAGACAGTATATGCAGGAAAATCAAGTGAGAGGAGACAATGTAACATGCTGAAGACTTTTTCGATGACCGATATTGGACGAAAAAGAAAACTGAATCAGGATTATGTATTTACATGTGAAAATCCTCTTGGAAATCTTCCTAATTTATTCGTTGTAGCAGATGGCATGGGCGGACACAATGCGGGTGATTTTGCTTCCAGACATACGGTGGAAGTGATCGTCAGGACGGTTCAGGATTCGCAGGAAACAGAACCGGTTAGAATCATTGAACAGGCGATTGTAAATGCAAATGCTTCAATTCGAAAAAAATCCGAGGAGGAGGAAGCACTTCGCGGAATGGGTACAACAGTTGTGGTTGCTACCATCATCGGCAAATGTATGTATGTTGCAAATGTAGGTGACAGCAGGCTGTATCTGATGGATCAGGAGATACATCAGATTACCAGAGACCATTCTCTTGTAGAGGAGATGGTAAGAATCGGTGAGATTGACAGAGAATCTGCAAGAAACCACCCTGACAAGAATATCATTACAAGGGCGATCGGGGCTGCGGAACAAATAGATGTTGATTTTTTTGAGATAGATCTGAAGACAGGGGACACTGTTTTAATGTGTACTGATGGGTTGACCAATATGTTGGAGGATGGTGATATCCGCAAGATAATGAAGGGGCAGCGTGATGTCGCAGGAAAGGCGGAAGAGTTAATCAAAGCAGCAAACAATAATGGTGGCAAGGATAATATTGCAGTTGTCATTATAGAACCGTTTGCGGATGAGGTGAGTGTATGTTAAGACCAGGGACAATAATCAGTGATCGATATGAAATCATAGATAAAATCGGCACAGGCGGTATGTCTGATGTCTATAAGGCAAAGGATCATAAATTGAACCGATTCGTTGCCGTCAAGGTGTTAAAGGCGGAGTTCTCCGCAAACAAGAATTTCGTGAGCAAATTCAGAGTAGAGGCACAGTCGGCAGCAGGATTGATGCATCCCAATATTGTAAATGTGTATGACGTTGGAGAAGAGGACGGCATTCATTATTTTGTTATGGAGCTTGTAGAGGGAATCACTCTTAAAAACTATATTGAGAAGAAACTGAGACTATCCGTAAAAGAAGCCATCAGTATTGCGATACAAGTATCTATGGGGATTGAGGCTGCTCATAATAATGGTATTATCCATAGAGACATCAAACCGCAGAACATTATTATTTCAAAAGAAGGAAAAGTTAAGGTGGCCGACTTTGGAATTGCCAGAGCGGCAACAAGCGATACAATCACGTCTCATGCGATGGGATCTGTTCATTATACTTCACCTGAACAGGCAAGAGGTGGTTACAGTGATGCCAAAAGTGACATCTATTCTCTGGGTATCACAATGTTTGAGATGCTTACGGGACGTGTACCATTTGATGGCGAAACGACTGTATCGATTGCGATTCAACATATACAGAATGAGATTCCTTCTCCGAGAGATTATGTGGCAGAGATACCTGTCAGTGTGGAACAGATTATATTTAAGTGTACACAGAAGAATCCTGATCGCAGATATGCCAATATGGCTGAATTGATTCAAGATCTGAAGCGTTCCCTAATTAGTCCTGATGAGGATTTTGTCAAGATGATTCCTATGCCGGGAAGCGAGGGAACCAAGGCGATTTCTGATATTGACAGGATGAACATCAAACAACAATCCTATGATCAATACGGCACCTATGAAAACTACGGAAGTTACGAACAGCCAATGGTGCAGGAAGAGCCGGCTCCCTATGGGAGACAGAGACCAGAGCCGGAGTATTACGAGGATGAACCGGTTCAGGAATATATTCCGCGTGAGAAGAGACACAGCAGAGTTGATGAAGATGATTCCAGAAGTCGTAGACAGGCTCCACCCAAGAAGAATACAAAAAATGACAGGAAATCTTCGCCTTCCAGAAAGGTTAATACAAATAGAGATTATTATGAGGATGACGAGGATGATGAGGATGATGTAGATCCTAAGATGGAAAAGGTAATGACTGTTCTCACGATCATTACTGCAATTATTATTGGATTGGTAGCCATCTTTTTGGTTGGAAAGGTATTGGGTCTGTTCAATGCCACTCCGTCCAATGATGAGGTCAAGATAGAAACTGACTCCGAGGAATCTGTCACTATGCCAAATGTGATTGGTATATCTCTGACAGAGGCTAAAAATACACTGAACGGACTTGGCCTGGTTGTTGCTGAGACCTACGAATCATCTGATAAGTATGGCGAGAATATTGTTATCACCCAGGATGTGGCCGCTGATACATCGGTTGCAAAAAATACCACAATCAAGCTGGTGGTTAGCTCAGGAATGAACGGAATTATGATTCCATCTGTAGTAGGTAAGACGGAAGCTGAAGCCAAGGTAGCTCTGGAAGCGGAAGGGTTTGTCATGGTCAAGGAGACTGCAGCAAGTGATTCTGTTGCCAAGGGCAGTGTTATTTCTCAGAATCCGCAGAGTGGTACAAGTGCGGCTAGCGGCAGCACAGTAACTGTGGTGGTATGTTCAGGAACCAATACAACTGATATCACTGTGCCCAATCTGCTGGGTATGGATGAAACAGCCGCCAAAGCGGCCCTTACAGCAGCAGGTCTTAAGTGGACTACGATTGGTGAGGAAAACAGTGATACGGTTACTGCTGGTTTGGTGACGAGTCAGAGTTATACAGCGGGAATGACTGTCTCAGAGGGAACCAGTGTGGACTTTGTGCTGAGCCTCGGACCAAAGGGATACAGCTGCAATTATAGTGTTGGTGCACCGAGTGATTACAGTGCCGGCTCAGATGCGATTGTTATACTGACGAATAATGTTGGAGCAGAGATCGTACGATTTACGACCAATTCCTTCCCGTTTGCTCTTAATCATGGAGGAATTGTCGGCAGCGAAACAGGTTCTATCACTGTAACTTATTTGAGAACAGATGGTCAATGGGCAACTTCAGCGCCTGTAGCTGTTACGTTTACGAAGGAATAGCATATGACCGGAAGAATCACTAAGGGAATAGCCGGATTTTATTATATATATGTACCTGACCATGGACTCTATGAATGCAAGGCAAAGGGGATTTTCAGACATGAGCGGATGAAGCCCATGGTTGGTGATACTGTTGAAATAGAGGTAATAGATGAAGAACTGAAGACAGGAAACGTTGTTCGGATCGGTGAACGAAGGAACACTCTGCTGAGACCGGCGGTAGCCAATGTGGATTGTGCATTGCTTGTGTTTGCGATGTGTCATCCTGAGCCTAATCTGAACCTGTTGGATCGTTTGATGCTGCGATATAAAATTCAGGGATTATCAGTATTGCTATGCTTTAATAAAATGGATTTGGTATCAGAAGAAGCTTTGGATGAGATGCGAAAGGTATATGCCGATTGTGGTTATGAGGTTTTATTTACAAGTGCCAGAAAGCAGGTCGGAATAGAGCAATTGCTGCAAAAATTGGAGCATCAAACAGTGACGGTATCAGGACCGTCGGGAGTTGGGAAGTCATCTTTGATCAATCTGATGCAGGAAAGCATCCAAATGCAGACAGGGGCAATCAGCGAGAGAATCGAGCGTGGGAAGCATACAACCAGACACGCTGAATTGATTCCGATCAATACCAAAACCTATATTATTGATACTCCCGGTTTTAGCAGTCTGGAGGCACCGGAACTTAGTAAGGAAGAACTGGGACATTATTATAACGAATTTGAGAAGTATGAACCCGAATGCAGATTCACCGGCTGTGTGCATGTCAATGAACCGGATTGTGCAGTTAAGGAGGCAGTCAGGAGGGGGAAGATCAGCGGAGTACGATATAAACAATACCTGCAGATCTATGAGGAAATTAGAGAACGAAGGAGATATTAAAAATGCAGTATATATTGTCACCCTCTATACTTGCGGCTGATTTTTCGGCTCTTGGTGATGAAATTCGAAAGGTTGATCGGGCAGGAGCTCAATACATTCATATTGATGTGATGGATGGTGTGTTTGTGCCCAGTATTTCTTTTGGTATGCCTGTAATCAGATCAATTAGAAAAGTAACTCATAAATTCTTCGATGTACATCTGATGATTCAGGAACCGGAGCGATACATCGAAGAATTTATTGCATGTGGAGCAGATGGTATCACAATTCATGCCGAGGCCTGCAAACCTTTGAGAGAAACTTTGCAGCTGATACGAGATAAGGGATTGAGGGCAGGCGTATCAATCAGTCCTGCTACTCCGATAGATGTATTGCTGCCGATAGCAGATCTGGCAGATATGTTTTTGATTATGACGGTGGAGCCGGGATTTGGAGGACAGTCCTATATGGATTCCTGTACTGCAAAGGTCTCCGGACTACGGCAGGCACTCCTTGCAAGGGGTTATCACACAGATATTCAGGTTGACGGTGGCATTACGAGAGAAAATCTACCGGTTGTACTGGAAGCAGGTGCAAATGTGATTGTGACAGGCTCTTCTATATTTAGAGGAGATGTCAGGGAGAATACAGAGTTTTTCCAAAACCAGTTGGAAGCCTTTGAACGAAAGGAAAGCAGCAAATGAAGAATTATATAAAAATAGCCCGTTTAGATCACTGGGTGAAGAATGTTTTTATTGTTCCGGGCGTGATTATAGCAGTTTTACTGACGGATTTTGTGTTTGACAGTTCATATATATGGAAGTTTATTGTTGGCTTTTTTGCGACCTGTTTTATTGCGTCTGCAAATTATGTGATCAATGAGTGGCTGGATGCAGAGTTTGATAAATATCATCCAACAAAGAAATATCGTCCCGTAGTATCTGCAAATATGAAATTTTCGCTGGTTATGATTGAGTATGCAATTTTTGCGGCTGCCGGTATCGGCTGTTCACTGTTGATATCCAGAGCGTTTTTATATACAGAACTATGGCTGTTGATTATGGGGATTCTGTATAATGTTAAACCGATTCGTACTAAGGACATTCCTTATTTAGATGTGTTATCAGAATCAGTCAACAACATGATCCGTTTGCTGCTGGGGTGGTTTATCATCAATAGTGAGCTACAACCACCTAGTTCAATTCTGATCGGCTACTGGATGGGTGGAGCATTTCTGATGGCGATCAAGCGCTATGCAGAGTATCGTATGATTGACAATCCTGAACAGGCAGGGCTTTATCGAAAATCATTCAAGTATTACAGTGAGCACTTATTGTTGGTTTCGGCTTTTTTCTATGCAATGGCTTCTACCTTTTTCTGCGGGATTTTTATGATCAAATATCGCATTGAGTATTTGATTGGCATGCCCTTTATTTTTGGACTATTTTGTGCATATTTCTATATCAGTTTTAAAGAGGATTCAGCGGTACAGAAGCCGGAGAAATTGTATAAGGAAAAGAAACTGTTGGCATATATTGCTTTCCTGATCCTGTTATTTATCATTTTAACCTTTGTGAATATTCCGGCATTGAATTACTGGGTGGATATCAGACTGATCAATGTGTGATCGGGAGTAACTTATGAATGCAGAAAAAAAACAAATTTTAAAAAAATACCGTGCCGTCATTTTTGATCTTGATGGCACCTTATATTTTCAGACAAAGCTTCGTATGATGATGGCATTTCGATTGGGTGGTTATTATATCACACATTTTTGGAAATTGAAGGAATTGTTCGCTGTTAAGATGTTCAGAGAAGTGCGTGAACACTGGGATGATTTGGATCAAACCGATCAGGAGCAGTTGGATGAAGCACAATATCTGTATGTTGCAAAAAGGATAGGACTGTCTGTAAAATGTGTAAGGTCAGTGATTGAGAAATGGATGTATGATCAACCATTGAAAATGCTCATGGCGTGTCGTGATGAGGCAATTGTGGATCTCATACAGGTGATTCGAGAGCATGAAATAGAGGTGGTTATATATTCTGATTATCCCGTTACAGATAAACTGAAGGCTCTGGATATTCAAGCAGACCAGATTTATTCTGCACTGGACGAGAAAATTATGAGCCTAAAACCTGATCCTAAGGGGTTAATCACTATCCTGGAGGACAATCATTGGAAGCCCTCGGAGGCAATTATGATTGGTGACCGAATGAGTAAGGACGGTCAGGCGGCAATCAATGCTGGCGTGGATTATATGATTCTGGATAAATCGGCAACCACCAGAGAAAAATTATACGCTGCCTTAATAGAAGAACTCGAATCAGGCAATTTGGGCGATACAGATTGAATCAGAGATGGGAGAGGTTATCACATGAAGATAAAATGCGAATATTGCGGTAGTTTTATTGATGATACAGATGAAAAGTGTCCTAACTGTGGTGGAGTGAACAGCCATCTGGTAAGAAGTGCAGTAGGTGTACCGCAGACGATTGACGAATTGAAAAAGTGGTGTGAGGAGAAAAACATTCCACTTGAACAGGCAAGATTTTTTATTGGAGAGGATTACAGAGGAGCTCGTGCATTTGGTATATATTACGATGAACAGACGGAGAATTATGTTGTTTACAAAAATAAGTCTGATGGCACACGTGCAGTTCGATATGAAGGTAAGGATGAATCTTATGCAGTAAATGAGTTATATCAAAAACTAAAAGAAGAGATATTGAATCAGAAGCAGCATCTGAATCGAAATCATACAAGCTATAGTGGGAGTACAGGCCAGACGTTCCAAGGCAGAAAGCAAATTGTGAAAAAAAGGTTTTCACGAACACTGATGATTTATGCAATTGTTGTTGTATGCTTGCTGCTGGCTTTTAACTTAATGGGGGGCGGCTCAGGTCCGTCACGCGGATACTATGACTATAACAACCGACTCTATTATTATCAGCCTGGTGACAACTGGTATACATATGATGATGGAAGCTGGACGAGCACATCAGTAGATTCTGCTCTGTATGACAATGCGGATGATTATTATAGCTCTAATTACTACACAGATGATTATCAAGCCAGTGATTTTTCTGATTCTTCCTATTATGAGGAAAGCAGCAGTTATGACAGCGACTGGGATTCGAGTGACAGTTGGGATTCAAGTGACAGCTGGGATTCAGGATACTCTGACTGGGACAGTGACTGGTGATTGATTGCCGGAACTGTGACTATCAATGAAAGGAATTATAATTATGGATAAGATACTGTTATTTTACCCACCCGGACCACTGTTTCAGAGAGGTGAGGATCGTTGTCAGCAAAATGTTGACGGCAGTTCAGCAGAGGCAATGAGGGCATGCAATGACCTCGGTTACGCGGCAGCAATTCTGTTGAAGAGAAATTATGAAGTAAGATTAAGAGATTATCAGACACAGAAGGATACGTTAGAGGATCTGTATCACGATATGGAGACCTTCAGGCCGGATCTCATTATGATCAGTGTCACCAATACCACGATATTTGAGGATATCAAGCTAGTGGCAACACTCAAGGAGAAGTATCATCCTGTCGTTGTCTTAAAGGGTGCGATCTTCTATGCACCGGAACAGGCCATGCTTGACCTGTTGGATCTTAGCTGTGTTGACTATATGATTGGCGGAGAGGTGGACTTTGCAATTGGAGAGGTTGCCGATTATGCTTTGCGTCATCAGGGAGCTGTCAAGGATATCCTAAGTATTCTGTATAAGGACGAAGAGGGTAGGCTGCAGCAGACCGCCTTTCACACATGGGGACAGGATCTCGATCAGATGCCGTTCCCTGCACGTCATCTGATGAACAATGCACTGTATACCAGACCGGATACCGATGCGCCAATGGCTACGATCCAGACAGCACGTGGCTGCCCATCCAACTGTACCTTCTGCTTGACACCGCAGATCTCGGGTAAGTGTGTACGCTTTAGAAGTCCACAGAATGTTATGGACGAGTTGACTGAATGTTATGAAAAGCATGGTATCAGAGACTTTTTCTTTAAGGCGGATACGTTTACCATCAATGCAAAATGGGTTAAGGAAATGTGTGAACTGATCATTCATTCTCCATTACATGGCAAGATTCACTTTACAGCGAACTCACGTGTGCGTCCACTTGTGAAGGAAACACTGGAGCTTATGAAGGAAGCCGGCTGTTTTATGGTGGCTTTTGGATTTGAATCAGGTTCACAGGAGATACTGGATTCGATTCGTAAGGGAACTACGGTGGAGGAGAATCTACAGGCAGCCAGATGGTGTCATGAGGTTGGTATTCCTTTCTGGGGATTTTTTGTCATTGGTTTTCCTGAGGAGAAAAAGGAACATATTCTGGAGACCAAGAAATTAATCATGAAGGCTGATCCTGATTTCTTAGAGGTGAAGCTGGCACTTCCGTTCTATGGGACACCTCTTTATGATACTGCCAAGGAGAACAATCTGATTGCAGACAATATTCTGGGAAGTGATTTCTTCCATTCCAGTATGACAGGAACAAAGTATCTGTCATTATCAGAACTTGAGAAGTTACGAAAGAATATGCTGCTGTCATTTTACTTGCGCCCTTCTTATATTTTGAAGAAAATGGGACAATGCATTACTCACCCGGGCATCTTTGTAAACTATGTTAAATACGGAATACGACTGGTGATAAATCTACTGAAGAAATAAAAACATTTAGAAGCTGTCTGATATCAGGGCTTTAGGAGGAAATCATTTCATGAAATTAGGAATCGTT
>CAZVYQ010000009.1:0-71354 GCA_964631375.1 uncultured Lachnospiraceae bacterium | reverse complement strand
ATTTTTGTATGTATCATTACACCATGATACATAGCCCTCCGCTTCTTCTACGCTGTCTGTACTGTCTTCTAAGTATTAATTAACATCCGCATCTGAAAGATAATGAAATATTGACTCTGCATCCTCTGTAACAATTTCTCGTAATATAAGTCTCTCTGTTTCCAAAATTGGAAAAATACTTTTACCCATAATACCACCTTTCTCTTATAGAAATTTCATCATAAGGTTCTCTGTTATTTCCTCACGGTAAAGACTTTCGATTCTACCGACTTGGATATAACCGTTTTTTACATAAAACTCTTTTCCCTTGGGGTTGAAATCAGCCACTACCAGAAATAGTTTCGGACTGTTTACAATGCTTTCCAGATAGTGAAGCATCTGTGTTCCGACACCGCTTCCTCGCTCTGTTGCCTTTGTCACAATTAAATGAAGATATGGAAACCCATGAAATGCGCCGTTTGGAATATAATAGAAAAATCCCTTAAACTCATCTTGCTCTACTGCAATATATAGCGTTTCGGCAACTAATCCTTCTTCTACGGCCTCCCTGGCACTTCCCTCTCTTGAAAAATAGTATTTTCCCAATTCAGATGCTTGTAAAGCTTCCACACACTCTTCTATATAATCTCTATTTCCTTTGATTATCTGCATGTCAATTATCCTCCAAAACTAATATCCAAATGTAAGCAACGTCCAACTACCGTTTTTCTCTCTTGCAAGATACCATGACCAAGTGTATTCATAATCTGCTTCCCAAGCACCACCGCCATTTTTAGGTGAATGAAATGATGAATTAAAAACAATACACTCAACAAAATCCTTATTCTCATCAAGATCGCAACAATATGCAAGATAAGCTTTACATGCACTGTCCCCGGCATAACTGAGAGTATGTAATTCGCAACCCTCAAACTCCTCAAACTGTGCTTTAACAACCTCAACTGCTAAATTTATCTCATCATCTGAATAGATTTCAGATTCGCCATAATTGATAACTACACCGTTTGTTTTTCCGCCACATGCGCACAAGGAAAGTGAAATACTAAGTATCCATAAAACAAAAATGTCCTTATTCATATGAAATGCTCCTGTGCCCATTCATTTTTCTAAAATAACATATCTGCCATTTCAATCTCCCAGCTTTTCATATGTGACTTGCAACCTTTGCATTTACATTGGCTTCAAATTCATATTGAGCCGTTCTACCATCCATAGTTTTCGTTTTTCTCTCCCGGTGTCTGTTTTCGCATCAAAGTATGCTCGCGTATATGTCTTTCTGACAGATAAGGACATATTTAGGAAATTGGTATATGCAGGCTCATTATCCCTTAATACAGTAGCAACAAGGGCAATCTGTTCTTCTGTAATCGCAGGAGCTTTTGGTATATCCCATTGACCATTTTGTTTCGCTTCCTCGATTTTCTTTCTGCCATAGTCGGTCATCAATCCTTGTTCTTCCAGTTGTCTAGCCAATGCTTTATTTTTCTCAGACCATTTACTGTTAGTCCTTCGTAGCGAGAAATACTTTTTGTAAGTTTTATCGTTAATACTTTCCATTTGACCATCAATCCAACCAAAACAAAGAGCCTCTTCTAAGGCCTCTCTTGCCTTGATTGTTTTTGGTCCACCCGATTTTCCGAACAACAACCAAAAGCCTGCTTCCGACATACAATTCTCACATAGCCACTTCCTAAAATCTTTTCTGCTTGAAAACTCAAGAATATCACTCATAATATGATTCTCCATTTTACTGTTTAACTTCGATTCTGTAGTAATCTGAGAAGCTACGATACTCTCCGAAATAATCTTTTGCAAAATGAAAGATTTCACTAAGATATCTTTCATCTGTTTTACGACCTTTCTTCTCCACTTAATTAGATATCAATCTTATTGAATATAACCGTTTGCGCTTTTAACGATATTTTTCCAACTTGGTACCCACCCCATTTGCACAAATAATCACGTTCATTATCCATCCAATAAAATGAACTGTATATATTTTTTTACAACATTTCTATGTTAAATATCATAATAAGAACTACTCTGTAATCAAGGGCATCTCACTTCGTGAGAACTCTCCCTTGATTAGTTTACATCATTTCGTAATGTTTCGTTTAAGTCACACTCAAGTATTCTTTTCTCACCAATATAGTATGCCAATGTCACAAATCCAATCATAGTTGTTGCAAATATGAGTATTGGCACTACCGGTGCCTCCACCCAGAATACCATTGGATCAAGAAAACTGGCTGCCATCATGAAATGTACAATCAATACAGTCAGAACCAATGTAATCAAGAGCGGTTTCCCAGCAATCACAACTGCTTCGATTCGAAACATTTTCTTCATCTGTGCCGGTGTCAGTCCAATAGACATGTATTGTGCAAACTCACGCTTTCTCTGTCGGATAAATCCCAGTGTGTGCGAGAATATATTCGCCAATCCAATGATGGCAAGCAGCGTACAAAATCCTCCCAGAAGAACCTTTGAGCCTTTTATAATTTCATCATTTGCAAGCTTCTCTTGTATTCTGTTCTCGCTCTCTATTCGATTACTAATTTCAAACTGCCCGATAACCCTTGCCTCTAAATCATTCAAGTTCTCAAGCGTTGGTGTCTTCTCTGAGAATATTCGAATATAGGTATCCGCCTCTGTTCCGCCTAATGATGCCATCACATTTTCCCACAAAGACACAGGAACGAACTGTATCAATTCGTAGTCATCATATTCCTCACGCAATACCGGTGTCCGCTCTGTGTATGCAAGAACAGGCACTTCCACAGACTGCTCATCGTCTGCATTTGCGTATATAGTTATAGAATCTTGGTTTTCCTTGATAAATGGAACATATAATCTGTTACGGAAACTGCTGTTTACACTGTCCCAGATCTGATTGATTACCACTACACCATCCAGTTTCTCCGGAGCACCAAGTTCAGCGCAATAGTCCAGAAAGCTTTCGTCATCCATGATAATGGTTTGTGTGTTAACCCAAAATCCGGCTTCTGTTGTATCTGATGTTTTTGTCGCTACTGCCTGATCAATTTCAGTCAATCCTGCAACTGCTTCCAATCCTCCGATTACTGCTAATTCTTCACTCTGCTCCTCTGTTGCAAGAAAGATTCTCTCATCTGCCTTTTGATATACTGTCACTTCACCTATCCCGTCAACATCATTGATTTGCTTTGTCTTCTCAAAATCACTGATATCTGTCTCCTTAACCGTCACCATGATATCCCATGCATCCTGATACCGATCGAAATAAGTATATCTGGTACTGATATCCGATAATGTCACAAAGCAAAGCATTACGGAAAAGCCCAAAAAAGATAACAACAATGATACAGATGAAATACGCAAGGACTTCTTCTGTGCCTTTAGTGCATTTTGCGCCAATTCACCCTCAAAGCCAAAAATCAGCGATAAGATACTGGGGTGCTTTCTTCTTTTTAGATGGAACTCTCCGGCATTACGAATTGCCTCAAGCGGTGTCATTCTGCTCAGTTTCTTTGCCGGTATCCATGCAGAAATAAGGACAGTAACGGCAGCTGACAATAAAGTAATCAGAAATACCAGCGGATGATATGCAAAGGTTGCTTCTATCCTACCCGGAAGCTTTCCTGCATAGACATTCACAACTTCCAATATCAACAAACTCAGTAAGACTCCCAACACACTGCCAACCAGGATAGGAACACCGCTAAGCATAACCGCTTCCTGTAAAAGACATGTCTTGATTTGTTTCGGCGTCGCACCAATACTTGAAAATATCCCAAACTGATGCACTCTCGCATTCATAGATAATTCAAAGGCATTTCGAATAATCAAAATCAGCGAAAACGACATCGCAATTAGGATTGCCAGATAAAATGCCAGCAGAAGTGGCGGTGTACTATCATTTGGATCATGAATAAAATATCTGGACAAAAGGAAAGAATGATAGGTGTTCTCATTCTCCTCCATTCCAAGCTGCTCCAATATCCTCGGCATATCCTGATAAATCGTTCGTGGATTATGAAAGTAGACATCTACAACTGTTTCCTGTTCATCAGAAAGCGTTTCATTAACGACTGCTTTTTCTACACTTGCGTCATTCTGTATGAGCGCTAAGTCACTTTCCTGCAGTTCACCTGCAACTCTCCCCTGCCAGTCGCCTTCTTCGTGTTGGATCCTGATAATATCGTAGGTCCATGTATTATAGGCTAAGGAGCATAACAAAGAAAGAAATAGAGAAGCAATCAGTGCGGCCGCCATAATAGAAATGCTGGAAGCACGATTATATTTGATATAGGTTTGGGAGTAATCCTTCCACATCATCCTCACCCCCGCTTCCGATCACTGATGATCTTACCGTCTTCTATGGTTATAATACGGTCTGCTTCCAAGGCAATTCTCTCATCATGCGTAATCAATAAAATGGTTTGTTTCAGATTACGGTTGGACAGCTTCAAAAGGTCGATGATTTCCTTTGAATTTTTCTGATCCAGATTACCGGTCGGCTCATCCGCGAGTAAGATGGCAGGACGATAAATCAATGCCCTGGCAATCGCGGTACGCTGCTGCTGACCACCCGATAACTGATGTGGTAATGCCTTTAATTTATCCTTGATTCCCAAAGTATTTACAATGGTATCAAAATACTCCTGATTTGGCTTTCTCTTATCCAGCAGTAACGGCATCAGTATATTCTTTTCCACCGTCAAGGTCGGAATCAGGTTGTAAAACTGGTACACCAGCCCTACCTTTCTTCTTCTGAATACCGCCGCATCTGTCGCATCAAGCGAACCAACCTCAACACCATCAATTGTCACGGTTCCTTTTGTCGGTTTATCTACACTTCCTATGATATGCAGAAGAGTTGACTTTCCGGAGCCCGACGCTCCCATAACCGCTACAAATTCACCCTGTTCAATGGATAAATCGATTCCGGCCAATGCAGTGATTTGATTATCACCTTTTCCGTATACCTTTTCAACTCCTTTACATGTAAGCAGTTCCATACAGCACCTCCTATGATACCCATTCTTAATGTTTGTTCAGTCATATCATAGCAAAGAAAAGTGACATCTCAGTGACAGTAAAACCGTATTTCAAAACATGCTCCGCCTTCATTACGGTTGAACACACGGATGACTCCGTTTTGCATTTCCACAATTGCTTTTGATAATGCGAGTCCAATTCCTATTCCACCCTCTGTCGCATTTTTCCCACGATAGAAGCGTTCAAAGACATGAAATAAATCCTCCTTTGCAAAGCCCTCACCTTCGTCCCATATCTGTATTTGCGTATAAAGAGGATTCTGTTCATAAGAGCAGTGCACACTACCACCTTTCGGTGAATGCTCCATACAGTTTTTCATAATGTTCATAATTGCTTCCATGGTCCAATCCATGTCGATAGACAATTCAACCGTTCCACCCTCCGGTATATCCATTTGAACATCCGTCTGATGTAACAATTGCTGCAGGTTATCAGCGGCTAATGTAAGCAATGTAAACAAGTCCGTTACAGCTGGTTTTATTTCTAATGTTCCGGCATCGATACGAGCCAAAATTAGTAAAGCTTCTTCTAAATGTGTAAGTCTTTGTAACTGTTTCTGTATTTGTTCTATGTATGGAGAAGAAACCTGTTCTTTCAACATTTGTGTAGAGAGTGAAACAGCTGTAATCGGTGTTTTTAATTGGTGGGCTATATTGGCCAAGTTATCTGCATAGTTTTCTTTGGCTTTGACTGCCTCTTCTCTTGTCTGATACAGAGTGGTAATCGTCTTATATAATTCATCCTGTAATGCGGAAAATTCATCGTCGGAGAAATCAACCAACAGGCCTTCATGTCCGTTATTAATGTGTTCAAGATAAGTGGTTAATTGGTCAATGCGATTCTGAATTCTACGATTTTTTCTCCATATCATTCATTTTCCTCCATACGATAACCAAAACTCCGAATGGTCTTCAGACATGCTGGTTGACCAAGCTTTTCTCTTAATCGCTTCATCGTGACTGTCAGCGTATTATCATTTACGAAATTACCGTTATTGTCCCATATATGCTCTAATAACTTTTCGCGAGTGATTGTTTTTCCTTTATTCTGCAATAAAAGTAACAGCAACTGATATTCTGCCTGACTCACACTTACCTCTTGCTTATGGCACAATACGAGCATTCGGTTTTGGTCAATTGCAATCTCTCCACAGGTAAGATATTGTTCCGACACCTTTCCGGTTCGACGCAGCAATGCCATAATACGTGAGTGCAGAACCTCAAGTTCAAACGGCTTTACAATATAATCATCTGCTCCATTGTCAAAGCCAGCAACAATATCTCTGGTGTCATTTCTGACTGTCAGAAAAATAACAGGTATGTCTTTCCATTTTGATTTCATCCAGCGGCATAATGTATCACCTTTGCCATCCGGCATATTCCAATCAATCAGAGCCAAATCCGGAATCTTCTGTTCCATTGCTTTTTTTGCTGCTTTGAGTGTGGAAAGCGCAGTAACCTGATACCCCCTTTGTTCCAGATAGGTCTTTACATCTGCAGCTATATTTTCATCATCCTCAATGTAATACAATTGAGTCATTGTGTTCCTCCCTATGAAATCCTTCCTGCAAATCTTCTGAAACTGATATAAAGCAGAATTCCTCCAACGACCAATCCCATAACCGCATCCACAATCTGTCCACGAATACAAAACTCTGTGGTCCAAAAGGATGGCAAAAAGAAGCCAATATACTTATATGGTATTTTAATAAATACTGCAATTGGTATTCCGAGAACAAAGAATGCACTGAATTTTGTCAATGCCATACCCTCTACCTTATTATGTGCCAATGACACCACAAAAAACGAGATTAACGCTCCTGTCATTGCTGAAATCACGCCGCAATATAGTATATTCCATACCGAGAGGTCTGACAGTCTGAACACAAGGATTGATATGTCGGCATAAACCATAGCAATCACTGACAGCATCCCGATCCTTGACCATAAATATCCCTTTTTACCAAGCGGAGTTACCATGAGATACCTTGCCAATCCATTATCCAGCTCACCCAGTATCACCATAACCCCTGCAAAGGAAAACATGATTGGAGTCATCATAATGATACACAGATCAAAGCAAAAATAATATGGTGTAATCATTGTCCCAACGTGCTGCATCTCACATAATTCCCGTTCTAACAGAGGAATGCCAAAACGAAACAGCAGACACATCAACAGCGGAACAAACAGCAATGCAGCAAACATGACATCCTGCCAGATTTCTTTTATAAACTCTCTGAATGCTTGCAAAATAATCCTGATATAGCCGCTCATAGAGTACCCCCTCCCAGTTTTCTGAAATATGTAATGACTGCCCCTCTGCATGGAATGTATACAAGCACATCCCAAATGACCATTGATAACAGACACAAAGCATTCATTTGGTCCATCCCAATGATCAGTCGAATCGCAGCAATTCCGGGATGAAGGATCAGCCAGTCTGATTGAAAATATCCGAACAGATACAAAACTGCCGGTACAGTGATCACAATTTCAAACGGAACTGTGATAATGGCAAAGAAATTCAAACTGGATACCTTGGATGCCACAAATACACCACATAAGGAGAATAATACAGAACCAAGAGCAATCCCCGGTATAGTCCAGACTGTACTTCTCACACCACCCAATAATAAAATGAGAACACCGACAATTGTTCCTGTTGCCATCAAGGTTAACACCTTGCTGATGATATATTCGTCAACTGTGATCGGTGAAACAGCAAGAGAACAGTTCACCCGCTGACTTTTCTCCAAAAGCACGATCGCACCCATAAAAAACAATCCCATTGCTGCCGGATCAGTGTATACCATAATAGATCCTGCAATCTGTGACGCACTTACAGGCAACAAGCGAAGTGTGGTTATGTAAACTATTGAGAACACAAGATAGACAAGCCATATTCCATACTTTCGCTGAAAAGAAAAATCTCCTTTAATCAAATGTAAAAGTCTCATCGCTGCCTCCTATGCAAGCTTTCTGCCTGTCACTTCCATGAATATGTCTCCCAGATTCGGTTCCTTGGAATGAACAGTCAGAAGATCTCCTCCTTGCATCAAGCTTATTAAAATACCATCTTCACCGGTCTGTCTCAAGGCGCACTCACCGGTACACTCTGCACCATCCTTCAGGTAAGTGTATTCCAGAGTACCTGCACCTCTTTGCATAATCAGATTATGTGGTGTATCCAAGGCTTTTACCGAACCATCTACTATAAAAGCAACTCTGTCGCACAGTTCCTGTGCATCCTGCATGTTATGAGTTGTGAGGATAATTGTGGTTCCTTCTCTCTTTTGTTCCAGGATCATATCCTTCATCATACGACTGTTAGACGGGTCCAAACCACTCGTTGGCTCATCCAAAAATAGCAGTCTTGGTTTATGAATCAGAGCCTTTACAAAA
The DNA here is from genome assembly GCA_964631375.1 of uncultured Lachnospiraceae bacterium. Lineage (GTDB taxonomy): Bacteria > Bacillota > Clostridia > Lachnospirales > Lachnospiraceae > JAAYYM01. The sequence continues at coordinate 62,910 of CAZVYQ010000009.1, read as the reverse complement.
TTCAATCGGCTTTTCATTCCCTTAGAGAAATCGCTCACTTTTTTATCCGCATCATTATGTAAACCAACATTCTCCAACAACCTCATCAGATCTGTATCAACATTTTGATATAAGGATGCGAAAAATCTCAGATTCTCCATAGCAGTCAGCTTCTCATAGAGACTTGGAAATTCAAAATCAATTCCGATTCGTTCATAATATCTGTGATCCGCGGTGCGTACCTCTGTTCCCATAACGGTTACACTTCCACGATAGGCAGGCAGCATACCAATCAGTATCTTCTGTAAGGTACTTTTTCCTGCTCCGCTTGGTCCCAAAAACCCAAAAATTTCTCCTTCTCTGACTTCGAACTGCAGATTTTCAATAAATGGTTTCTTTCCATAACTGAAATAAAGATCATTGACCTGTATCATGTACTGTTCCTCCCCCTATATCATGACTGCTTCGTATATAATTCCATTATAACGATTATTGGCTTATAATCCAATCTTTTATATCCTTATGATATTTCTTAATTGGCAATTGATTGATTCTATGATAAATTAATAACTAAGATTATATAAAAAACTAACGCAGTTTTTACGCAGAAATGAGGTATTATGAAAACAAAATACGAAAAACATGGGGCTCTTTCAGTCAATCAAAAAGGTCAGTTGGTTGATTATAACGGTGAAGTGGTTCAACTGCGCGGGCTCTCTACCCACGGACTCTCTTGGTATCCTGAGTACGTAAACCGTGAATTCTTTGAATTTATGAAGGAAGAATGGAAGGTTGATATTGTACGTCTCGCAATGTATACAGACGAAGAAAATGGATACTGCATCGGTGATGATGCTAATAAAGAAAAATTGAAAGAAGTGATTGATCGTGGCGTCAGAGCAGCAACCGAGCTTGGTCTATATGTGATTATCGACTGGCATATCCTGCATGACTCAAATCCATTAACCTACATGGATCAGAGTATTCCCTTCTTCAAGGAAATGGCAGAGAAGTACCATGCTTATGGCAATGTCTTCTATGAGATCTGCAACGAACCGAATGTAGACTGTACATGGCAGGATGTAAAGGATTACGCAAATCAAGTCATCCCTGTCATTCGGGCAATTGATGACAATGCAGTCATTCTGGTAGGCACTCCAATCTGGTCACAAAATGTGGATGAGGCTATGGCAGATCCGCTGACAGGCTACACTAACCTGATGTATGTACTTCACTTCTATGCCGATACACATCGTGAAGAGCTGCGTAACAAATTTAAAGCAGCTGCAGAAGCTAAGCTTCCTCTCTTTGTCAGCGAATTCGGTATCTGTGATGCCTCCGGAAACGGAGCCGGTAACGAAGAACAGGCAGGACTCTGGATTGACCTGATGGAACAATATCAGGTTAGCTATATCATGTGGAACATTTCTAACAGAGATGAGTCTTCTGCTTCCTTTGTTCCTGATTGTACTAAATTAACGGGATTTGTGGAAGCTGATCTAAATGATTCCATGAAGTGGTATGTAAAACTATTGCAAGATAAGAATTAAATATCATTGAGTGTTTCATTATATACACCGCGATATTGCAGCGGAAGCAAACGTGCAATCTGTTGCATGATCAGATTAATGGCCGTCGTATCATACTCTTTTCTACTCTGTCCCTCCTGTAATTTAGGAAGTTCAAACTGCTCTCCGATTCGAACCTCTACCTTGGCATGATGAAAGGTCTCTGCACTCATCTCTCCATCGGGATCGATCGGAAGCAGTTTCTCTGTACCGCTCATACCAATTGGCACAATCGGCACACCGGTCTTTCTTGCAATCAGAAGAATGCCTCTTTTTGCTTCAATCAGACTTCCGGTTCTGCTTCTGGTTCCTTCGGGGAAAATCAGAATGCTCTCCCCCTGCTTAATCAAATCGATGATCCTTCTGAGCCCGTCCTTGTCTGCGGTATTGGGTTCAATATTTGTTGTTTTCACTGCATGGATTCCCATATTGGTCACCGCGTTTTTCGATAGCTTAACACCTGCCACAAAAGTAGGCTTGATTTTTTTTAACACCTGATCCAATACAACTGCATCTGAATTGCTCAAATGATTACATACAAAGATGCAGGGAGACGTAATTTGTTCTAAATATTCAGTTCCTTCAATATGTAAATCTGCATACTTTCTTAAATAACCCTTCAACAAACTGCGTGACAAGAATAAACCAATGGGTCGTGGCAGTCTGTTCAGTATTGCGGCATTTCTGGCAGATATCAAATTAATCACTCCATCCTGTGTGTCATCATAATTATCTTATATAACAATATATACTGTCTATCAATCTCTATGATGTTCAAAAAACTCCAAAATCATATTGTTTGTATCAATGCCTGAGAACTGCTCCTGTGGCCACGAATGTCTTCCGTCCTGTATCACAATGTGCCATACAAGATTGGAAACTGCAGGATCTGAATAACAGTAAGCCGTTGCCTGATTAGATAGCTTCTTCTCAAGATAATCATGCAGTCCATTGGCATCCTTCCAATAACGGATAGCCTCTTCAATTCTCGGAACCTTAGCATTGGTGTTGGTATACTTTGATGCCTCCATCGGAACAACATCATCCTTGGTTCCGTTGATCTGTAAGATCCCAATTGAGGCTGTTTCTTCGCGTTCTGCCCATGCTCCCTCTGTCATAAACCCGGCAACACTTGCAATAGCACGAAATGTATCCGATGCTTCACAGGCAAGTCTGTACGTCATAAAGGCTCCATTGCTGAAGCCCGCTGCAAACACTGCCTTATTGTCAACACCGTCATTCTCCTGCAGATAACGAACCAGCGCAACAAGAAAACCGGTATCATCATTTCCAGTTGATTTCAGTCCGGAGTTCCATCCTGCACCACTTGTTTTATCCCCTGGATCTTGAATCCCCTGCGGATAAACTACTGCATAGCCATATTCTCCGGCAGTTTCATGCATTGCTGTTTTCTGTGCAAATGCATCAGCATCATCCGCATAACCATGCAGCATGACAATCAGCGGAATACTTTCACTACTTTCTTGCGGTAGATAAAGCAGGAACTTCCTTGTCTGTCCCTGATAATCACATGTGAAATGCCCTTGATCGTCAACCGCCACCACATCTGTGAGTTCTGCAGTACTCTCTATCTGGGCTGCATTACTTTCCTCTGCTTTTTGTGATGACTCCAACGTCTTGCACCCACACGTCATCAAAGACAGCAGAACAACAAACAATACTATTTTACTTAAGCAAAAAAACGATTTTTTCATATCAACTTCCTGTTCCTGAATAAGTCGTTGCTCCCCTCATCCATAGCTTATAACTGAGCCAAAAGAATACGATTCCCAGCACTGGAGACAAATAGGTAAGCACCGGCACTGCTGTCGGACGCAGAAATATTAAACTGGGATAATATGCAACAAATGCAATAGGAATGAGGAAGGTAAAAACAAACTTAAAAATACCACTGTAGATGCTGGCAGGATATTTTGCATAGTTTGTAAACTTAAACATGGTTACCATCACATATCCGTTATGTACAATCCAAAAGCAGGTTGCAGCTGCTGCATTCATAATGGCAATCATAAAAAGTGATGCCGAAATCAGTGCAACGATCAACAATAAAAATGTTCCAAAGGTAAACGGTAAATCCAGTTTGCCCCATGCATAGACCAATGTCACCCCACCCATCAGCAGCTGACCAAGTCCCTTCACATCAAACACCTCTGATATGTAATAGAAGAAAATATTAATCGGTCTGAAACAATACTTAATAAAATCTCCTTCAAAGACTGCAAAGCGAAGATTCCAGTTGTTATCGAACAAGCACTGCATCGGTGTCAGTGCAATCAATGAAAAGCCATATAGGAACAGCATCTCATGATAATTCCAACCATTAATGGTCTGAAAACTACTGAACATAATATAAAAAGCAATGAATCCCGAGATATTGGTCATGATCATTCCAAGCGTTGAAATGATAAAATCTGCACGATAACTCATTTTACTCTTAAAATCCTGTGCGACAATCTTTTTATAGATGGAAGCATAAAATCGTATACCTCTTTTCTTCATCTCATCAACCCCCATTCACTGTTATGTGACGAATCGACACCTTAAAGAACAGCTTCGCAATAATTCCCATGGCGATTACCCACATTAACTGCTCTATCACCAAAAATATTCTCTCACTTAGCATCATGTCATTGTGAAGCAATAGCGTCAATGGTGTATTATAAATTGCCTGAAAAGGCAGTTTATAAATGATACGCTGTGCTGCCTCCGGGAAAAAGGCAAGTGGAATGGTCGCTCCTGACAATAGCATGACAACGACCTCCTTCATGATGTTGATCCCCCAGACGGACTCCGTATAGAAACAGATGGTTCCAACGATAAAATTAATATCAAAGTTGATAATTGTTCCGAATATTACAGCAATCACAAAAAACAATAGATTCCATGACAATGCAAAGCCTCCATGTGTCACAAAATACACGATAATCAATGTCGGAAATAATGTCAGACACATGGATACAATCGTATTTCCTGTGAAGGAAAAGAAAATATACCGGTTATATGGCATCGGTTTCAAGATATCCAAAACAATTTTTCCAGTCTGAACACTCCTGCCCATCCACCAGGTCACAAACATTTCCATAGCAGAAAAGAGTGCAGAAGCCAACACCAGATAGATCATCGTATCATAAAAGGACATTCCGTTTACAATGTCAGTCGGAGAGGAAGCATAGATTGCCTTCCATAAAAAATAAATAATGACCAAATAAATCAGATTCCCTAAGAAGATAACAAAGGTTCCAAGGCGAAACTGCAACTCTTCCATGATTCCGATCCTGGTCAGTGCAAAATAGCGTCTTAATGTCTTCGTCATGGTTACATCTTCCCTTCGTATATTTTTTTGATAACACTTTCGGTTGAGATTTCCTGCAACTGAACATCATAAATCTTTTTCTGTTCCTGAATGTGATTCATTACCTTCATCAAAGGAATCTCATCCTCGTTTAACAAAATGTCAATCCAGTCTTCCTCAGCAGTGACTGCAATGGACTTCGCATCTGGATACTTCACAGCCAGATCCTTTGCAATCTCCTCTGCCTGTCCATCAAGATATTCCTTGGTCAGTTCAGAAGCGTTCTTAGTAAAACGCAGCTTCATGGTACGATATGCTCCGAAAAAGCTTCTTAGATTTTCAATACTGTTGTCATACAGCATTGTACCCTTATCAATGATGACAATACGTCTGCATAACGCATCTACATCTCCCATATCATGTGTTGTTAAAATAACCGTCGTATTCTTTTTTTGATTCAGTGCCTTGATCAGATCTCTGATCTTGCTCTTCATGGAGACATCCAGACCAATTGTAGGCTCGTCCAGATAAACAACAGGCGGATTATGTAAAAAGGCAGCCAAAATATCACTTAATGTCCTTTGTCCCAAAGACATCTGTCTGACCGGCTTTGTGTACAGATCCTTAATATCTACAATCGTTTCATAAAAGGCAAGCGTATCCTCATACTCCTTTTGTGGAATCTGATAAATATCCCGCAACAATTTGAAAGACTCGATCAGCGGAAGCGACCACCACAACTGAGAACGCTGTCCGAAAACGACACCAATCTGTTCTGCATTTTCTCTTCTGTTCTTATATGGGATCAATCCGTTGACCCTAATCTCTCCTGAGGATGGAATCAACACACCGGACATCATCTTGATTGTTGTACTCTTCCCTGCTCCGTTTGGCCCCAGATAACCTACAATCTCTCCCTGATTGATCGACATAGAGACATGATTAACCGCCTTTACAATTTTATAATCTCTTGAGAAAAGATTCTGAATACTTCCCTTGATACCTTCCTTACTCTTTAATACCTTGAATTCCTTTGATACATCATTGAGTGTAATAACAGGTTCCATGTGTAGTCCTCCCTAAAACTTTTTAATGGAATATAAATATTTATTGAGTTTAATGATTTTCTTACCATTTGTCAATGTCATTTCTTGCTCAAATACGTCAGAAAAGACAGAAAAGCATCTAAATATGAATATTGAAGTCCATACCGATAAATGAATATATGCTTATTTACAAATCCACTGCACACGACTACAATAGTAATTATAGATATCATGAGCTTATATTCAATCAATGTCCGGACAGAAACAGAGGCGATCGTATGCAGTCAATATCACAGCGACATGAACAGGCATTCCCGTCCTATCTAAAATTTCGCAAATCCATTCTGCCACATCAGATGAAGATCGCCATGTGGTGTTGTGGTATTCTCGCCTCTTTTGCTATATACAATCTGATTCGAGGTTTCATCTTTCATTCCTTAGAATACATTCCCAAGGTACATCTGATTATGATGTATGTTCCTATCGGTAGTCTGGCTCTTCTTCTACTTCTTTCTATGAGCATTTTGAGACAAAGTACAAAAGTTCATTGGCGTATATTAGAGAGTTTAACTTATATTGCAGTATTGATTTTGCCTTACTGGGGTTTGGTTATGATGAATTTTTCTGCCATCGAGAATCGCAATCTCAGCTTCCTTCTGTGGATCATTGGAATCATTACTGCCTGTGGTGCTCTGTACATCGCACCACCATACTCTGCATGTAATATCATTCTTGTAACCGTGTTGACCCTTTATTCAATGTATCGGTTTCACTACAGTTTTGGTGCAAGCGGTCCTTTAAACCTGTTTATCCTACAGTTGATCTGCATTGCCATCTCTATCCTGCGTTTTGTTGATGGACACTCTGAATTTCGTAAAAATGAACTGCTTGGAGAAGCAGTTGCCGAAGCAGATCACGCCAATGCTGCAAAGGGAACTTTTCTTGCCCATATGTCACATGAAATCAGGAATCCTATCAATACTGTTCTCGGAATGGATGAACTGATCCTAAGAGAGGCACAGGATCCTCACGTCCTCTCCTACGCTCGTAACATCAAAACCTCCGGCAATATGCTCCTGTCACTGATCAATGACATTCTGGATTTTTCCAAGATTGAAGCCGGAAAAATGTTACTGCTGCCAAATTCATATCAACTGTCCTCAACCCTTTTGGATCTCATCAATTCTGTTTATCTGAGAGCCAAAGATAAGGGGCTGGAATTTAAAATTAACATCAACCCTGCTACACCCGTGAATCTCTACGGAGATGAGATTCGTGTCAAACAGATCGTAACAAACCTTCTGACAAATGCAGTCAAGTATACCCCTTCCGGTTCTATTACATTCCGTGTAGACTATGATAAACAATCGGAGGATACCATAGAGTTGGTGATTTCTGTTGAAGATACCGGAATCGGAATCAAGCAGGAAGATATGGACAAGTTGACACAGAGTTTTGAGCGAATCGAAGAAGCAAGAAATCACAGCATAGAGGGTACAGGACTGGGAATTAACATTACAACCCAGCTTCTGCAGTTGATGGATGGACATCTGGAAGTTTCAAGCCAGTATGGGATCGGATCAAAGTTTACCGCTTATATCCCTCAAAAGGCTGAAGATTCAACACCGATTGGTGCATTTGACAGCTCTTATGAATATACTTCATCCATTATGGAAAAATATCAGTGTACCTTCACGGCTCCCGAAGCCCGAATTTTAATCGTGGATGACAGCACTACAAATCGCATGCTCGCAAAGGCTCTGTTAAACCCGACACAAATCCAGGTAGATCTGGCAGAAAGCGGACAAATGTTTTTGGAAATGGCTAAGAAGAATTCCTATCATATCATTTTTCTGGACCACAGAATGCCGGATATGGACGGAATCGAAGCACTGCATAAAATGCGCCAAATGAAATATGTATGTAAGGACGCCGTTATGATTGCATTAACCGCAAATGCAGTCTCAGGTGCCAAAGACTATTATCTAAAAGAGGGCTTTGATGATTTTCTTTCAAAACCGATTGATATAAAAAAATACGAGAAGATGATTCAACAGCATCTTCCCGCAAATTTGGTTCATATCAACACTTCTTCTACAGAGCCGACTACATCCTCTCCGGTGCTGTAAAGCCAAGCAGATCAATTGATGTCTCCAGTACCTTCATTGTAAGCTGCAGCAATGCAATCCAGCTTGCCTGCTGCTCCTTATTCTCCTCTGTCAAAATCTTGGTCTCATGATAGAAACGATTAAATATATTGGCAAGTTCATAGATGAATGCACAGATCTTGTGTGGAGCAATTTCTTCATAAGCACTCTCAATCACTGCATTATATTGTGCAATCGATAGCATCAGCGATTTTTCACAAGCACCTGATGCTTCTTTGATGATGCCTGTCTTATCTACAGATGTACACTCCATCTCCTTATACTTATTTAATATGGACTTGATTCTGACAATGGTATACAAAATGTATGGACCGGTATTTCCTTCAAAGGAAGTAAATTTATCAATGTCAAACACATAGTCCTTCGTTGCCTGATTGGACAGATCGCCATACTTAACAGCAGCAAGCGCTACAATCTTTGCCGTTGCACGTGCTTCTGCCTCATCTGCCTCATGATTATCCATGATCTTGTGATACATCTCTTCGTTGATATCTGCAAGTAGGTTTTCCAGACGCATCACACCGCCCTCACGAGTCTTAAAGGGCTTTCCATCCTTGCCGTTCATGGTGCCAAAGCCAATGAAATTCAGGTCAACGTCCTGTCTGATAATGCCGACCTTCTTCGCACAGCGAAATACCTGAACAAAATGCAGATCCTGACGTTTATCCACCACATAAATAATCATATTGGGGTCAACATCCTGTCTGCGTTCCTGGAGGGTTGCAAGATCTGTTGTGGTATAGAGAGAAGCACCATCTGACTTTAATATCATACACGGAGGAATTTCCTTAGTATCTGTCTCTTCTTTCACATCTACTACAAGAGCTCCTTCACTTTCATGTGCATATCCCTCATCCTTCAGGCGCTTTACCATATCCGGAATATACTTCTGAACATCAGATTCTCCCTTCCAAAGGTCAAATTCAACATTTAGATTGTTATAGTTTTTCTTCAGATCAGTCTTTGAAACTGTCATGATGTGATTCCATAAAGCCATATATCCACGATTACCGTTTTGCAGCATGAATGTTGCGTTCATTGCCTCTTCCTTATATGCTTCATCTTCTTTGGATTTGGCACTTGCTGTCGGATAGATCTCCTCCAGCTCGGATATGGTAAACGGAGCCTCCTTGGGATACTCGCCTGTAAAGGATTCATCAAAATAAGGTAAGTCCGGCTGACGTTTTTTAAGCTCTGTGATGATCAATCCCATCTGTAAGCCCCAGTCACCCAGATGAATATCACCAACCACTGTATGTCCCATATAACGACAAATTCGCTTGATACTCTCACCAATGATTGCCGAACGCAAATGCCCGACATGGAGCGGCTTTGCAACATTCGGTCCCCCAAAGTCCACCATAATCGTTAATGGCTGCTCCGCCAGATCCAGTCCATAATGTACATCTGCATTCATCTTCTGTAGATAATCTGCCAGAAATACATCTGAAAGCTTTAAATTCAAAAAGCCCGGATTAACTGCAGTGACTTCAAAAAATATCTGATTGTCTTTCAAGACAGCAGCCACATCATTTGCAATCATAATCGGAGCCTTTTTATATTCCTTTACGGCACTCATTGCACCATTACATTGAAATTCACACAAATCCGGGCGATTGGAAATCGTTACCCTTCCATACTTTCCATCATAGCCAGCCTGATGAAACGCCGTCTCCAGTTCAATCGTTAATAAATCCAATAATTTCTTCATGCTTCTATCTCCGCTTTCCTTAAAGAAAAATGTTAGGATATCACAGTAAATACCTTCTTTTTTAGTGATACCCTAACAGTATAATGTAAAGTACTTTTTTTTTCAACTTTCAACCATGAAAAAATAAATAATGTTACACCACTTATTTCAACCTTACCGTTCAATACTGTTACAAGCTCAACAGGCTCCAGTATCATAGCACTGTATCTGGAACGGAAGACACACTGACCTTATCTGTCGAAGGTGTCAAAGACGGAGATGTTGTGATGGCTATCATCTATGACGAGATCAACCATGTGATGAAGTATATCCCCTGTATAGTAACAAATGGGAAGATAACCTTTACAACTGACTGCTATGGTAACTGCTCGATTGTGAAACTACAATAATGCAAAGCTAAACTAATGCCACAGGAGTTCTCTCCTGTGGCACCTATTTTATGAATACAGTTTTCTTATCATCACATTATATTAGCAGCATATCGATCACCTCACGTTCCAATACCTCTGCATGTATTTTTCTACCTGATCTGACGGTAAAGAAAAATTCTTAATCAAGTTCTCAACGGCATCCTCTCTGGATATATTTAATTGATTACAACTCTTAATGAAAGCCTGTATTCCTAATTCTTTTTCCTCAGCTTTTCCTTCGGCTTTTCCATCAATCTTTCCATCTTCGTATGCATCTGCGCGCACCATCTTCATGTGTTTCTTCTCATCATATTCTGTTAGCAGCATATCGATCACCTCACTCCGATTCTTCAAAAGGAATTCACTCAATATCCCTCTCTCTATGCACTCTTTTGTCGCCATATCTACTGCAATCTTTATCGTATATCCTGTTCTTTCGTATCTTCTGATACATTCGATGAAATAGGAGTACTCGCTTAAAGTCTTGCAGTTTCTCATTAGCTCCTGATTGTGTCCAAAATTCACGTTATACATGACTGCCTTGCATTCCAGACAGCTGTCATCCTGATCAAAGGAATCTGATAACTTCAGGACAATCTGATCTTCTGTTTTATCTGTTCCGTTATAGAATACAATCAGTCTCGGTGCCGGAAGCTTGATCAGTTTTGTTCCGTAGATATCATAGTTATGTGTCACTACATAGGTTTGATATACACTGACCAGATAGATCAAGCCACGTAACGGCATGTTGGCACAAAATGTGGACTGATGTTCATAGAGATTCAATTGATTATTAACAATGAAGGAACAATCATTCTTCATCCCCATATATACGGCATCGTCTATGGTCGTAATAATCAAATCTTCTTCATTCGTATACGCAGTTTTGTTCAGTGCATTGTAGAGTTCCAGCATATTTTTCTTATCCTGAAACAGCTTCACAAACAATCTGTCCTTATACTTCCTGTTGATACGAAATTTCTCCAGAAAATTCACGACATGCCGGATCATCCTGCTCCAACCATCATCCCCCAACAGCACTCTGTAGTTTTGGTTACTTTTCATCTACTTACCTTACCTCCATTATAAGTGTTCTTTTCCTGCTAATCAACATCCAAATCAGGCATGGTGACGCAATTTCCCCTTTGTTATTTTCTCTTTTGTAGTTGGAATACCGGCAGAAACGCCAATGAAGTTTGCTATCTTTTGACTTGCTGGGCTTTTGGTTTTTGGTATTGGGGGGCTGAAATGACGATTCAATACCAAATCTTCCACAAAATGTAAAGATTGAGTTTCTTTAACTTGCTTGAACTTTTGAGTTTTTGGGCTTTTGAGAAAAAAGACATTAAAAAAGAGATTATTTATATACATCCACAGGATAATATCCTTCCGGAAGTGTAGCATTTTGTTTTCGTCCGTCCTCTGTGATTCGAATCCTCTCCTGTCGCTTTTCTTCTTCAAATGGAACCTGATCAGTCGCATTCTCTGATTCATCTTGCTTAGTCACAGTGGAATTTATGTTCTTTCGAGTTTCCGCCTTCTGTTTGGCATCTGATATTGTAACATCCTGTAGATTAGTAGCGGTATCATTTAGATTCTTTACAATTCTAGTCGTCAGATTGTTGATCGCATCATTGGTATCGGCAACCTGCTCATCTTTTGCCGAAGTATCCATACCTCTGGATGCATCCATTTTTGCTTCTGCTCCTGTTACTCTTGCTTCACTCATCATCTTTGTGCGCAGAACACTCATACAGGAATGCATATCCATAGCAGTACTGATACTTGTCATGGCATCCATTGTATCATCAGAGATCTTTTGTGCTTCACGTTCCGGATGCTCCTCATCTCTCGGCTGTTGTTTCTGCTGCTCTTCCATTTTAGCTTTCATCTCAGCCTGCTGACGTTCACGTGCTTCCTTCTCATGCTCTTGAATCATCTGTTGCTTTTGCATCTGTAGCTGTTGAATCTGCTGTTGATATTGTTCTATACGCTTTTTGCGTTCCTCGGATGATAATTGGTCATTACTCTCTACATCATCGATACTCTGTTCTAAGGCTTCGATTCTACGCTCTATAGCTGTTACGCTGCTGTCATTTGTATTGGTCGCTCCCCCGAATCGGAACGAACTGTCTATTGCACTAATGTTACTGACTCCGTTAATACCCATTGTATGCCCTCCATGTCAAAAACAATGTTCATCCATGAACATATCTGTTATTATATATCGACAAATAGCATCCAAATATTTATATTGACCTCTAATCAATCTATATAAACAGATAAATCATCGGTTCCACAAAATACATCAAAAGCAAAGTGCCAACCGCAAAGCTTAAGACACTTCGGTTGTTTGAAACGCGCCGGTATATCCTCTTACCCTTGACACCTTTGTTTCTAACAGCCATTCCCGATTCTGAGCAATATATCTTTGTATTCTTTTCATCATGATGCTCTCCCCGTATCCTTCTTTGTTAACTGCTCAAACGTTGAAGATATGGCATTCTTTGGGCATGTACTCTTGCATTTTCCACAGCGAATACATTCCATACTGTTTGCATTTTCCCAAACCTTGATATCCATTTTGCACGCCTTCTGGCAAGCTCCACATTTGACACATGCTGTCTCATCTACTTTCAATCGATAAAATGAAATAGGGTTAAAACATCCATAGATTGCTCCAAGAGGACATATATATTTACAAAACGGGCGAAAGAACCTGACTGACAGAACAACAATCAAAAGTAACAAAAACACCTTCCACCAAAAAAGGAAGCCTATAGCTTTTCTAAGAAAAACATTTTCAAGTACTAAGGGGATTCCTCCAAGCAGCGTTCCACTTGGACAGATATATTCACAAAACCATGGACGTCCCATCCCTGCTACATTTGTAACAACAGACGGAAGTATAAGAACAAATATGATTAAAACAACATATTTTAGATAAATCAGATATTTATGACCGGGCAGATTTTTCCTCTTACTTCCCAGAGGTAGCTTATATAGCATATCCTGAACAAAACCAAATGGACACATCCAGCCACAAATCAATCTTCCGAACAGTGTTCCGAATGCCATAAGCATACCAAAAACATAACATGAAAATCGAAACTTATTACTGTCGATTACAGCCTGAAGTGAGCCAATCGGACAAGAACCCAGTGCACCGGGACAGGAATAGCAATTCAGCCCCGGTACACAAAGCTTTTTACTGACTCCTTTATAGATTTTTCCTTCTATAAAGCCTTTGGCATATCCATTTGTCAATGCGAACCATGCGGTCTGGAACCAATGACGAAAGTTTCTATTTCTAACCAATGCCTATACACTCCATACATATATTGACAGACTTCTTAAACATCGTTTTGACTTCCTCTCTCATAGTTCCGCATACCATGAGCAGGATTGCCACAATCAATAAAATGGCAGTGATACTGTTTTTCTTCTTCTCAGCCATAAGCATTTCCTTTCGGTAAGCTAATTAACATCCTTCAACGCATACTCAATACATTCCATATAGTATTCTGCCGCATCCTCGGTAGGTGCACCTATTACAGGAGCACCAATTGAATTCCCTTTGCTGTCAAGAAAAACAGTCGTCGGAATACCGGTAATATAATAGAATAATGAATCCTCCATATCCTCGCTGCCTGCCAGTACCGTGAATGATATACCACTATCTTCAATAATCGTCTGTGCATCTTCCATATCGTCTTCTGCATCCATACAAATACCAATCACATTGATGTTCTTCGGAACTTCATGATAAAGATCTTCGAGCTCCGGCATCGCCCCAACGCATGCACCGCACCAGGTAGCCCACACGTTTACCATTGTGACATCATAATCGGCAAAAATGCTTTCATCAACTGAATTTCCGGACAAGTCCTTTGTTGTGAACGAGGTCAATGAACCCTCAAAAGAACTTTTTGCAGACCCTTTCTTTGGACTCTTCTTAGTAACAACAGGTTTATCCGTATTTTCTGTACTTACTGAATCATCAGGACTATCGCTTTTCTGTCCACATCCAATGAAACTCAATCCTATCACACTGATTACAACAAGAACCATCATCGCTTTTTTCATGATATTTCTGTCCATTTTCTATGCCTCCTATGAGTTATATTAATTGCAACTTGCTAGCCAAATCTCCCAGTGTATTATATCATATACTAAAAATCCCTAATAGGGAATTTACTTTTGAAATTTTTGGTAATGATCCACCAATTAATTATGTCTCGCTATCTTTCCTAAAGTATAGTAAAATAGATTCATATTCTAAGGAAAAGAGGCAGTGTTTATGCAATACAGACAATTACAAAATCAAGACAAATTATCTCTCCTCGGCTTCGGATGTATGCGATTTCCCAGAAAGGGACCCAGCTTCGATATGGAGGAAGTCGAAAAGGAAATTCTATATGCGATAGAGCACGGTGTAACCTATTTTGATACGGCATATGTTTATCCCGGGAGCGAAGAGGCTCTCGGAACAGTACTGGCGAAGAATCATTGCCGTGATCAGGTGGTCATTGCTTCGAAATTACCACATTACCTAATCAAAACACTTGATGATGCAAAGAGGATTTTCGAAGAGGAATGTAAGCGTCTCAAGACAGATTATATTGACTATTATCTAATGCATATGTTGACCGATGTAAAGACCTGGAATCGTTTAAAATCTCTCGGACTCGTAGAGTGGCTGGAGGATCTTAAAAAAGAAGGACGCATTCGCAGAATCGGTTTTTCTTATCATGGCAGTACATCAGAATTCGTTGAACTTTTAAATGCGTATGATTGGGAATTCTGTCAGATTCAGTACAACTATCTGGATGAACATTCACAGGCAGGTCGAGCCGGTTTAAAAGCAGCAGCCGACAAAGGTCTTCCTGTCATCATTATGGAGCCACTACGTGGGGGAAAGCTGGTCAGCCATCTGCCGGCAAAGGCTATCGATGCATTCAATCATACTGTTCCCAAGCGTTCAGCCGCAGAATGGGCATTTCGTTGGTTATGGGATCAACCTGAGGTAACAGTCGTTCTGTCTGGTATGAACTCCATGGAAATGCTTCAGGAAAATATCCGTGTTGCCTCTGAAGTACAGGTAAATGCCCTGACAGAGGAAGATATGAAGCTATACGAAACAGTCAAAGCCGCAATTCATGAAAAAACCAAGGTTCCCTGTACGGGCTGTGCCTATTGTATGCCGTGTCCTAAGGGCGTCGACATTCCTGGAGCCTTTCAGTGCTATAATATGTCTTATGCAGAGGGCTGGTTTAATGGTGCACGTGAATATATCATGTGTTCAGTTATGCGTGGTGAACCGAGACAGGTATCTCAATGTGTGGAATGTGGAAAATGTGAACAGCACTGTCCGCAGCATATCGAGATACGCAAGGAATTAAAACAGGTCAAAAAACGTTTTGATTCCAATCCGGTACTACGTCCGGCTGCTGCATTTATGAAGAAACGCTATCAGAAATAGTAGATTGATTAAATAGGTAGAGGCGGGGTCTTGCGACCACCGCCTCTGTTCATTTTTCATCAAACTTAATTATGATCATCACGCACAGGATTCTGCCTTTACATCTAGGAAATCCTCAGCTAATAAAATATCTCCGATATACTGGACACTTCCTATCATACTGACCGTATGATCCTCCTCGTGAATCGTGATATCCAACACTCCGCCAGGCATATGAACCGAGGTCTGTGAATCTGTCAATCCCATCTTATAGGAGGCAGCTGCAGCCGCACATGCACTTGTTCCTGAGGCAAGTGTATATCCAGCCCCACGTTCATATATTTCGATTTCTATATTATGACGGTCAATCACATGACACAGCTGCATGTTAATTCTTTGCGGGAAGTTAGGACTATGTTCCACATAGGGTCCGATCTCCATGGCATCCTCTTTTGTCACTCTTTCCATCATGATGACGCAATGCGGATTTCCGACAGAAACACAGGTTGTGTTATACAGTCTGTCATGAAATACCATGGATTCGTTGATGATTTCACGATTGTCTCCGGTCACAGGTATTTTCCCCGAAGCAAATGAAACCTTGCCCATGTTCACTTTAATCTCGGTTCCTCGTGCATTCAGGTATTCGATCTCCACCATGCCGCCGAGTGTCGAAAGCTCAACCGGACTTTTCTTTACATAACCCTGATCCAATAAGTACTTTCCAAATATCCGAACACCATTTCCTGACTTTTCAGCCTCAGAACCATCCGGATTGTATATTTTCACACAGATTGTATTTCCCTTCATAATAGGACCATACAGAATTCCGTCAGAACCTGCTCCAAAGTTTCTGTCACAGATCCTTTTAATCGCATTTTCTGTCAGCTCTATATCACATTTATTAGGATCCAGTACCAGATAATCATTGCCTAACCCCTGATATTTGCTCATTGTAATATTCATGCTTGTTTACCTCCCTTATCTGAACAGATGACTCACCTCGTGTTTATGAATGTATTATATCCTACATCTTTTGCATAGAAAATAGCAAATTATGCTTGATTTATTGCATAAAGTGCTGTACGCTTTCAGGGAGTATATAAATAGAGAACGAGGTTATTACTATGCAAAAATCAGGCTATCTGCATCAAAACTTCCGTTTATTTCATATCCGGGATAAAAAAGATAAAACCTTTGATTTCCACTTTCACGACTTTAATAAGATTATCATTTTCCTCTCCGGAAATGTGACCTATATCATTGAAGGAAAGACCTACTATTTAAAGCCTTGGGATATCCTGCTGGTGGATCATCATTCGATTCATAAGCCAATCATAGATCCTTCTGTTTACTATGAACGTATTGTCATCTGGGTAGATGAGGATTATATGCTCAATGCCTCAAAACTCCCCTCAAACCAGAATGCCCTTTCTGACACGCAGATGGATGAATCTCAGTCTGCTGACATCACAGCCTGTTTTAAGAAGGCCAGCGAACGTAGTTATAATCTGATTCGTCTGAATCCAGTTCTGATGGAACGCTTACAGTCCACCATCAGTAGTTTAGAACGTACACTGTCACCTGAAAATGACCAGGAATTTGGAATCACACTGCTGCGCAATGCCCTGTTTATGGAATTTATGGTTTATATCAATCAAATATATCTGGGAAAGCAGTATGAGAAGGATCACACTGCATTGAAATATGACAGACGTACCGAAGAAATCCTGAAATATATTAACAGTCATCTATCCGAGGATTTGTCAGTAGATACTCTTGCAGAGCTTTTTTTTCTGAGCCGCTACCACCTGATGCACAAGTTCAAAGAAGAAACCGGCTATACCGTACATAACTATATTCTGCAGAAAAGACTATTGTTGGTAAAGGACTATACCGCACAGGGAATGCCTATCACAAAAGCCGCCCTGGCGAGCGGCTTTACTGATTATTCAACCTATCATCGGGCGGCTAAAAAACTCATGCATGAGCAGGATACAGAACATACGGAGGATTCTTGATTCAGAGCATCTGTACAGGCTCTTTACAGCCGCAGTAAGTCTGTCTGTATAAATGATATTCCTTGGATAATTCTATGGATCTCTGATAACCGCCTCTCTTCTTAAAATCAGAAGGAAGATGAGGAATACCGTACTCGACGGCAATTCGTTCTCCGATTTCATTGAGCTTATTGGCATTTTTATGGGGACTGATGGAAAGGGTGGTTGCAAAATAATCATACCCACCTTCTCGAGCCAGTCTGGCTGTTTCCCGCAAACGGAGTTCATAACACGCAAAGCATCTGATTCCTCCCTCTGGTTCCTGTTCCAGTCCGGCAGCCATTTTATGAAACACCTCCGGCTCATATATACCTTCCACCAAACGAATGGATCCAAATGCATTTATGGCTTCCTCTAACAGTCTTTTCTGTTCTGACAGCCTCTTATCATACTCCTCTTTTGGTAAAATATTAGGATTGTAGTAAAACAGTGTGATTTCAAAATACTGTGCTAAATATGCAAGAACATAGCTGCTACAAGGTCCGCAGCAGCTATGTAAAAAAAGTCGTTTTCTCTCATTTTGAGACTGCTGTTGTTCCAGCAGTTGATCCAGTTCTTTCTGATAATTTCGATCCATCTCTAATCCTTCTTATGGTTGAAACGTTGTTCAAATTCTGATATCGGCATCGGTTTTGCATACAGATAGCCCTGTGCAATATGACATCCAATCTCCTTGAGCATCTCAGCCTGTTCCTTTGTTTCTACTCCCTCACAGACCACTTTTACGCCAAGTCCGTCAGCCATCTCGACGATCTTCCTCAGGATCCATTTACTCTCCTTAGAGGTTGCTGTTTCATCTAAGAATCCTCTGTCAATCTTCAGAACATCAAACGGAATGTCCTTTAATAAATTCAATGATGAGAAGCCTGAACCA
Organism: uncultured Lachnospiraceae bacterium; assembly: GCA_964631375.1. GTDB lineage: Bacteria > Bacillota > Clostridia > Lachnospirales > Lachnospiraceae > JAAYYM01. The sequence continues at coordinate 44,320 of CAZVYQ010000009.1, read as the reverse complement.
AAATCATCGATAGAAAGCATGACATTGATGTCTTTTAACTTACTCATGATATTAACCATATGCTCTCTTTCCAAGAAGAATACTGTCTCGGTAAGTTCCAGTTCCACATAGTCCTTAGGAATCTCATATTTTAACAGGATGTCCTGTACCATTGTCACATAGGCCTTGTTATGTAGAAGATATCGCGACTGGTTGATTGAGATCGGATAGACCTTTCTATTTTCGTCCAATAGCCTTCTGACATATTTACAAATGCTCTCCAGCATAAAGAAATCCAGCTTTTCGACAAATCCATTCTTCTCAAAGATTGGAATAAAATCATTCGGATAGATCATTGTGCCGTCCGGTTTGATCCAGCGTACCAGTGCCTCAGCTCCAGCAACATGATCCTCTACCATATCCCATTTTGGTTGCAGATAAGGTACAAATTCGCCTGCTGTGAGTGCCTCTTCCATCTGGGATTCGATATATTCTCTTCTATGCGTTTCGGCAATCAATGTATCCTCATAATAAGCATACAATTTCTTTGAATCACCTGTGATCGTCTTTCTGGCAAGATCTGCTTTATCAATCATGCTCGAAATCTTTTCGGTATAATCCATTATGATGTAGATACCACTCTTGATTCTGACCGGATAATTGACGGCAATGGTATTCGCAAAGTGATTGACCTTCTCCTCCACGAATTCCTTACGAGCCTTATCTCTACCATCATCTATGGCAAGACATACAAATTGATCTGCACTGATTCTGGCAAAGGTCTCATTATAACTGAAGCTCTCATTCGCAGCTTTCACCAAGGCCTCCAGTATGGAATCTGCCTTTTCATGCCCATAGCCCTCATTCAGATAACGGAAATTCAGGATATCAAAGCATATCAGAGAATAGGGCATATCTCTGTTCTCCTCTAACAGTTCTCTCGCCTTCATCTCAAAATAACGTATATTTCTCGCACCGGTTAAGGTGTCACAATATGCAAGTTCCTCCATCCGTTTCTGATCACTGCCGATATGATGCCAGACTGCAGCTACCAAAACCAACATAATCAAAATAACAGATAAACAGGTTAATATTGTACGAATGATGATTGGACGTACCATGGCAGCTATTGCAGAATCATACATACAGCAGGCATAGTTCCAATCATTCGTGCCCTCAATCGGATAACAGCTCAAATAAATATCTGCATCCTCTAACTCCAGAGATACCTGAACCGCCTCTCTGTTTTCCTGCTTCACCATAGTCTGATCAATCAGAACCTCTGTTGCATCCTCATCCTTAGCAGTCGAAAGCAGGAATTCATAAAAATTTTCCTCTCCATCCGTACTTGCCGAATCCGTTGCCGACAGGATCATTCCACTGTTTGTTGTGATAAAGGAAAATGCACTGTCGTCCAGATACCCGAGGGTTACGTGATCTAAAATGGATGCAGTTGAATCGACACCCACAAAATACCCCTTAAATAATCCGCCTGCGATGACTGGAGCAATTGCCAAAAAGTGCTTCTCATCTCCATTCATGGTACTGTTATCCAGATATACACCACCATCCACATTGGCGTCTACTTTACTGGTATATTCTTCGATAGAAACCTGTGTTAAGGATCCATCCGGATGATAAACCGTTCCGATGGAATTGATAAAATATACCTCCTGAAATCTCTGTTGACGTTCGCATTCCTGAAGTGCTTCACAGATCACTGTATGAGAGAGCCCACCCTTATGTTCCATTTCGGTTGCCTCTGCTGCAACAATCTCGATATTTTTCTCAAACATCTTGCTCAGCACCTGACTGGCCATCTCTGTCTGTACATTGATCTTTTCAAGAGATGCTTCCCGGAAGCTTCTCGTCAGATCTGACAGATGCATCCCACATATGATGACACATATCGTCAGCAACAGTACAACAAGCCCATATAGTTTTACTATATCCGAGTCAATCTTTTTCTTCATCTGTAAACCCACCTGTGTTTAAACATATTTATAGAAAATACTTCACACCCGACTCAAAAATCTTCATATCCTGATTACCGTATATATTCATGGCTACTGCTTCTCCACGGCGTTCAGCGTGTCCCATCTTGCCAAAGCATCTTCCATCAGGACTGGTAATACCTTCGATTGCATGATAGGATCCATTGATGTTCCACTCTTCATCCATAGAGCCGTTCCCATCAAAATCCACATACTGTGTTGCAATCTGTCCGTTGACTGATAATTTCTTCAGCCATTCATCACTTGCCACAAACCGTCCCTCACCGTGTGAGGCAGGAATGCAGTAGGTTTCTCCAAGCTTCGCTTCCTGCAGCCATGGTGACAGGTTGGATACCACCTTTGTGTATACCATCTTAGATATATGTCTGTTGATTGTATTATAGGTTAATGTCGGGGACTGATCATTTTGCCCGGTAATCTCTCCATTTGGAAGCAATCCCAGTTTAATCAAGGCCTGAAATCCGTTACAAATCCCCAGTGCCAGTCCATCTCGCTTCTGAAGCAGCTCATTGACCGATTCTTTCAGTTTTTCATTTCTAAAGGCTGTTGCAAAGAATTTTGCTGAGCCATCCGGTTCGTCACCCGCTGAAAAACCTCCCGGAAACATGATGATCTGAGCTTTTCGAATTGCCTTTTCGTAGATCTCTACGGAGTCTCTGATATCCTGTGGACTCATATTCGTAAACACCCTTGTAACAACGTCAGCACCGGCTCGTCTAAATGCCGCTTCACTGTCATACTCGCAGTTTGTACCCGGAAATACCGGTATAAATACAGTCGGCTTTGCCACTTTATTTTTACAGATATATACCTTCTCTCCCGGAACATTGTAAACCTTTGTTTCTACAGGCGTATTCTCCTTGGATGCCTTGGTTGGAAATACCTTTTCCAATTTTGATTTCCAGGCTGTCAGTGCTTCTTCCATGGAAATTGTTTCTTGTCCGTAGACAAATGTCTTTTGATCATTTACTTCACCTAATAATACATATGGTATTTTGATTTCAGAAAGTAGTTTGGCCGGTACAGCCGCAATGATATTACCATTCTCTCTTCCAAACAGATCCTGCACAGATGCATCCAACGTTACACCTAATTGATTACCAAATGACATTTTGCTGAGTGCCGGAATGATTCCTCTGCCATCCAGAGCATAAGCTGCTGTGATCACATGTTTGTGTATCAGCTTGGTGATTTCATTGTATAACTGCATCACCTGTGTGTAATCCGGCAGATCATATTTATCTTTGTTGATTACAAATTTAACAATCTGATCTCCTGCCTGTTTCAATTCCGGTGTGATCAACTCCTGATGTCTTGCAACATCTACAGCAAAGGAAACCAACGTAGGAGGCACATCAATATTTTCAAAGGTACCCGACATAGAATCCTTGCCACCGATCGAAGCAAGTCCAAAGCCAATCTGTGCATCGTAGGCTCCGAGCAGCGCTGCAAATGGCTGACTCCAGCGTTTTGGATCCTCGCTCATACGTCGGAAGTACTCCTGAAATGTAAATCGTATCTTCTTGAGTTCTCCACCTGCTGCCACAATCTTTGCCACAGATTCCAATACTGCATAGACAGCTCCATGATACGGGCTCCATGAGGATAACTCCGGGTCAAAGCCATAACTCATCATCGTAACCGTATCCGTTTTTCCCTTTAACACCGGCAGTTTCGCTGCCATGACCTGCGTCTCTGTCAGTTGATATTTACCTCCATATGGCATAAACACAGAGCCGGAGCCTATGGATCCATCAAACATTTCTACAAGACCCTTTTGTGAACATACATTTAAATCCTGCAATGTATTCAGCCACTTCTCTTTGACAGAGGCAGTCTGCTCAACCTTTTTAGAGAAATATGCTGTTTCCTGTTGTGGCATTTCAACCTCAACTGACGTCTCCTGATGTGCTCCGTTTGTATCCAAAAAAGCACGGGACAGATTGACGATTGTCTTGCCTCTCCAGGACATAACCAATCTTGGTTCCTTCGTGACAACAGCTACACTGACTGCTTCCAGATTCTCCTCAGCAGTATAGTTCAGGAATGTATCAACATCCTTAGGATCAATGACCACTGCCATTCTCTCCTGAGATTCCGATATAGCTAACTCCGTACCGTCCAATCCTGCGTATTTTTTAGGAACTTTATCCATATTGATCTGCAGACCGTCTGCCAATTCTCCGATCGCGACAGATACTCCACCGGCACCAAAATCGTTGCACTTTTTAATCAGCCTGCTGACCTCTTCTCTTCTGAAGAGACGCTGTATCTTACGTTCCGTAGGAGCATTTCCCTTCTGAACCTCTGCTCCACATGTTTCAATAGAAGCAGTCGTGTGTACCTTTGAGGAACCGGTTGCTCCGCCACAGCCGTCACGTCCCGTTCTCCCGCCAAGCAAGATGATGATATCACCCGGATCAGAATTCTCTCGGATGACATTGCGTCTGGGTGCTGCACCCATGACTGCTCCGATCTCCATTCTCTTAGCAACATAATTCGGATGATAGAGTTCCTTCACATAGCCTGTAGCCAGTCCGATCTGATTGCCGTAGGACGAATATCCGCTGGCTGCACCACGTACCAGTTTCTTCTGTGACAGTTTGCCCTTCAATGTCTCGCTGACAGAAACGGTAGGATCAGCAGCTCCTGTGATACGCATTGCCTGATACACATAAGCACGTCCTGAAAGAGGATCTCTGATTGCACCTCCCAAGCAGGTAGCCGCACCACCAAACGGTTCGATCTCAGTCGGATGATTGTGTGTTTCATTTTTAAAGCTAACCAGCCATTCCTCTGTTCTGACATCATTTTTTCCATACTCGATCTCTACCGGAACAACAATGGAGCAGGCATTAATCTCGTCAGATTCCTCGAGATCCTGAAGTTTTCCTTCTTTTTTTAATTTACGCATAGCCATCAGAGCAAGATCCATCAGGCATACAAATTTATCACTTCTGCCTGCAAATATCTCATTACGTGCAGATAAATAATTCTCATAGGTTTTTTTGATCGGCTCCTGATAGTACCCTTCGTCAAATTTTACGTCCTTTAATTCGGTTGAGAAGGTTGTATGACGACAGTGATCTGACCAATACGTATCTAACACACGGATCTCTGTCATCGTTGGATCTCTGTGTTCTTCCTTAGCAAAGTAATGCTGGATATGCTTAAAATCTTTAAAAGTCATTGCCAGTCCAAGAGAACGATAAAGTTCTTCCAGCTGTTTGTCCGGCATGGATGAAAAGCCATCAAACACAATAACATCAGCAGGCTCCTCAAATCTTGTCTGCAGTGTAGAAGGCTTCTGTAGATCAGTTTCACGAGAGTCTACTGGATTGATACAATAATTTTTGATCTTCTCAAATTCATCATCTGAAATATTACCCTCCAGACAATAAGTAACAGCCGTTTTAATAGTTGGATCTTCGTCTTCGTTCAGGAATTTGACACACTGTACAGCCGAATCAGCTCTCTGATCAAACTGTCCCGGAAGAAATTCCACCGAAAAAACCCTTGCATTCTGGCTATGTTCAAACTGTTCCTCATAAAGGATATCAACAGGAGGTTCAGAAAACACGCAACTGCATGCCTGTTCATATGTCTGATCCGACAGATTTTCAATATCATAGCGGATCAATACTCTGACACGACTGACTCCATCAATGTTCAGATAGCTTCGGATTTCCTCACACAACTCCTTTGACTTAACAGCAAAGGGTTCCTTTTTTTCAACATAGATACGTTTTACCATTTTTCTCCCTCATCCTTTTCATCTATTCTTCAACAACTAATCCCTGCATCATATAGAGTAATTGCTGATCTACAGTTTTTTCTGATACTCCGATCGTTCTACCGGCCACCTTAAGTCCTTCGATTACAAACATCATGTTTTTAGCGGCAGCGATCGGATTGTCACAGATAAGCTCTCCGGTCGAGATCCCGGCCTCGATCATCTCAGCTAACAACTTGACACCCAGTTCAAATTGTCTGCGTGCGATATTCTCTTTCTTTGGGAACTTATTTTCAAAGAAATACTCATATGTTGCAACCGTGAGATTATCCTGTGTATTTAAAATCTCTTTCTTTTGTTCTTTAAAAAACAATGTTAGAATATCTGAAACTGTCGGTTCCTTCTCAATCGTCTGTTCCAGTGTAGTGTCCGTATCCGATTGCTCTTGCTGCAATACCTCTTGAAACAGTGCAGCTGTACTGTCATAGTAAAGATATAAGCCGCCACGACTGATATCACATGCCTCGACGATGTCCTTCATCGTTACATTTTTATATCCCTTTTCCATAAAAACCTTTTTAGCAGTCTCAAGGATATATGCTTTTTTTTGTTCTGAACGCTCTCCCATACAAGCCTCACACTCTCGTCAATCATTTTTTGTAGGATTAAGACACATTATTATCTTATGACACCACTGTCATCCTGTCAATGAAATCCGTCTGTTTTCTGCCTTTTATATCAAATCCATGGCTTCCTGTACTGATTTTACTCCAATCAATTTTAGGTCTTTGATTTTTTTTAATGATGAAAGAGAACTCTCCGGTACGATACAGGTGGTAAAGCCAAGCTTCTTTGCCTCCAATACACGGGTTTCAGCCATACTGGCGGCACGCACCTCACCGCTCAAACCGATTTCACCAAAAGCAATCATATGCTCATCAATCGCTCTGTTTTTAAAACTCGATACAATTGCCAGTGCGATCCCCAGATCAATCGCCGGCTCTGACAGTTTCATTCCTCCGGCCACATTGATATAAGCATCACAGTCTGCCAATTTTAATCCAATTCTCTTCTCCAGCACTGCCATCAACAGATTGACACGATTGAAATCTGTTCCTGTAGCCTGTCTTCGTGGTATTCCAAAATTGGTATGACATACCAGTGCCTGTACCTCAACCAAAATCGGTCTTGTCCCTTCAATTGAACAAGTTACGATCGATCCGGAGGCATTCTCGGGTCGTCCGTTTAACATGAATTCCGAAGGATTCTTGACTTCTGCAAGTCCTGTCTCCTGCATCTCGAAGACACCGATCTCATTTGTTGAGCCAAATCGATTTTTTACGCCTCGAAGGATCCGATAGGCAGCATGTCTGTCCCCTTCAAAATAAAGCACTGTATCTACCATATGCTCCAACACCCGTGGACCTGCTACAGTACCCTCCTTCGTTACATGACCAACAATAAATACCGAAATCCCCAAACCCTTTGCCAGCTGCATCAATATATTGGTGGATTCTCTCACTTGAGAAACCGAACCCGGAGCCGAACTGATTTCCTCTGAAAACATGGTCTGGATGGAATCTATGACCACCATCTCAGGTTGAGCCTTACGAATGGCCTCCGAGATGACATCCAGATTCGTTTCACACATGAAAAGCAGCGAATCCGTAAATTCTCCGATCCGCTGTGCCCTGAGTTTGATCTGTTTTAATGATTCCTCTCCTGATATATATAGGATTTTGTGTGCATCTCCTGACAACTGTCTGCACACCTGTAAGAGAAGTGTGGACTTCCCAATACCGGGATCTCCACCAACCAAAACAAGAGAGCCCGGTACAATACCGCCTCCCAATACTCTATCCAATTCATCAATATGCGTCAGTACCCTCTCATCCTCTGTCATAGTAATGGATGATAAGGGAATTGGAGCCTGTCCAGAGAGCGATACTGCTCGGGCAGCCCCTGTTCCCGTTGTCTTTTTTACTGTCTCTTCCGCAAATGTATTCCATGCCTTACAAGCGGGACACTGCCCCATCCACTTTGAGGACTCATATCCACATTCACCGCAGAAAAATACAGTGGTTGTTTTACCTTTTGCCATGAGCATTTCTGCTCCTTTTATTTTCTTTTCGCCTCAATGCGAACATCTCCGGCATCTGCCAATTCGGCACTGATATTCAGCTTGCCACCCAGATTTGTTTTCATGGTTCCGACACTGTTTCCGTTTACAAATACCTCATATTCCGTATCCTCAACCATGCCGATTGTGATCTGTGCATCCTCTGTGCCTTCTACCAGAAAAGTAACCCCCTCTGCTGTTGTCTGAAAGCCATTTACGCTTGTTCCCGGAACTGATTCATAGACAAACATCCCATCACGTTCTAGTTTTGTCATAGCAGCTGATGTCTTCACCTTATACAGATTACCGGCAAATTCATAATCCTCTTTTTTTGCCTTCTCAGCAAGTGTATGATTGCCAAAACTGAGTGTTCCATTACTTTCTGTACGAATTAATTCCTGTACCACTGACATTTCTTTTGTCCTCCTATTGACAAGCTATCATTTATAGTTTTATTTTACATCATCGGCGGATTTCTGACAACCGATATTAAATACAATTTCGCCCTTACTCATTGATACAATCACGGAATCTCCGGCCTTGATATGGTGGTTCAAAACCTCCTCGGCCAGTCTGTCCTCCAACATGTTTTGAATGGCTCGTTTCAGTGGTCTGGCACCATATTTTTTATCAGCGCCCTTTTCCACGATGTGATTTCTGACGGTATCACGTACAGTCAATTCAATATTCATCTGCTCTCTCGCACGTCTGCTCAGATCCTTGATCTGTAGAGAGACGATCTGTTTCATATTCTCTTTGTTCAGTGAATGGAACACAATGATTTCATCAATACGGTTGATAAACTCAGGTTTGAAGATCCGTTTGACTTCCTCCATGACTCCGGTCTTCATCTTGGCATAGTCCTGTTTCTCATCCTCCTTTGCCGAAAATCCCAGTTTCTTAGGTTCTACAATCCTCTGAGCACCGGCATTTGAAGTCATGATGATGACACAGTTCTTGAAACTCACCTTGCGGCCTGTCGAGTCTGTGATATGACCGTCATCCAATACCTGTAGCAACACATTGAATACATCCGGATGAGCCTTCTCGATCTCATCAAACAGTACAACTGAATAAGGATTACGTCTTATCTTCTCAGATAGCTGTCCTCCCTCATCAAATCCGACATATCCCGGAGGAGATCCGATGAGTTTGGAAACCGTATGCTTCTCCATATATTCTGACATATCAACACGAATCATGGCATTTTCACTGCCAAACAGAACTTCTGTAAGTGCCTTTGATAATTCTGTCTTTCCAACACCCGTTGGACCAAGGAAGAGAAAGGAGCCAATCGGTCGGTTTGGTGCCTTGAGTCCGACACGGCTTCTCTTGATTGCTTTTGATACTGCTATCACCGCCTCTTCCTGTCCGATGACACGCTTTTGTAGATCCTTTTCCATGCGAATCAGTTTTTTACCCTCTGCCTCAACCAGCTTCTTAACCGGTATCTTGGTCCACTCCGATACCACATCAGCAATCTCGTTCTCATCCACAACAGGCTGATGCGAATTCTGATTCTTTTCATATCGGGCAAGTTTTTTCTCATAGGATGTCTTCAGTTTATCTCGTGTTCTACCAATCTCACCGGCCTCAGCATATTGTCCCTCTCGTAACAGAACAATTTTCTCATCTTCCAGTCTCTTTAATTCAGCAGCCGCATGTTCCAGTGCAACAGGACGTCCCATTCTGGAAATGCGGGATTTGGCAGAAGCTTCATCCATCAGATCGATGGCTTTATCCGGCAGCTTTCTGTCATTGATATAACGCTCTGACATATTTACGGCGGCTTCAACAGCAGCATCTGTGATAATCACACCGTGATGCTCCTCATATCTTGGGCGAATTCCCTGTAGGATCTCGATCGCAACCGAAATAGACGGCTCCTCTACTACGATCGGCTGAAATCTCCGTTCCAGTGCCGCATCCTTTTCAATATGCTTACGATACTCGTCATGTGTGGTTGCCCCGATCAGCTGTATCTCACCACGCGCCAGTGAAGGCTTGAGAATATTGGAGGCATCAATGGCTCCCTCTGCTCCTCCGGCACCGATAATCGTATGCAGCTCATCTACAAAGAGCAGAATGTCACCTGCTGTGATGATTTCCTTGATTACACGTTTGATCCGCTCCTCAAACTCTCCCCTGTATTTACTGCCTGCAATCATGGCTGACAGATCCAGTGTCAGCACCCTCTTGTTTTTAACCGTATTTGGAACATCTCCGTCTATGATACGCTTTGCAAGACCCTCTACGATAGCCGTCTTGCCGACTCCGGGATCACCGATCAGACAGGGATTATTCTTGGTTCGCCTGCTGAGTGTCTGGATAATTCTCGTAATCTCTGCATTTCTGCCAATCACAGGGTCCAGCTTTCCATCTGCTGCCAGTGCAGTCAGATCCCGACTGTACTGATCCAATGTCTGTGTAGGGCTTTTGGTCTTTTTTCTTCCACCCTTCATGCTTTGTATCTCTTCTGCATATTTTGCCGGATCTTCTCCGATTGACAGCAAAATCTCTGCATACATCTTCTGTAGATTGACACCAACAGTTGTCAGCAGACGTGCTGCCACACTAACCGGATCCTTGATAATCGCTAACAAAAGATGCTCTGTTCCGATGCTTGCAGATCTGAGACGGATTGCTTCATCTCTTCCACCCTCCAGTATGTCCTGTGCTCTCGGTGTAAATCCATCGCGTTCTGCCACCGCGATTGCCTGATCCGGAGCAATCAGCTGTTCGATCAGTTCGATCAGCTGGTCTTCTTCCACTCCATTACTGAACAATACCTTAGAGGCAACTCCTGTTCCTTCTCGTAACAATCCCAGTAATATGTGTTCTGAGCCAATATAGCCGTGTTTTAATTCTTTTGATGTTTTGGTTGCAAGCTCCAGTGCTCGTCTGGCCTTGTCAGTATACTGCATTGGCATTTTGAATGCCCTCCTTAATTAGTATATTCGTCATATATCTCGTCAATCAATGCATGTACCTCATCCCGTGATACATTCTTCAGGCATCCCTTTGCAAGCACCACCAGCAGATCATGCTTCATTTCTTCTATTGCCTTAAGTTTATCAATATCTATTGCGATAACAGCACCATGTCGTCTGTCTACCTTGACAATTCCCTCTTGTCGCAGAACTGTATAGGCTTTATTCACCGTATGCATATTGATACCGATATCATCTGCCAACTGTCTGACAGAAGGCAACATATCTCCTACCTGAATCCTTGATGTTGCCACACCCAGAATAATTTGATTCCTGAGCTGCATATAGATCGCTTCATCACTATTAAAATCAATCTGTACTTCAATAATCATATGGCTCACCTTCTGTATCTTTTGTTATATACATACTAGCACAAATATAAGAGAATGTAAATACTATTCACCCTCTCAATACCAAAAGCAAAAATGCTAATGCAGAATAACCGGCAGACCGGTGCTCTCCGAATAGGAAGCCAGGCTCATGCAGATGAGTACTCGGTCTATATCATGTTCCTCAATGTAAGTGCTCAGACTCTTTCTATAATAACGGGGATCAATCAAATAAAGCTCACGATAATCCTGTGCCAAAAAAGGAGCCAGACTGTCTACATACGAATCTCGCACAATTAAAAGCCTGCCATCCTGTCCCTTCGAATTCGTAATCTTTACTATGGGCTGATTGCCACCAAGAAAGACAGGATATTGATTCTTCTCCTGCAGATGCTCCATACAATATAATTCTCCCTTTTGATCAGAGGTTCCATCAAATACTGTGACTTCAATGCCCTCATCCGAAGCATAGGCATGGAGTTCATCCGGCTTGATCCACGACAGAGGAACATCTGAATAAAGCGTCCCATAGAAATCTGTTGATAAGAGGCGATCTTCATACTCTACGATTGGCTTAACAGACCTTCCGAGATCTGTCTGATAGGCTGCATATCCATAGTATGCCCCAAGACTTGTCCAGTGATGGTCTGTATGATAATAAATTGCTTCTTCTGCATGAGCTTTTAATTCACTATAGAGATCAATGTGATTTACATAAGTTCCGTTATCAATTTCCGGATTCACTATATTGGTTAGTTCATCATAGATATCCTGTATTATAATCTCCTGATCATAGTTCGGAGCATGATCCGGTAGATACTCACTCCATATATCAACAGCCCCCGGGATCAGTGCTATATCCACCGGTACTGTTGCTTGTTCTGCAAAGGCGGTGATAGCTTTTGTATTCTTCGTTGCACGCTCCGGATTCCATGAAAGTGCACGTAGCAATGTATCACCCTTTGCGTAATAAACATCTCCAAATTTCCTGATTCCAAGCATGTAGGTCTTCATCTTGGAAAGCCGTACAAAGAAATCCCGCATGACAAAGTGATCATTCAGGTACGCCTCAAAACCATCCTCAAAGCTTCCATCCACAATATTACCAAGAGAAACCACAGGAAACTCTGCCAAATATCGATTCTCCATCTGAGAAAAGGCCTGTTTTGGCATAATAGCACTGATAATTGCCATTCCAAAAATCCAGATTGTAAATATTAAAATGATGATATGCTTCTTTTGTAACATGAGTTTCTCCCAAGTAATTAGAATCTAAAATACAAAAACGGATTATATGTAGAGTCCACAACCACTGCTGTTGCAAGCAACAATCCTATTAAAAGCAGTATTGGCGTCAGGATGCTTCTCACCTGATTGCCAAGTCGATGATATAAGCAACCGCCTAACGGTACAGATGCTGCTGCCAGTATGAACAGTGTCAACCCATAACTTCTCAAATAGTAGAAATCTGTACCCATCCATACAGCTGCCGCCCCGATTCCAAACATTTTTCCAAGTAACACAAGGCATTCCTTCAGAGAATCACAGGCAAAGATTGCCCAGCCTGCCACAACAATCAGTAATGTATACAGATGCCTGCACCACTTTGGCCAGTGCTCCATCCATTTGAGCAGCCACAGCTTCTCAATAATTAACAGTATCGCATAATATAGTCCCCACAGCAGAAAGTTCCATGCTGCCCCGTGCCAGATGCCTGTCACCGTCCACACGATTAGTAAATTCAAGACATTCCGCCACTTGCCTTTACGGTTTCCTCCAAGCGGAATATATAGATATTCCTTGAACCATGTAGAAAGGGAAATGTGCCACCTTCTCCAAAAATCTGTGATTGAGTCTGCTATATAAGGATAGTTAAAATTCTTCATAAACTCAAAGCCGAACATCCTGCCAAGTCCAACTGCCATATCTGAATACCCTGAAAAATCGAAATAAATCTGAAAGCTGAAGGCAATTGCCGCAAGCCATGCACCACCGACGGACAAGGTTTCAAAGCCTGCCGCTTTATATGTATCCCATAATACACCGATGCTGTTGGCAAGCAGCACCTTTTTAGCAAGTCCAATGACAAAGACCGTAACTCCATCTGCAAACCGATCTGTTGTATGTTCCCGATCAGACAGCTGTTCCTCCACATCCTTGTACTTTACGATCGGTCCGGCAATCAATTGCGGAAACATCGTCACATAAGCACCAAATCGAATATAATCCTTCTGTGCATGAGAATCTCCCCGGTACACATCAATGCAATAGGAGATCTTCTGAAAGGTATAGAAGGAAATACCGATCGGCATGACAAGTCCCAGTGGGTGCAGTCCTGAGAATATCGGAATCTGACTGAGATTTTGGATGACAAAATCAAGATATTTAAAGAAAAAAAGAACGCCCAGGTTTAAAAGAATCGAGGTGATCAGCCAGCCCTTCGCTCTTCTCCTGCAAAGATCAGATTCAGAATGCAGCTGATTCTTCTCAATAAGCATCCCAAACACATAATCCAAAGCAATCATAAAAATCATCAGGAACACATAGACTGGCTCTCCCCAACCGTAAAACAATAAACTGCATACAAATAAAATCACATTGCGCCATTTCAACGGTGCAATGTAATATACCAGTAGAACAACCGGCAAGTAAATAAATAAAAATAACGTACTGGAGAAAACCATTGTACATCCTCAATTCCACATATCATTAATAAGGGAATCTCTCACGAGATCCCCCTGATTGTATCATAAATACAAATGCTTTTCCATACTGTTTCTATCTCAAGTCAGCCTTCACTTATTAGGAAATAATCTGTCCATCCTTGAGTACCACAATACGTTTTCCAGCCTTTGCACATTCTCCCGAATGTGTAACCTGCAAAAATGTAATATTCTTTTCTTCATTGATTCTGCAAAACAGGTTCATAATCTCTGTTCCTGATTTGCTGTCCAGATTTCCTGTCGCCTCATCTGCAAGAATCAGCGTCGGCTCCATGATAACCGCTCTAGCGATAGAAACTCTCTGCTGCTGCCCTCCTGACAATTCATAAGGCAGAGCATTTCTCTTTTCACTTAAACCTACGATCTCAAGAATCTCATCCAATTTGTCCTTATAGGCTGACTTCTTTCTTCCGTCCATAATCGCAGGAAGCAGAATATTCTCCGACACACTTAGATTCGGTATCAGATTGTAAAACTGGAAGATAAAGCCGATGTCTGTACGTCGCATCTTAGATTTAGGCTTATCCTTCATCAGATTCAGATTCTGACCATTGATCAGCACTTCTCCACTGGTCGGATCATCCAGACCTCCGATGATATATAATAGTGTAGACTTCCCGCTTCCCGAAGCTCCCATCAGAGAAACAAAATCACCCTTTTCAATCTCCAGATTAATTCCTTTTAAAACCTCAACCGCATTTTCCTTTTCTCCAAAGGTCTTTCTGATGTCCTTAACTGATATGATACTCATATATTAATTCCTCCCTGGTTTATTCGTATTTAATTTCTTCAACGACCTTCATCTTATTAAGACGCTTGATCGGACTTCTGGTAGTCAACATCAAAATGATAAATACCAGAATGAGCAGTCCCAGCATTCCGACAGTCGGCTGTACCCACATGGTTTCGCCGCTTCCGATCAGTACCCGTTCAAAGGGCAGGATCATGATCAGAGAACCAACAAGCGAAAACAGCAGCACTCCGACAAAGGTCAATGCCGTCTCACATAGAATGGTCATCTTTAACTGATGTTTGCTGGTACAGGTTGAGTATAATACTGCAAATTGTCTGGAACGTTGAATGAACCCTATCATCTGATTGTCAAAGATACTGATAAAGGATAACAAAATTACCATTCCAATCAACGCACCGATGATCAGTTTGTTTTGCTGTCCATCCCTCTCCTGTTCCTTGATGCAGTCCTCTCTCGTCTTGATATTGGTTCTGACCTTTAAAAGATCATATACATCCTGTTGCTTCCCGTCATCTGCCATAATCAGGATTGTATCAAAAGCCGAACCGTTGTTACATCTGTAGTAGGAGGCCTGATTGACAATCATGACATTTCTGGCTTTTTCTACACTGCTGGAATCAATCTCGCCCTTGATATATAGGGTAACCGGATCCGGACGTAGATTTTCATCATGAATAATTGCGTTTTGAAATACAATCTGATCTCCGACATGAAGTTTCAACTCCTTCATAAGTTCTGAATCCATCAATGCCTCGTCTGCAGACAAGTTCTGATACAGATCCCAATCCATCTGTGGAAAATAATCTGTATACTTCTGTATCTCTTCTGCATTGTTATTGGCCATTACATTCATCTGAGTTGACTCATCATTGATCATTGCCTTGAGAATAGAAGCCTTATAAATCGGAAAAGCGGACTGTACTCCCTTGATATTCTCTATGTATGAATAACTGCTCCAGTCTGCTGCTGCATCCTCGATATAGAAATCTGCATGATACGGGAAATATCCGATATCCTCATTGGATGCCTGCGTATAATTATACATTAAAAGTGTTAGGCTGATTGTAGCAGTTGCCAGGGTGGCAGTACGAATGATCATTCTGTTATTTTTTAGATTAGCTGCTGCCAGTGTCATCACACCACTGCTCAGTCTGTCTGCAAGCCTTCCAAACATAACAGACATCAAACGCATAAAGTGAGGTACAATCAAAATCATTCCGGCCAAGAGACCCACCAATGATACTCCTCCCAGTACCATAAGTGTAGTCTTTCTAAAAAATAAAGAAATAATATAAAACACAATACCACCTATAAGCAGAGCAAATCCCAGTTTTAATTTTTTAGTCGAATGTACATACCTTGTGTCTTGCTTATTAAAAATCAGGTTCTTAACTGAAATCTTTCTGATACTAAAGATTGCCCACAGAGAAAACAGAACCTGAAGCACAACTGCTGCAATAATGACAATGATAATAACCTTTGGCTTCGTCGTGACGTTCGTTGAAAAGTTGATTGTCACTCCCTCTACTCCCATATTCATGCTGTTTCCGAACTTTTCAATAGCGTTCATGGCTGCATTAAAGGCCTTTGCTCCAAGCAATGCACCAAGGATTCCCGCAATCAGACCATAAATCGCATTTTCACCGATCAGCATCAGATACATCATCTGACTGGTTGCACCGATACTGCGAAAGGTTCCGATCACCGGTATTCTCTCCGCAATGATGGTATTGGAAATATTAGAAATGACAAAATAAATCATAATGACCAGTACCGCAAAGAAAGCTACAAAGCCCATCACCAACATCTGTGATATATTTTTCATTGCACCGTGAACATCAATGGTGGTTGCTGTGATAAAGAGAGGTTTATTAGCCTCCTCTATGGTTTTTGCCAGATCCTCCAGATCCACCTTTTTATTCTCGGTGCGGATAAAGATACCGTTACACAGATCATCATAAGGGCCGCACAGACGACTGACCGTCTTCAGGTTGGCGACCATTGACGGTGAGGATTTCATTAAAACTCCATCATTCTCTACGATATCACTAATAGTCAAAGTGACTGGTTCTTGGTTATAATCATAGAGATTAACCTCATCTCCTATTTCGTAATGCAACTCATCTGCAGCCTTTTTGTTGATGATCATACATTGGTCTGCAATCTCATATGCCTTTGTCAGATATCCCAGATCACATGCCTCATCGGTATTCACACCAGTCAACAAAACCTGTCTCTGTGTGACATACTTAAAGCTGGAAGGCTGGTGAAAGTCTCTTGTCACTGAGTAAGTACAACGGAAGGATGTCTGAACTTCATCCGGCAATACGACCTCAGAGCTTCTTACCGGATTCATTGGTGACGCAGTAATCTGTGCATCTCCCAGTATATTTTTCATCATGCCATCCATCAGATCATCCAGACCGTCTCCAAGTGACAATAGCATAGTAGCAATAAATGCTGCCATGCCAAGTGAAAACAGGATCATAATACTTCGTCCCTTTTTGGCACTCATATTTCTTAATAAGTGTTTTAAAATGATACTCATGTCTCTCCTCCTTAGAAGTCTGATTAATACTTACCAGATGCCCACTCGATTTTCTTTTGGCACATACATCTGATCTCCCGGTTTCAGATCAAAGGCCTGATAGAATTTATCTGTACTGCTCAACGCAGCATTGATTCTTGCTTCGGCGGGAGAATGTACATCCTCACGCAGGTTTTTCTCCAGATCAGATTCACTTTCCAGTGTGAGCCATATGTTCACGTATTGCTCATACATTGCCTGCAAATCTTCACGTTTATCAGGACATACATCTGAGATCAGGGACAATCCCCCCAGATCAGCAATGTTTTCTGTCAGCGTCTTTTCACCATTTACGTGATAGATATCCAGAATGGAATATTGATCATAATAATCCTCTATTTTTTTACACTCTGTTTCAAAGTGTTCTCTGTCCTCCTTGGTCCACCAGTTATGATACAGACCGTTTTCATCAAAGAGAGCTCCCTGTGAATCAAATCCATGCGTTATCTCATGCCCGATGACCATGCCCATGCTGCCGAGATTCTGTACATAGCTGTTGTCCAGACTAAAGAATGGAGCTCTGAGCATACCTGCGCAGATATAAATATCGTTACTCTGTGGTGAATAAAAGCAGTTCACCTCATCCGTCATACTGATATCCATCCTCCCATTCATCCGGATAGGCTACCTTTAATCCCATTTGATCCATTTTCTTTAAGGCACCCTTTTTCGTGTCAGCACTCATCCAGTCCAATGCCTCAATATGTAGCTTCATCTCCTGATGAATCTCCTCTACCATTTTCTCTGCTGTTTCCTTAACCTCTGACGAAACATATTTTCTGCTCCAGAGATAAGCGAGTTCTTCATCATAAAGCGATCTGACCGCGTTACGTGCCAATTTTTCATCACTGACTCTTCCGTCACCACCCACTGTAGGATTTCTGTGTGCAGAATCACAATATGTAAGATATTGATTATAGAGCAAATACTGAGCATAAGCCTTGAGTGAATCCAGATTGTCATCAGTCAGGTACTTACTAAATGCTTCTATACTTTTTGGATCAGTCAGCACAAAGGTTTCCACCTGCTCAAGCCCATAGCTTTTCAGCATTGCCACTGTATCAATCGTTGGAAGGCGCTTGGCAAGCTCACTTTGAGTAATATAATCATAATCAAAAAAGACATCTGCTGTATCCTTATCCATGGAATCAGCTGCCACTGCACCAAGCATTTTTGCAGCCTTCTTGCTCTGCTTCTCGGCCTCTGTACGTTCGATTCCGGCTATGCGGAGTACCTGTGCGATCGTTGAACGTACCTGATTCACTGTATCAACTGCATTCTCTCCCTTCAGATCCTTAACAGGGCAGACCATAGCAGGTTGTGCAATCTTCATCTCAAAAACAGGCTTGTCTATCCCTCTGTCAACTGTAAACGGAATCAGTACCGTCGTACCATAGTCTTTGTAGCAGAGTCCACAGGCTTGTACAAAACTGTTAATATCCTGTGCATTTGTAATTGCATCGATTGCGGGACTTAATGCAGCAATACCGGCCTTATCTCTGTCTTCCATATTCATAAGAAGCTGATAGGTTTTTTGAATCTCATATTCAGGAGTTCCCTTCTGCCACACTGCTGTATCATTTAAAACCTCATCCAATACACTGTCTGTTTCTTCCTTGATCTCATCTATGACCTTTGTAAACGAACTATACTGCGGATACTTATCCAGTTTCCAGCTCATC
Organism: uncultured Lachnospiraceae bacterium; assembly: GCA_964631375.1. GTDB lineage: Bacteria > Bacillota > Clostridia > Lachnospirales > Lachnospiraceae > JAAYYM01. The sequence continues at coordinate 25,409 of CAZVYQ010000009.1, read as the reverse complement.
AAATCATCATATCCGTAGTACCCATAGAAATCATCCTCAAGACGCAGGTTCAGATCCGCTCTTGTCTTACCGTCATCCTCCAGCTCCTCGGATACATCCTTCGTCCCAGATAGTTCCGCACTCATGGTGTCAGATATACCACTACAGCCCGATAAAGCAAGTGTACTACACAGTACAATTGACAAAACAGCTTCCATTCCCTTCTTTCTGACTCTCATAACCTCATCCTTTCCTGTGCATTTTATCTAAACCTCATTATAATGCTCTATTTATGATATTTCAATATATATCGTAATTAGGTTGTATGCATCGCATTTGGCACTTTTTATATCATCTATAAAGTAAAATTCCTTTACACCCTCAATAACTTCTTTTATAATAATACCATGGCTTTATTGACAGAGCGTTTTCTTTACCGGGAGGTATTTGATTGAAATATCGTGTTTATACCGAATCTGATATTATTGAAAAATCCAGAGAACTCATACATGCCTTCATGCATCGTGAACTGATTTCGTTTACTGAGTTATTAGATGAACAATTTGTCTGGCTTGGAGACTACTCCTCTCAATACATTTCCGGAAAAGATAATTTTATTAAGACCATCAAGGAAGAACTTCTGATGCCGCCTCTTGAGCTATCTCAGGAAGAATATTCCATACTGACACATGAACGTCATACATGGGTTTCTTATGGACGATGTGTCGTCACCACACAGATCGGTGACGACTCTTTTCTTACCAGTGGAATTCACTTTACATTTGTCTGGAAACAAGACAAAGATAATATGCTGATCCTGATGGCCAGTGCCAATCACGTACAGGATGAACAGCAACAGGATCCTGACGCCCTATCCATTCCTCAAGCCAGAGTGTTTGATCGTGTGGACCCCAAAATGATTCTGCGAAAGGATTCAAAAAAGCTACGGCTACGTGATCGTACTGGCAACCAGCATTTCCTCTATCCCGATGAAATCATCTATGTACAATCTAAGGATAAATATTGTACAGTCTATACTGCAACAAAAGAAATATGTGATTACAGAACTATCAAATCCTTGGAACAGCCCGGATTTTTACGCATTCACAGCCGTTATCTCGTAAATATATCATATATAGCCTCTATTAGAAGATATGAAGTAAATCTGATAGATGGACGAACGCTACCGATTGGTAAGAATCGTTATATGGATATACAAAAACAGCTCGCAGCTACTATTCCTTACTGACTCCATCCAAAGTTTACGAAAATGAGGTGCACTCAAATGTATCAAAGTTCTGAATACTTTATATCAACCGGTGAATTTGCCAAGCTCTGCAATACCACCAGAGATACCTTGCGTCATTATCATGAGATCGGACTGATCATTCCACAGAAAAATGAAGAAAATGGTTATTACTATTACAGTCTTGCACAGGTAACCTCCTTCTACTTCATCAGTCTGTTTCGTCAATTAGATACACCACTGCCCAAAATCAAGGCATGCCTAAATGCCTCAGATGAAACAACATACTATAACTTCTGTCGTGATCAGTTAAACAGCCTTGTTAAAATGCGTACAGAAATCAATCGTAAAATTGTAGCTCTCAGCAATGCAACCATGCTCATGCATCACATGAAACATGCACATGGAGATACACCACATATCTTTTCATTTCAGGAAAAGACCAATTATTATTTTACATCTATCCGTTCCTCGCGTTCAGAACATGCAGGAGAGATCGCAGACGATATCCGCCATCATATCGAGGTGTGCAGCCACAGACCTGAGATCAATACTTTTCCAATCTCAGCCACAATAGACAGAGAAGATTTCTTTCGTGGTAACTATCGATACAAACAGCTCTGCAGCAGCACCTCGCAAAAACCGAATGGCAAGGACGTGCTCCAGATGCCCGCCACAAGGGTGGTCGGATGTTCTTGCAAGGATAACACCTCAAACATCAAGGAAGTCTATCAAAAGCTACAGCATTATATAGAAGACAATAAAATAACGGTGATCTCAGACATGTTCTCCATTAATTTGTTTAATTTCATGGATACACAAGCCGAGCACCGTTATTTGAAATACTTATTTTTCTGTATACAGGAGCCAAATCAGGACTGAGTCTGTTCCTGTCTCTTGACAATATAATCAACCAGCATATCTGCCGTCTGTTTCTCTCCCAATTTACTACTGTTGACTGCAATGTCATAATTACGGGCATCACCCCATTTTCCTTTGCAATAATAATTATGATAATGCTTTCGCTTACTGTCCTGGCGATTGATGAAGGTCTCAGCCTCCTCCTCGCCCATCTCATAGATTCTTCTCACACGAGCGATCTTACTGTCCCAATCTCCTAAAATAAAGATGGAGATCATAGTCGGATACTTCTTGAGAATGGTTTCTGCACAGCGTCCTACCACAACAAAGGACTCACCCTTCTCAGCCTTCTCTTTCAGATAATCAAACTGCATATTGGCAAGATTCTCTTCCATGGAGTTAGAATATCCATAAACTGTTCTGGTAATCCACATGTTTCTGGGCTTCTCATCATAACGCTCCAGTTCCTTCTCATTGACCTTTTTCTCATTTGCAATATCCTGTAATAGGTTTTTGTCATATAGCTTGATTCCAAAATGCTCAGCTAACATCTGAGCGATTTCATGTCCACCACTTCCAAATTCTCGTCCGATTGAAATAATAAGCTGTTTCTCCATTGTACTTCCCCCTTTGGATTATAGATATCTCACAAAGATAAATACCATAGCTACCAAAACCACCATGATGGTTGCCGGAGCCATTGCCTTACAGTATTTGCCCCAGCTGATCGGATATCCCTCTTTGGCTGCCACTGCAGTACCCACGACATTTGCAGAAGCACCGATCGGAGTTGCACTTCCTCCAATATCTGTTCCCATTGACAACGTCCATGCAAGGATCGAAAGATCCACACCCTGTACTGCCGACAGACTTTTAATCACGGGTATCATTGTAGCCGCAAACGGAATGTTGTCAATAAATGCACTGGCAATTGCAGATATCCATATGATGATCGCTACCATTAGTTTAACATCTCCACCACTGATTTGACCAATAAAATTTGCAATGATCTCTAAAATTCCCGTCTGTTCCAATCCTCCGACTACAATAAAAAGCCCAATGAAAAATAATAAAGTCTTATAATCCAGACGTTTTAACAGTGCAACAGCATTTCTGCCGGCTGCTGCCAATGTCAGAGCTGCAATCAGCAGACCGATTAATGCAACCGTCAAGCCTGTCTGTGCATGTGTAACAAGTAGGATTACTGCACACAGGAAAATCAGGCAACTGAATATGAAATCCCGCTTACTCTTAATTGCTTCTTTGGGTTCTGGGAACGATGACACATCTATTTTTCCACTTTCTGCGGTTAATTCTTTTCTAAAGATCAAGAAAAAGTATAGAATCGATAAAATAAGTGCAATTCCGGCAATGACACCTGTATTATTGATAAAGTCAGCAAAGGAAAAGCCCAAAGAAGTTCCGATAATGATATTTGGTGGATCTCCGCACATGGTCGCCGAGCCACCCAGATTTGCACAAAAAATCTCTGACAGGATCATCGGAATGGGATTAAATCGCAGCAATTGTGCCAGTTCTACTGTGACTGCTGCCAAAAACAGAATCACAGTAATACTGTCTATGAACATAGACAATATACTGGACATCAGCATAAAGGTAATAAAAATAGAAAGTGTTTTATAATGAACCAGCTTTGCGATACGCATGCACAGCCAACGGAAGAATCCCGCACGCTCCATACCTTCCACCATAATCATCATACCTGCAATAAATATAATAGTTGCCCAATTGATGCCACTGGAGGTCTCACTCGCCTCGCCTGCCTGATACCAAAAGCCGGTGGTAAAGATCTCCTTAAAATTCAGGGTATTTAGAATTGCATCCGTGCTTCGCATTCCAATTCCAAAAACCAATACCAATGTCAATAGACCACATAACAATGTGACAATATGTCTCTCCAGTTTCTCTGTAATGATCAGCAGAAACATTGCAAGAAATATTACCACTGCTAAAATTTGTGCCATATCTTTTATCTCCCTGTCTCTATGTAATAAAAATGTGTACGCAATTTCGCTCGTACCTCATTTGCACAAAGAAAATCCACCTTGCCGTGACAGGCAAAATGGATTTTGTCGCACCGAGTTATTATATCTACTGTTTTTCCAACTTGCAAGCAAAAAATAATTTTCTTAACAATTCATTAACAATGCTTATCTTGCCTCCGGAAACTGTTTCATCCGATCCATTCTGCGGATCTCATCACGTCTGACTTTTCCGTTCGTTGTCTTTGGCAGACTATCCACAAACTCAATCACACGCGGATACTTGTAGGCAGCGGCTTCCTGCTTTACAAAATCCTGAATCTGTATCTTTAGCTCATCATTTGCTATATAGCCTTCTGACAATACAATGGTCGCCTTGATCAGATATCCTCTTTTTTCAGATGGGATTCCTGTCACGGCACATTCCAACACTGCCGGATGCTGGGCTAGTATATTCTCCACCTCTGAAGGGCCAATCCGATAGCCACTGGACTTGATGACATCATCCTTTCGACTGACAAACCAGAAATATCCCTCTTCGTCTCGATATGCCAGATCTCCTGTATGATAAATGCCGTCTCTCCAAACATATTGATACTGCTCTTCATCATCAGCATATCCTGAAAACAAACCCACCTGTCGTTTTCCATGCTTTGGACGCAGGATGATCTCGCCTTCCTCACGCACACCTACAGAATGACCATCGTCATCAATGATATCCACATCATAAAATGGCGTCGGTTTTCCCATAGAGCCTACATGCAGCTTAGCATCCCGTAAGTTTGCAAGTGTCAATGTTGTTTCCGTCTGTCCAAAGCCCTCTCTGATCGACAGACCTGTGGCCTTCAAAAAGGTTTGATAGGTATCCTCACTCATTGCCTCGCCTGCTGTTGTAACCTGCTGCAGTGAAGACAAATCGTACTGATTCAGTTTGGCTCGAACCAGATAGCGATAGATCGTCGGAGGAGCACAAAAAGAAGTAACGTGATACTTTTCTATGATATGCAGTATCTCATTTGCATAAAAATGATCGTAATCATAAGCCATAACAGCACTTCCACACAGCCACTGGCCGTAAATCTTGCCCCAGGCCGCCTTTGCCCAGCCTGTATCCGCCAATGTCAGGTGTAATCCTCCGTCTACAACACATTGCCAGTATTTTGCGGTGATGATATGACCTAACGGATAAGCATAGTCATGTAACACGCCCTTAGGTTCACCTGTTGTACCGGATGTAAAATATAACAGCATGGGATCTGTCGCCTTTGTTTCCACACGTGAAAATGTCGTATCCGCTGCAGAAATTTCTGCATCAAAATCATCAAATCCCTCTGCTGCACCCTTTACGATCATACAATGCTTCAGTTCGGGGCAGGTATCCTTGACCTGTCTGACATAGCCGGGAATTCTCTCCTCAGGTGTACAGAGGATCAATTTCACATTTGCATTTTGTACACGATAGGCAATATCCTTTTGGGTCATCATGTGAGTTGCAGGTATGGCAACCGCACCCAGTTTATGCAATCCCAATAGGGCATACCAGTACTGATAATGCCGTTTCAGGATCAGCATCACTTTATCGCCTCTACCGATTCCGTGATTTCGAAATACATTTGCCGCCTGATTGCTGAGCAATTCCAAATCTCTAAATGTGAAAATGCGTTCTTCCTTTGCTTTATCGCACCAGATCAGTGCACTTCGTTTTGGTGTCTGTTCGGCGATTACATCTACCACATCATATGCAAAATTAAACTGATCATCACAGACAATCTCCAGATCTTTCAGCTTGCCATCCTGATCAAAGGTTTCTCTACAAAACTTATGATATATCACGATTATCGTTCCTTCCTATCTTTCTGTACTTTTCATACCGCAAAGCAAGCAATTCGGATACAGACAGTTTCTTAAGATCCTCCAGTCTGTCATACAGTTCTGTTTTGAATGTCCTGTAAAAGCGATCATTCTGAACATCTACATGGAGTTGCCTTGGCTCCTCGATGATCCTCTCGATGACTTCCATCTGCAGCAGATCCGTTGCAGTCAGTTTGAGTGCTGCCGATGCCTGATCTGCCTGATCGGGATCCTTCCACAAAATGTTGGCACAGCTCTCGGGTGAAACGACAGAATAATATGCATTCGATAGCATCCATACTTCGTCTGCCACAGATAATGCAAGTGCTCCTCCACTGCCGCCTTCTCCGATCACAATGGAAATGACAGGCGTCTTTAACATCATCATCTCCATCAGGTTCTCTGCAATCGCCTGACCCTGTCCGCGTTCCTCTGCTCCGATTCCACAATATGCTCCTGCCGTATCCACAAAACAGATCACAGGACGTTTGAATTTCTCTGCCAGCTTCATCTGTCTGAGTGCCTTACGATATCCTTCTGGATGCACTGCACCAAAATTACGCTCGATCTTTTCCTTTGTATCATGTCCTTTTTCGATCCCGATGATCGTAACAGGCATCCCTGAAAGCACACCAATTCCGGCCACCAATGCAGGATCGTCTCCAAACCGCCTGTCACCGTGCATCTCGATGAAGTCCTCAAAAAGATTGTTGATATATGCCATGGCAGTCGGTCTAGTTTTCTCTCTGGTCATTAAAACCCGTTCATATTCCGTCATTTGATAACTCCTTATGCAGTCTCAGCAGCTTTTCAAGATAGGCCTTCTGATCCTCTCGTTCTACAATTCCATCTACAAATCCACATGACAGCAATGCCTCTGAACGCTGAAAGCCCTTGGGAAGCTTCTTTTTCAGAGTTTGCTGAATCACACGTGGTCCCGCAAATCCAACGAGAGCATTCGGTTCTGCAAGAATGATGTCACCCTCCATCGCAAAACTGGCCTCCACACCACCGGTAGTCGGGTTGGTTAGTAATACAACGTATAGAAGTCCCGCTTCATCATGCAGCTTGACTGCCCCTGATACCTTGGACATCTGAATCAGCGAAAGCATACCTTCCTGCATTCTGGCACCTCCCGAAACAGTCACTCCGATCACCGGAAGTCTCTCCTTCGTTGCATATTCAAATAATGCTGTGATCTTTTCTCCAACAACTGTACCCATGGAACCCATCATAAAATTGGCATCCATGGAAAACACCGCACAAGGAAGCTGCCCGATCGTCATCCTTCCACAGATCACGCCTTCCTTTTCACCGCTTTTTCGTTTTGCCTGTCGCAATTTCTCATCATATTCAGGAAAATCAAGCAAATTCTTTGATTCAATCTCTGCCTGAAATTCCTCGAATGAACCCTCATCAGCCCAAAACTGGATTCTCTTTCTCGCTCCGATATGAAAGTAATACCGGCAGATCGGGCAAACATAATAATTATCTCTAATCAGCTGTCTGGTCACACTGTTCTTGCAGGAGGGACATTCATACTCGGCAGGCTTTTCTTCCTCCACCTTCGCTGTGCTGCCTTCCAATACATTATCAGCTGTCTTAAACAACTCTCTTAAATTCATCGGCCTCTCCATCCTGTATTACTTTTCCTGTCTCTGTTATGAATCCCGTTGAATAGTTTCCTTTGACAAAAGAGTTCTCTGAGATTGCCCTCAGATGAAACTCACTGTTATTCTCTACACCATAGATAATCAATTCCGATAAAGCACTTCGCATTTTCCTTATGGCATTCTCTCTGGATCTGGAACATACAATCAACTTGCCAAGCATGGAATCATAGTATGGTGGTATCACACAGCCCTGATATAAGGCACTGTCAAACCGGATATTGGGGCCTCCCGGCTCATGCAGGATCTTGACCTCTCCACAGCTCGGCGTAAAATCATCTGCCCTTGCTGCACAGATACGACATTCGATCGCATGACCCTCCATCCTGATATCCTCCTGTTCGAAGCTGATATGACAACCTGCTGCCGTTCTGATCTGCCACTTCACAAGATCCACTCCACAGACCATCTCTGTAACAGAATGTTCTACCTGTAGTCTGGTATTCATCTCCATAAAGTAGAACTGATCTCCCTCCAGCAGAAATTCTACTGTTCCTACGGTAGTATAACCAACTGCCACTGCCGCCTTTTTCGCCGCCTGATACATCTGTTCACGAATCTCACTTTTCAGTGCCGGAGCAGGTGATTCCTCGATCAGCTTCTGATTTTTATACTGGATCGAACAATCACGTTCTCCGAGTATAATGATCTTTCCAAACTGGTCAGCAAGCAGCTGAACCTCTATATGCTTGACATCTGTTAGGTATTTTTCCAGATACAAGGCTCCGTCACCAAAGGCTTCTCTGGCTTCCTCACCGGCACTCAAATATGCCCCCGGAAGTTCACCCTCCGAATAAACCGGTCGGATTCCCTTTCCACCACCACCTGAACGTGCCTTGAGCAAAACCGGATAACCAAGCTTTGCTGCTGTTTTTTTAGCATCCTTAATGTCCTTTAGAATATCACTTCCGGCGATCACCGGAACCTTTGCCTTTTGCATGGTTCTACGGGCTTCGTCCTTATCTCCCATTTTCCGAATGACCTCATAGGATGGTCCGATAAATGCAATTCCATGATCCTCACAGGCTTTTGCAAAATCAGCATTCTCAGAAAGCAGGCCATAACCCGGATGAATCGCTTCTACATGGCACTTGCCTGCGACCGTCAGAATTGCATTTTGATTCAGATAACTGTCGCTGACCGGTGCACCTCCGATACAGTAGCTCTCATCTGCCATACTGACATGCAGTGCTTCTCTGTCTGCTTCAGAATATACAGCCACCGTCTTGATACCCATTTCCTTGCAGGCACGTATGATACGGACAGCCACCTCACCTCTGTTTGCAATTAGTAATTTTGAATACATGGTAACACCTCCTGACGAAAAACCTTTATTGATCCTTGTTGGCAGATACTGCACAAAAACTGAAATCACCCTCCATACAACGTTTGTTATGAACGGTTGCAAGACCATGAATGAAGTAGAATGGTTTTTTCATGCGTGTTAGTTCTCCCGTGAATATCACCGTATCTCCCGGTCTCACACTCTCTCGGAATTTGACCTGATTGATTCCTGTATACACAAAGAGCTTTCCCTCTCCCATATCCTCTTGAAACAATACGGCTGAGGATTGTGCCATCATCTCACAGAGCATCACTCCCGGTACGATTGGGTTGCCCGGAAAATGACCCTGCAGAAAAAACTCTGTTCCCTTAACCGTATATTTTCCTGTGAATGTACCGTCCTCATTGACCTCTGCCTCATCCACGAGGAGCATCGGTTCTCTATGGGGTAGTATTTTTTTTAACTCTTCCTGATTCATATCTCTCTCCTGTTTTCTATCTGTATGTCAAGCAATTTAAAGTATCTCAAATATCTTTTGCCCATATTCAACGATACCGTTATCCTCAGCACAAACTGCCATGATTACCCCATCTCTGCCCGCTGTGATCTCATTCATCATCTTCATCGCTTCGATGACGCATAGCACATCGCCTTTTTTTACATGGTCTCCTTCTTCTACAAACGGAGGCGTATTGGGTGATGCAGCTCTATGAAAAATTCCTAACAATGGCGCTTTGACTGCGTCATAATGCTGATCTGATATACTCTGAGCTGCTGATGTACTCTGCACTACCTCTTGAGAAGCAGGCTGTTTGCTAATGAACGGAGCCGTCGTAGTTTCCCTTTTCAGAAGAAGTTTTGTTCCTTCCTCCTCGATCTGCAGCTCTGTCAATTGCAGTTTCTGAAACAATTCTCCATAATAAGCGACTTGTTGTTCTGTCATAATTGCCTCCTACTCTGCTTTCTTAAATGCAATACATCCATTATGTCCGCCAAAGCCAAGTGAGGTTGACATAACATAGTCAATTTCAGTCTGAACTGCTTGATTCGGAGTATAATCCAGATCGCATTCCGGATCCTTTTCTACATAATGAATCGTCGGTGGTACTAGACTGTAATTCATCGCCAGAATGGAAGCCATTGCTTCTGCCGCTCCTGTAGCGCCGAGCATATGTCCTGTCATGGACTTTGTAGAACTGATATGAAGTTTATACGCATCTGCACCAAACACTTTCTTGATTGCTGCCGTTTCCATCTTGTCATTCATGGAAGTTCCTGTTCCGTGTGCATTGAAATAAATACGCTCCGGTGAGCATATTTCTCCGCTCTCCTCCAATGCCAGTCTGATCGCCCTGATTGCTCCGATTCCTTCGGGATGAGGTGCTGTAATATGATAAGCATCTGCTGTATTTCCATATCCGCAGACCTCGGCATAGATTTTCGCATTTCGTTTCTTTGCATGTTCATATTCTTCCAGCATCAGGATCGCTGCTCCCTCTCCCATAACAAATCCACCACGTCTCGCATCAAAAGGCAAAGAAGCTGTGTTTGGATCCTCACTGGTTGATAAAGCCTTACAATTTGTAAAGCCTGCGATTGAAAGCTCATTTACTGTGCTTTCCGTACCACCTGCCAGAATCGCATCTGCATAGCCATGTTTGATTGCATGAAATGCCTCACCGATTGTATTGGTAGATGTTGCACACGCAGTAACCACCGGCAGTGTTGGCCCCTGTGCATTGAAACGAATGGAAACCTCACCTGTCGGCATATTGGAGATTAGCTTTGGAATAAAGAACGGAGACACTCTTGTAGGCCCCTTTTCAATCAGATTCCGATATTCCTCCATAAATGTATTCATGCCACCGATTCCTGAACCAATGTAAACTCCAAGTCTTGTCGGATCTGTGTTTTCTTCTGTAATCCCACTGTCCTGACAAGCCTCTTGTGATGCTGCAACCGCATATTGCATCACCAGGTCAGAATGTCTGATCTGGGCAGGTGTTGTATAATACTTCTTCGCATCAAAATCCTTAACCTCAGCTGCTACCTTGACAGCATAGTCAGTTGTATCAAATCTGGTGATCATACCGACACCACAAACTCCATTTTTCAGTCCGTTCCAAAATGTCTCCACATCATTTCCGATTGGAGAGATGATACCCATTCCCGTCACTACTACTCTTTTCATGAATTTTCTCCTTTATACTATATTAATGATGCACAAATTGCTTCGTTGCCTTGCATCATATATACATTCCACCATCCACCTTGATCATCTCACCCGTGATGTAAGAAGATGCATCCTGTACCAAAAAACTGACCACATTTGCAACATCCTCCGGTGTTCCGTATCGTTTGACCGGAATCTGACCAAACATCGCCTGTGCCGTCTGCTCCGTGAGAGCTTCCGTCATTTCTGTCTGAATATATCCGGGTGCTACTGCATTACAGGTAACCCCCTTTGAGGCGTACTCTCTGGCAATGCTTTTGGTAAGTCCTATCACGCCTGCCTTGGATGCTGCATAATTAGTCTGTCCTGCATTTCCCATCATGCCCACAACAGAACTGATATTGACAATCCTGCCGCCACGCTGCTTCACAAATGGACGGATACATGCCTTACACATATTGAAACATCCTTTTAAATTGACATCGATCACACTGTCAAAATCTTCTTCCTTCATCTGCAGTAATAGCATATCCTTTGTGATCCCAGCATTATTCACCAAAATATCAAGCTTCCCAAATGACTCAATGACCTTTGTCACCGTTGCATTGACCTGCATGGAGTCTGCCACATTACATGCAAAGAAGGCTGCTTTTTGTCCCAATGCTTCGATCTCCTGTATTATGGCAGTCGATGCTTCATTTTCTCTTGTAGCAATCACTGCGATATCGGCACCCTCTGATGCAAGTCTCAGTGCAATTGCTTTTCCGATTCCCCTCGTACCACCCGTGATAAGGGCGACCTTTCCGTTTAGCATCTTATTCTCCCTTTCCTTGCAGTGTTGTGATCGTATGGTTCAGACTTTCCATATCTGACACATTCAATATCGTTACATCTGACAGTGTCTTTCTGACCAGCCCGCTTAATGTCGTTCCTGCTCCAATCTCAATGAATGTATCTACACCACAGGAATACATATACCTCAATGTATCTTCAAAACGCACACTGTTTGATGCCTGTCTTGCCATCAGCCGTATGATTTCTTCTTCCTGATCCGGATACGGTGTGGCTGTTGTATTGGAGATCAACAATGTAGACGGGCTTTTTACGTGTAACTTGTTTAGGCATTCATGCAGTGCGACTGTAGCCTCCTGCATATACGGAGTATGAAATGCCCCGCTGACCTTGAGTGGCATTGCCCTTCCTCCTGCAGCCTTCACTGCCTCGGAAAAAGCATCGATCTGTTCCTGTCTACCTGCAACAACCGTCTGTCCCGGACAGTTATAATTCACCGCATACACATCATCAAAGCTACTGCATAACTCCTCCACCTGTGTAGTCGTCAGCCTTAAAACAGCTGTCATGACACCAGGATGCTTCTCGGCACACTCTGCCATTTTCTCGCCACGCAGGACTACCAGCCGAAAAGCCTCCTCATCCGACAAAATGCCTGTATATGCAGCCGCCGGGATTTCTCCCAATGAAAACCCCGCCGTCATATATGCATGAATTCCATATGATTCCAGCACTCTGGCACAAGCCAGATCCATCAAATACAAACAAGGCTGTGTATTCTGAGTCTGCGTCAATGTCTCCTGATCTGATGAAAAGCACTGTTCCAGTGTTCCGGGGCGCAGATGCTCTCCCATATCAAATACTGCCTTTGCAGCCTTTTCATTTTCATACAGATCCTTTCCCATTCCGGGCTTCTGGGCTCCCTGTCCTGTCATCAAAAATGCTATTTTACCCATTGATTTGCTCCTCGTAGTATCTGTTCTGCATCTGTAGTAATCGTTCGAATAATTTCCTCACAGCTACCTCGGTCATTGACCATACCTGCGATCTGTCCGCACATAAATGATCCCCTCTCGAGATCACCATAAAGTGCTGCCATACGCAGTGAACCTGCACCCATTTGTTCCAACTCCTCATTGGTCACTGTAGAATCATATTCTTTTTTGAAAAACATCTTGGAAAAAGTTGTTTTGAGAGAACGAACCGGATGACCCAGACGCTTTCCTGTAACTATGGTTTCAATATCCTTTGCCTTGAGCACCTTTTCCTTGTAGTTTTCATGAACAGGACATTCCTCTGCTGTTAAAAACCTGGTCCCCATCTGGATCGCACATGCTCCAAGCATCAGAGCCGCAGCCATCCCTCTGCCGTCAGCGATGCCGCCGGCTGCAACAACCGGTATGTCTACTGCATCTGCTACCTGTGGTACCAGTGCCATCGTCGTCAGATCACCCACATGTCCACCGGATTCTCCTCCTTCGGCCACAACTGCCACAGCACCCTTCTTCTCTGCCATTCTTGCAAGTGCCACCGACGGTACCACCGGCATGACCTGAATGCCTGCCTCGATCAAGCGCTGCATATATGCCGAAGGATTACCGGCGCCGGTTGATACGACTGCCACATGTTCCTCACAGACAACCTCCACTGCTTCATTCACAAACGGACTCATCAGCATGATATTCACGCCAAATGGCTTATCTGTTAATGTCTTTGCTTTTCGAATCTGTTCACGGATCTGTTCTCCGTTAGAGTTCATGGCTGAAATCATACCAAGTCCTCCGGCATTCGATACTGCCGCCGCCAAGGTAGCATCTGCAATCCACGCCATTCCTCCCTGTATCACCGGATAGTCTATTCCCAACAGTCCGCATAACTTACTTTTTATCATGATCTGCTCCTATTTGTTCTTCTCGATATAGTCCGCCAAAGCATCAATTGTATTGATTTCCTGTGACATCTCGATACTGCATCCAAACTCATCCTCCATCTGCATCACTAACTCAGCGATATCGAGTGAATCAATGCCCATATCTGTAAAAGTAACATTTGTTTCAATAGCAGAGGCATCCTTTCCCAGATATTCTGCTATCATTTCTTTCATTTTTTCTTTCATTTTTCTTACCTCCATTTTGTAATTTTTCCCAATCTAAGCACAATTTAAACCCGGGGGTAACCCCCGGGTCAATTTAATTTTTGTAAACATTCTGCCTTCCTCAATTTTCTTGCGGATTCCATGATAGTTTGTTATACTGATTTTGTAGAGGTCGTATGTAAAGGAGGCTGTGTGATGCTTGCAACATTAATTCCTTTTTTTGATAAAAATATGAAGGTCAGTGCCTATTCTCTGTTTTCACAAAAGCAGAATTTACTACTGAATCCTGCTTCTCAGGGCTTTGGTATAAACGATGGTGCCGGACGTGTCAACGGACTGGAGATCATACATGCCATGGGGATGGATACTCTTTCTCCTGACACTGATGTCTTTGTTCCGGTTGGCAATATTGCTGTTTTTTCCGATATTGATGAACAATGCGGGACACAAAGTAAACTGCCTGTTCTTTTATTTGATGACACTATTCCCAATGAAGAAATGTATATTCGGAGATTGATTGAGTTAAAGCAGGCAGGCTATAAACTGGCTGCAAGGAAGATCCCAATCGCACAATTTGAACAACGCAGAGAATATCTGAAGCTGATGGACTACATCATCCTTGACTGCAAGAAAATTGATGTCACAAAAGCAAAACTGTATTTCGGACAGGTCTATCCCAATATTCGGATATGTGTCGGAAACATCAGTGCACAGGAACAGTTTGATGAATATAAGGACGATGACAGCTTTGCAATGTTTGAAGGTGAGTTCTACAGACTTCCGGTCACAGTCGGAGAATCTCAGGTTGCACCGCTGAAGGCAAATTATGTAGAACTGCTGAAGATCGTAAATGACGTGGATTTTGAATTGACAAAAGCAGCAGATATCATAGGACGTGACACTGCTCTTGTTTTGGAACTTCTAAAGATGGTCAACCGTATGAGTGTCAACTCCGGCATTACCACCATTCGTCATGCTGCCGCCATGCTTGGACAGCGTGAATTAAAGCGTTGGATTAACACAGCCGTTACCAAGGAGTTATGCTCTGACCGACCAAATGAAGTCACGAGACTGTCTCTGTTACGTGCAAAATATGCTGAACTGCTGGCTCCGTCATTCGGGCTGACTGTCAAGTCCTCAGAATTATTCCTGATGGGATTGTTCTCGGTATTAGATATCATATTAAATCTGCCGATGGAGGATGCACTCAAGAAGGTCAACGTCTCCCGAGAGATCACAAATGCTTTGGTCTACCGAAGAGGTGATCTGGCTCCTGTCTTAGAATTCATGGAGCAATATGAGCATGCTAACTGGCAGGAGGTCTCCCGCCTCATGATCGTCATGAATCTCGATATGGATGAAGTCTATCAGGCGTATACCCAATCGCTATGCTGGTACAAGGATGTGTTCTTTTTATAAGTAATCAGTATCTTCCAAACGACGTTAAAATGGTACATCATCAAGATGTACCATTTTTTTGTTTCCGTAAAGCAGCATACTTTGTAAGCAATGGAATGACCAACGCGGTTACTACAACCGCTGCCGCAATCTGTATCGTGGCTGACTCTACATAGGGCTGCCAGGTTCGATCCATCAGACCGATGATTGCAGGTACTGCAACTGCATTTGCCCCTACTGCTCCTGCCGCCACTGCTGCATACCCGGGTCTGCGTCCGAGAAACCTGTCAAATACATAAGAAATACCTGTCCCACACACCAATGCGATGATCGACAGTAATACACCCGAAATACCGGCACTCCATATCGCTCTCAGATCGATTGCTGCCCCCAGTGTAAATCCGATAAATGGAAGAAGCAGTGCAACTCCCGGGTCTAAAAATGCCTTTGCTTCCTTGCTGACATTTCCAATCACCATGCCTATGACAATTGGCAGGAGTGCTGCCAGCACTGCGATCCATGAAAATGTTGCCATACCGACTGAACCAAGGATCAGGATTGGAAAAAATGGGCCGTTATTAATCGTAATGATCGGAATTGCTGCAGCATCCTTCTCATCTCCATAGAGGGACATCAATGACAGATAGATGCTTCCGTTGGTATTGGAAACCGCACACACAATAGCCAAAAGACTCATTCCAAAAAGATCGGGGCTGCCCATCCATCTTCCGATGATCAGGACTGCCACAAAGCCTGCAATCAATTTAGACAAAAGCAGAATGCCGCCTCTCTTTGCAACTGTACTGATTTCTCTCAGTTCGAGTCTGCTACCGAGACATACCAACTGTACACCCATGATTGTAGCAGCTCCTGCATTGGAAAAGGTTGCCGTCGTAAAGGATCCAATCTCAAGAACCTGTGGACAAAAGGTGTGAAGTAATGCTCCCAAAAACAGCGGAATGACCATCAGTCCTGCCGGAATCTTTCTGACTATTATTTTAAAGGAGTCTGCAAAAGCGTTCATACGCATGATTCCAATCTGATGTATTTTGTGGTTCGTATACTGAAATATCCTGCGATCCTGCAATCAAAGCTCTTGCTTCTTTCAAACTATGGATTTCTCCCAAAGCTACCAATTGTAAAGCCACATTCCCTAATACCGTCGCTTCTACAGGCCCTGCAACGACTCGTCTGCCACAGGAATTGGCTGTAAACTGACATAACAGCCTGCTCTGTGTACCACCACCTACGATGTAAATCGTGTCATAATGCTTTCCGGTACAATCCTCGATCTCCTCGAGTGCCCTTCTGTATTTTAATGCCAGACTCTCATCAATACATCTGACCACCGCTGCAATATCAGCAGGGACTGTTTGTCCGGTTTTTTCACAATATACCCGTATACGACGGGGAATATTTCCCTGTGTTCCAAATTCTGCTGCATCCGGATCGATAAAACTCCGTAGTGGTTCTGCTTTCTCCGCCATGTCTTCCAGTTCACCGAATCCAAATTCACTACCCTCACGGATCCATTGACGTCTGCTCTCCTGGATCAGCCACAGGCCGATGATATTTTTTAAAAAGGAAGTCGTTCCCTGATGTCCACCTTCGTTTGTAATATTGTATTTCTCTGATTTTTCATTGATGATCGGGCGAGGAAGTTCAGTTCCGAGTAATGACCATGTTCCACAACTCAAAAAGATGAAGTCATCCTCCTTGGCCGGTACTGCAATCATTGCACTCTGTGTATCATGTGATGCCACTGCTGCAACCGGAATCCTCGGCAGATCGAGTTCTTCACAGATACGCTCACTCAGATACCCTGCAATGGTTCCGCTTGGGATAATCTCACTTAGGATATGATCCGGGAGTCCCAGTTTAGCAAGCACTTCCTCTGACCATGTTCCTGTACCTGCATCCATCATCTGCGTTGTTGAAGCAATAGAGTACTCTGCATGTCTTTCTCCTGTCAGGAAATAGGTAAACAGATCCGGAGTCAATAACATCTGATCCACCTGTTTCAATAGTTCCGGTCGCTTCAATTTTAATGACAGCAGCTGAAACACTGTGTTTAATTCCATGAATTGATTGCCGGTAATCTCATAAAAACGTTCCTTTGGTATGTATTGAAAGCTCTGCTCAATCATTCCCTTTGTACGTTCATCACGGTAATGAATCGGATTTTCTAATAGATTTCCTGCCTTATCCAGCAATCCAAAATCAACTCCCCAGGTATCGATCCCGATACAATCAAAGCCTCCGTCATGCTTTGCCTTGACCATCCCCTGTTTGATCTCATGAAAGAGTCGCAGGATATCCCAATACACTGTTCCTCCCACAGTTACCGGATCATTAGAGAATCTGTGAATCTCTTTAAGGCGAAGCGTTTCGCCATCATACATGCCTAACATGGCACGTCCGCTTGAGGCTCCAAAATCAAATGCTAAAACCCTTCTCTCACTCATCTTGCACCTTCCTTTTCCGGACACAGGATTTCCACTCCTAATTGTTCCATATACTCTACCCATGTCTTCTGTGGTATTGAATCGGTCACAATTTGATCTATCTGATCAAAAGCCCCCATACGGACAAATGAGATCTTATCAAACTTGGAGGAATCCACCGCCAATATGACCTGTCTGGATGCCCTTACCATATGTCGTTTGATCTCCACGTCCGATTCATTCGAGTCTGTAATGCCATACTCACGATCGATACCCTTACAGGATATGATCGCCTTATCCACATGAAAATGATCAATCATGTCCTCTGCCTGATGACCCACCAGTGCAAAAGAACCCTCCTTCATGGTTCCACCTGTAGAAAAGACCTTCCAGCCTGTCATATCTGCAAGTTCCAGCAAGATCTCAATGGAGTTGGTGATCAAAGTGATGTTTTTCAGATGTTTGATCTTCTTGATAACGTATACAGCGGTTGAACTGGCATCCAGCATGATATGATCACCATCCTCGATCAATTCTGCAATCCTGGTGGCAATCCTTTCCTTACTCTGCACATGGGTCTGCTTTCTCACATAGTATGGGAGATCGACATTCAGATGATCTGTCAAAACTGCCCCTCCATATGTCTTTTTCGCAATTCCCTCTGCTTCGAGCTTTTCAAGATCCCTTCGGATGGTTTCCTCTGTGACATGATAAAAATGACTCAAATCATTCACCAGAACCTTGCCGTCCTGTTGCAGTCTTATCAGTATTCCTTTTCTTCTCTCAATTGCCAGCATACCTTTTATACTCCCTCACATCTGATCACAGAATTATTTTTTGTGAAGCATTGCCATTCCGGGGTGCTTTCCCTTCAATCCATACTGTGAGCGCATATTGATCAGCTTTTCTACTTCCTTTTCAGGGATCTCCTTCGGACCTCCTAACTGCCTTGAGATAAAAAGCAGTTGAGCATAAAATTCTACAGACTCCATCTTATGATAAGCATTCAGCAAGGAATCAGAATAGGTTAACGCACCATGATTCTCTAACAAAACAGCATCATAGGACTGTAAAAACTTTGAAACTGCATCCGGTATTTCCATTGTAGATGGTGTTCCATATGGTGCGATTGGTACAGTTCCAAGTGACAAAATAGCCTCCGGCATGATCGGCTGATCCAGCGGTATTCCTGCAATCGCAAAGCCTGTCGCATACATCGGATGTGCATGAACCACAGACATCACATCTGGTCTCTCTGCATAAACTCTCATGTGCATTTTAATCTCACTAGAGGGCTTGAAGCCTTCATTTGCTTCAATCACATTGCCGTCTCTGTCTACCGTACAGATATAATCTGGTGTCATGAATCCCTTGCTCACACCTGTCGGTGTACATAAAAACCGATTCTCATCAAGTTTTACAGAGATATTACCATCATTCGCCGCAACCATACCCCTGTCATAAATTCTCTTTCCAATATCACAAATCTGCTTCTTAATCTCATTTTCTGATTGCATACTTAGCATCTCCTTAATAATATGTTGTTTCTCTTTGTTATTTGATTCATTTGATTGTATTTTATCACTTTTTGTTTAACGAATCAAGGTTATTATCTTGTTTTATGTTGTATATTGTTGTTTTTATTTGTTTATGCGGACAACACAATTAACATACCCTATGGAAACAAAAGGATTCATTCTCTGACTGATCGAGATTGAATCCTTTTTATTTCATAATCGGGTTTAGAATATTCCAAAAATCTTCTCCCGAAATCCACTATAAATCCTGTTGTAATCAGCATAGCCTATTTTACTGTCACGAAATGTCGAACCCCACAAAGCACAGATCTTTTTTGCGACCAAATCCGCATATTCATGATCTGTTAACAGCAATGCAGGAAATACATAGTAGATCATGAAGAAATTCAGATCTGCCTGCATACGGGATTTCATACGTCCACCTACAGAAAACGCATTCTTCACCTGCTGCACAAAGCTTTCGGCGATGTCATCTGCAGCTTTCTCATGATTACCATCATGCTCCACATAGGACACCATCTCAATTAAGAAATGATCATTTTTCTCCCGAAACTCCTTCATATTTTTCTCATAGGAAGCCTTCTTTAATTTCTTCATCATATCTGACATTCCGTCAAACATAACCTCAACATGTTCCAGCATAAACACCTCCGACTAATGCCTCACATCTGATTATATCAGATCTTTACCTGCTCAGTCTACCACGACACCCTTTTGCAGCATGATATTTGCATACAATGCTGATTCACCGGTTGCAACAATTGCATATGCTGTCTTTGCCTGCTCATAGAATGCAAAACGTTCAATGTTCCCGACTGCTTTTGCACCTCTCTCGTCATGCTTTGCTACGATCTCTTTATAAGTATCCCAGATCGGAGTCTCAACAGGATCGCCCTTCATAACCTCCATGAGGTTGACCGGATGCTCCACATAAGAATCCAGCGGAAATACCTGCAGGATTGCATCTAAAATCTCAGGGACGCCATGTCCGTCACAACGGATTACAATTGCATCCTTGCCCATTGACTCAGCCGGAAAATTACCGTCTGAAATAATGATTCTATCACTATGTCCCATCTCTGCCAGAACTTTTAAAAGCTCCGGAGAGAGGATTTTTGGTATACCATTTAACATATAGAAGTCCCTCCATCATGTTTTTAAAAAGGAACCGGGATATTTCCCGGTCCCTTTTTCTTGAATCCCATATTACTTTTGGATG
This sequence comes from uncultured Lachnospiraceae bacterium, assembly GCA_964631375.1. Classification (GTDB taxonomy): domain Bacteria; phylum Bacillota; class Clostridia; order Lachnospirales; family Lachnospiraceae; genus JAAYYM01. The sequence goes on along the minus strand of CAZVYQ010000009.1, from coordinate 4,855 downwards.
ATCTCAATTGTACTTAATCGTAAAGGTTAGGAGCGATTGAATCGTCTTCCATGTTAGTTGTATCATACCAGTAACCATCTGTTGCTACATCTGCTACTGTCTTGCCATCAGCGATGTCCTTCAGGACGTCAACTGTTGTGATACCCATTGCCAAAGGTGACTGTGTAACAGCACCGAACATCTTGCCGTCTTTGATAGCACCCTTGATAACTGAACCAGCATCAAAGCCTGCTGCTAAGATTGAAGATGCAGGATCTGTACCTAATACTGAGAGGTTCTCATTAGCTGTTAAGATACCTTCTGCTGCAACCTGATTTGAACCAAATACACCGATTGTGTCAGCCTTGTTTAAGATAACAGATGCCTCTGTAGCACATAACTCAACTGTTGTCTGTGCAGGAACTGCAACTTCGATGATGATATCAGCTGTAGCCTCATCACCCTTATCTTTACATTTGCTTACATAATAGTCGTTACCGATAACTGCAACCTTTTTGCCGTCAGCTGCTGCGAGCTCGCTGAATTTATCAATGAAACCAAGACCACGGCTTGTGATTGACTCTGAAGTAGCTTCCTGATTAACCTCACCAACTCTAACCGGTGCTGTTGCTGATGCAATCTTTTCCTTCAATGCTGCATAAAGATTATCTGCTGCTGTAGCACCTGCACCATAGTTATCTGTTGCGATTGTTGAAAGAACTGATCCAGCCGGAGCATTAGGACATCCTGAGTCGAAACATACTACAGGGATTCCCTTATCCATAGCTGTCTGCAGAGCATCAAGACAAGCATCCTGATCACAAGCTGCAAGACCGATTCCATTAGGGGCATTGTTAATTGCATTGTTTAACATGTTAACCTGATCAGCGATATCTGATTCAGCGTTAGGTCCTGTACAATTAACCTTTACACCAAGCTTCTCTGCTTCCTGGTTTACACCAGTAACAGCTGCCTGCCAATATGATGACTGATAACTCTTTACGATGATCTCAAATGAATAATCACCTGAGGCTGCTGCGTCTGCTGCAGGAGCTGCTTCTTCTGCTGCAGGAGCTTCCTCTGCTGCAGGTGCTTCCTCTGCTGCTGCGGCCGGAGCTGCTTCTTCTGTCTTTGCACCACATCCGGCTAACAGTGTAGCTACCATTGCTACTGACAAGAGTGTTGCTAATACTTTCTTTTTCATTACAAATCCTCCTTTTAGTTACTTCCGTTGATTAGTTTTTTTATATGTAACTGCTCTATGCAGTCTCATATCATTAGTAATGACTCAATATCACTTTAGATTTTTACTCGTTTTCTCTTGATGATATCTACCAAAACTGCTGCAATCAAAACTACACCCGTGATGATCTGCTGCCAGTTTGCCTGTAATCCAATGTAAGGAAGTCCCGTTTTTAACAGACAGATGACAAATACACCAATCAGAGATCCTTCAATACTTCCTGCACCACCCGTAGCCGATACGCCGCCAATAATCGCACCACCGATTGCCTCTAATTCAAAGCCGGCCCCTGTACCGGGCTGCACAGTTGCAAATACTGCTGAATAAGCAATGGCTGCAAGTCCTGCGAACAATCCGGAGATGGCATATGCTACAATGTGATAAAACTTTACATTTACCCCTGATAATATGGTTGCCTCTCTGTTACTTCCAATTGCGATTGTATATCTTCCAACCTTTGTATGATTTAGTATGAAAGCCATGATCAATACCAGTACCAGCACCCACAAGAATCCAATTGGTATCTTGGTTCCGTTGACAGTAATCTTAAAGATATTTCTGAACCAGCTACCGTCTGCTCCGGATGTCGGCCATGAGATCCCGAAGCCTTTAGAACAAAGAGAGCCAAGTCCTCTGGTGATCATACATGTACATAAGGTCGCAAGAAAGGGTGGCAAATTCATGACTGCGATCAACACACCATTCAATACACCAATTGCTATACCAAACACGATACTGACTAATAGACCTGCACCTGTCGGCCAGCCACACTGCATAACCAAATATCCGCCTGCCAGTGAATAACAGATCAGTCCTGTTCCGATGGACAAATCTACGCCCCCTGTGATCAAAGGGAAAGTTACACCGATTGCCATCAGAGCAATGTAATAGGAATAATCCAGAATACTCATTACTGTTGTGTACTTTCTGAAATCAGGACTCAAGGTACAGAAGAACGCAAACAGTGCAATTACTACCAAAAATACGATGAATTTCTGACCTCCTAATTTGGATACCGCCGATTTCTTTTTCAAAGCCGACGTATTTGCATCTTTACTCATGTTTTCTCCTCCTAACCTATCTCGCGTGTTGCCATATTCATGATCAACTCCTGGGAAGCCTCTTCTATACCGATCTCGCCGGTCTTTTTGCCTTCACACATGATAACGATACGGTCACTCATTCGTAATATTTCAGTCATTTCAGAAGAAATCATGATAATGGATTTTCCTTCTTCAGTCAGTTTGTTCATTAATTTATATATTTCACTTTTGGCACCGACATCGATTCCCCTGGTAGGTTCATCAAAGATCAGAATATCGCAGTTCTTCACAAGCCACTTTGCAATAACCACCTTTTGCTGATTTCCACCGGACAGATTAACTACCATCTGATCAACACTGGGCGTCTTTGTAGCAAGTGATTCCACATACTTTTCAGCAATATCTCTTTCAGCCTTTTTATTGATAAACATCCCCTTCATGTAATCTTCAAGACATGCCATGGTAGAGTTCTCGGCAACCGTCTTCTGGACAACGATTCCATATCTCTTGCGATCCTCTGACAGATATCCGATTCCGTTCTTAACTGCATCCTCGGGAGAATTGATCGTTACCTTCTGACCATTGACATAGATGTCTCCGCTTTCCTTTGGATCAGCTCCAAAAATGGCTCTTGCTGTTTCTGTACGACCAGCACCCATTAAGCCGGAAAAGCCAAGAATTTCTCCCTTATGTAATTCAAAACTGACATCCTGTACCATCTTGCCCGCATTCAGGTGTTCTACCTTGAGTACAACCGGTGCATCCGGTGCAACCATGCTCTTGGATTTCGGGTCCTCATAAATGACACGTCCCACCATCATGTTGATGATGTCACTCTTGCTGCACTCCTCTGTGATCAGTGTTCCTACATAACCTCCATCACGCATAACCGTAACACGGTCTGTAATGACCTTGATCTCATCCATACGATGTGATATGTATACAATTCCAAGATTCTGTTTTCTCAGATCACGGATGATCTTGAACAGTTCTTCAATCTCAGTCTCGGTTAAGGCTGCCGATGGTTCATCAAAGATAATGACCTTCGCTTCATGTGAGATTGCTTTTGCGATTTCACACATCTGCTGTTTTCCGACTGTCAGATTGCTCATCGTCTCTTCCGGATCGATGTCAATATTGAGACGTTCAAACAGTTTTCTTGACTCTTCGTTCATCTTCTTATCATCAATTCCAAAACCCTTTTTAAATTCTCGGCCGATGAATATATTCTGTGCCACAGTCAGATGACCGAGCATGTTCAATTCCTGGTGTACGATTACAATACCTGCATCCTGTGCTTCTCTTGTATTGTGAAATTCAACCTCTTTACCTTCATAGGTTATGGTTCCTGAATCCTTTGTATAAATACCTGTGAGAACCTTCATCAGAGTAGATTTTCCGGCTCCGTTTTCACCCATAAGTGCGTGAACTTCGCCGGTTTTCACCTCAAAATCAACCTGATCAAGTGCATGTACACCGGGGAAAGACTTATCAATTCCTTTCATCGTTAAGATTACTTCGCCCATTCTATTACCTTCACCCTTTCTAATCCGTCTTGACCTTCAATGATCGTTCGTTCACTAATTCTTTCTACGTCTTGCTACAACATCAGCGTATACTGCCACGATAACGATAAGACCGGTGATAATTAGCTGGTAGTTCTTGTTAAAGCCAAGAGCAAGAATACCTTCCTGTAACAGAGCAATGATAAATACGCCTATTACAGTACCACCGATTGAAGCAAGTCCTCCTGCCATGGAAGTTCCTCCCATAACGCAACCGGCGATTGCTTCATTGTTATATTGATCGCCATATCCGGGTTGGACGGTTGTATATGCTGCAACAAAGAAGATTGCTGCAATACCTACGAGTGTTCCACAGATGACATAGGAAAGCATTTCCCATTTTTTAACGTTTACACCTGAAAGTCTGACTGCTTCTTTATTAGAGCCAAGGCTCAAGATATATCTTCCTGCTCTTGTTTTGTTCAGAACCATGGAGCAGATGACTGCTACTGCAAGGAAAATCACAAGACCTACCGGGAAATCTCCGATCTTAACCAGATTACGAAACCATCCTTCTGCTGTTGTTCCCTGTGGCCAGCTGACTGATTGGGTCTTTGTAAAGACAGAAGCAACGCCCTTTGCAATATTCATACTTGCCATAGATACAATAAACGGAGGTACTGACCAGTATGCGACCAAATATCCGTTGAACATACCAAAGATCAATCCGACTATAATACTGATTACAAGACATACAATCACAGGCATCCCATAGTTTGTCAGGCAAAAGCCTGCAACAAGTGCCGAGCAGAACATAACCGGTCCAATCGAGAAATCTATTCCTCCTGTCGCGATTACGAAAGTAACTCCCAGTGATAGAAATCCCAAAAAGTAGGCATAATTCAACGCGCTCAAGATTCGGGGCAGTCCTGCGAAGTTTTTGCTGGTCATTGAAAACAGTAGATACATCAATAACAAGACACAGCACAATACAATCCTGTTAAATCCGACTTTTTTAACAATTGGGTTCTGTTTGATCTTTTCCAATTTTCTTCCTCCCCTATGCTCTATTGTCACATCCGCAA
>CAZVYQ010000008.1:62522-71579 GCA_964631375.1 uncultured Lachnospiraceae bacterium | reverse complement strand
CTGCGAAAGATGCTGTGACCGAGAAGAAGCGAAGCGGAATCGAGGTTCTCACTGCGAAAGATGCTGTGACCGAGAAGAAGCGAAGCGGAATCGAGGTTCTCACTGCAAAAGAAGCACGTGACCGAGAAGGAGCGAAGCGGAATCGAGGTTCTCACTGCGAAAGATGCTGTGACCGAGAAGGAGTGAAATAGGAGGACAGGTGAACGATGAAATTATACATATTATATTTTAGTCCCACAGGAGGAACAAGACGAGTAGCTGAACAGATTGCCAGCGTATGGAACTGTGAGAAGCTTTGGATTGATTTATCGGATAGGACATATCAATTTGAGGATATGGTATTAGCGAAGGAAGATGTTTGTATTGTGGCAGTACCGAGTTTTAGCGGACGTGTACCTCAATTTATTCTTCCAAAGATAAAGGTTATTAAGAGCAGACAGAACAAGGCAGTTTTGGTTGCGGCATTTGGTAACAGGGCATTTGATGATACCTTGCTTGAATTGGAAGATACAATGGCTACTGCAGGATTTCGGTGTGTTTGTGCTGTGGCTGCCGTGACACAGCATTCTGTTATGCCGAGATATGGACAGGGCAGACCAGATATGGAGGATATAGCAGAATTACAGGACTATGCAATCAAATGCAAACATGCTGTTGAGACATCGATTGAACAGGTTAAGGTTTCGGGTAACAGACCATACAGAGAGTATCAGCCGATTCCCTTGAAGCCTAAGGCAAGTCGTAATTGTATTGCCTGTGGGATATGTGCAAAACATTGTCCGGTTCAGGCAATTTCATCAGGTGATTTGCGAAATGTAGACAAGGATCGGTGTATCTCATGTTTACAGTGTATTACAGTATGCCCACAGCATATACGTCACATTGACAAAACAATTCAAAGGGCAGCAGAGCTGAAGATGAAAAAGATATGCGAAGGAAGAAAGAACAATGCATTGTTTATATGACAGTGCCAGAGAACATTATATTTTGGAGTTAGAGGAGAGGGAACTGACCAAACCTTTTCTTCCACCAGATGATAAAAAAATGATCATCGAAACGATCAAAGCAGATAGTAGTTTTTCCTAATCATCCAGGTAGTGGATGAGAAATAGAGTCAGAAAGTGTAAAGCGTACAAAATTTCGTCCGCTTTAGTTAATTTGGATCATAATCAATTTTAAAGTAGTTAAGATATTTTTTCATCTCATCCTGTGCGGTAAGACAGGTATCTCTTAAATATCCCCGTTCAGACGTCCATTCAGATAATCCACGGTAATAAAACATTTTCAGTTGATCGGTAATAATGAAAGGAACGATACCATGATTCAAACATTCTTTAAATAGTATTAATCTTCCAATACGTCCATTTCCATCTTGGAAAGGATGTATTCGCTCGAACTTGACATGAAAGTCTAGAAGCGTATCAAAATCAGGATGTTCTATTTCCTTGAAAGAGGAAAGCAGCTGCTTTATCATTGCAGAAACATTTTCCGGCTTTGTTGTTTCTATTCCACCAACTTCATTCGGTAGTTTTTTATAATCACCAACAGCGAACCAGGACTGTCTATTGTCAGAAGTCCCGGTTTTCAGAATCTGGTGTAAATCTTTTAACATTTTCTCGGTAATAGTCTTATTATAATGATCAATTACATAGTCAATACAGCGGAAGTGATTTACAGTTTCTATAATATCATCCACGTTAACTTGTTTATTATTGATACCAATCGTATTGGTTTCATAAATGTAACGCGTTTCATCATGAGTAAGTTTGCTGCCTTCGATATGATTGGAGTTATAGGTTAGTTCAATCTGAAGTTTATGGTAGATTCCGCCTGTCATACCTAGGCTTTTTTCTGTTTTTAATACATGATATAATGTTCTTGGCAGTTGAGATTTTCTTGGCTTTCGCGATGGTTTATTTGCATTGTCCGGAATACTCCATGTCTTACCAATCAGGAAAGCACCGGTAATTCGACCGTTTTGACAATAATTTCGAACACTTCGCTCAGAGATCTCCCATTTTTGAGCTATGTCCTTAACGGTTAGATATCCCATAATTGCCACCTCTTTTCCTTGTGATGAATATATTATATACCAATATCGGCAAAATAACCATAAAAAATAAGAAAAAAGAAAATATAAATTGCCGCAAAAGAAATCATAGTTATATGCAGACATAGGCAGTCCAGACATTTCAAACACTCATTCAGTGCCATAAGCAAATGTTTCTTAAAATGGAATTACGTGAAATTGCAGTTAATATCTGTTTATACTACAAACTTTAACGGATTTAAAGAAACTGGTATTAGAAGAAATCTGAAAACGATAACCAGAATTTGTAACAAAGGAGATCATATTATATGACAAAACAGAAACTTACAGTGGAACAGAAACAATTAGATAGGGATATATGGATTATAGCGTTAGTCACCTTCGGGGTTTTTCTTTTTTATGCTGTCATGGGAAATCAAATGATGGATTTTATTAAAGATGATAGCATTTCTGTTATTCCGCGATTATTGTTGAATGCATCAGTGCAGTTTGGTATAGCGGGATTGGGCATTACCATCGTTTGTATTTTGCGAAAGGAAAGGTTTTCACAATTTGGACTGACACGAAAGAACATCTTGAAAGCAATCATAGGGACGATGATATGCTTTGCTCCATCAATAGGTACTGTTTTTTTATCTGGTCGATTTGATGGATATCAGCCCTTTAGTATTTTTGTAACTGAAGATGTGATGAACAGCGGTATTCCATTTTCAATCATAGGCATGGCTGTTATTATTATAATATGGGGTTTCTTCGAGGGCTTTAACTATGCCGTAATCTGTGAAAAGATAAACAGAAGATATCCTTCCAAAAATCAATGGATAGACTACGGAGCCATCAGCTGTGCAATCGTTTGTATTCTCTTTCACCCGATCAATACGTCCTTTTGGGGAATTGTTGATATTGTTACAACATTCATTGCCATATACGGAATGCTGATCGTAAGAAAGAAAACAGGAAACGCATGGGGATGTGTGTTTGCTTTTTGCTTTATTTGGAATGCTATATAAATTCCATTAATAGGTTGATTTGTTTCTGTCATAATGAAATAGGAGGAGAAAGAACATGGATAAAATCAGATTAGGAAAATCAGAACTGGAGGTCAGTCAATTAGGGTTTGGCTGTATTAACTTTGGAACAACATTCTGAGACAGATCAGGAAGAAACGATGGAAGCCTTGGCAGAGGCTGTCAAAGCAGGATATGTCAGAGCAATCGGCTGCAGTAATTTCATGACATACAGAATCGAGCGTGCGAGACAGATCTGTCAGAAGAACTCCTATCCGTTTTTCTGTGCGGTTCAGCAACGAAACAGCTACTTTAAGCCTGCAATGGATGCAGATTTTGGAGTGCAGGAATATGCCTCAAGGGAAATGCTTCACTATATTGATGAAAGCAAGGATCTGACGCTGGTATATCATACCTCACTTCTGTACGGGGCATACCTAAAGGATCATATCGATATGGAAGAATACGATACGGCATTTAACAGAAAACGTCTGCAAGAGATCAAAGAACAGAGTGATCATCCGGTTTCCTTTGTACTGAGGGAAATGGTAAAGGAACGCCCAAAGGATGTAATCCTGTTTACATCATCAAATGAGAAGCATCTGATACAAAATATACAGGCACTGGATTCATAAAAGGGACAACAGAGAAATACAATGAGAGAATTAAAACATTACATAAAAACAGAACGAAGTGAATTATTTGAGCCAAATGTATTGATCAGTTATATTGCCGAGCTAACAGGTGACATCGTGGAATCAGAGCTTTACGAAGCCATACGAAAAGCATGGCAGGCTAATGAATCCTGTTATCTCAAGGTTGTAATCAATGAGGACGGCAGTGCAGGCTATTTGCCGGTGACGGAATGTCATAATACATTTCAGGAAGAGGAAGCGGATGCAGATATTGCAGAGGTCATTCGTCGCGAAGAGAAAAGGATATTTCGGATCGATGAAGGGGAAATGATGCGAGTATTCTATTTCCCTAAGGGTAGAAAGAATAGCAGGCTGCTGATTCTGGCACATCACCTCATCGGAGATGGTAAGTCGATCCTGTTCTTTTTACAGGATGTCTTGAACTGCCTCTCAGGGCAGCAGTTGTCCTATAAGGAAATGGTGGAGGTAGATGTTGCAGCCCTTCCAGCAAAAAGCAGGTTACGACCACATGTCCAATGGTATTGCAATTATGTCAACCGAAAATGGGAAAAAGCAACCAGAATATTTTACTTCGAGGATTACCAGCATCTTCACAGTACATATTGGAAGGACAGAGAATCGGAGATTCTGATCGAGGACTTTACAACTCAGGAGGTGACTACACTTCTAGAGGTGGCACATGAGCATGAGATAACATTGTCTACCTTGATTTCCATTTTATTATTGAAAAACTGCAATGTTCAGGGAGGACGTATCCAGACGGGATTTGCAGTGGACACCAGAGCAGAGGATGATGAATGTATGTCCAATCAGGTGGCAGGGATTTCTGTAGACATGCCTTATCATAAAAAAAGGAATGTATGGGAGAATGCGGCTGCCTTTCAAAAACTGATGACACGGAGCTTGACATCACCTGCTCATCACTATTTCATCTATCAATTTATCCCGGCAGTCATTCCGTCCTTATTTGACTCAGTTCTGTTTTCGAGATTTGGATTACATGATAGTGCCCTATGCAGATCATTCTGCGAAACCATGGGATATGCAGAGCATACCGAGCGAACACTTGGCATTACGAATATTAACCGCCTCCCAATCAAGGATCACTATGGAGCATATGGCATCAAGAGCTGTATCTTCATTCCACCTGCCGTGACCTATAGCAAGAGAATCATCGGAATCATAACGGATGCAGAGGGGATGCACATTACGTTTCATGGCATCAAGGTTAATGGAAAGTCACCGGATATGCAGTTTTTCCATGAAACAATGAAAGAACTGCATGAGTTGTGTATACAATCATAAATTATAAAAGAGGGAGCAGTTATCATGTTTGAGAGAATTGATTATGAAGTAAAGAGAATAGATGGCGATTATGCCTATTTAATGAGACTTAACCAGTCGGATGAGGACTTAAAATGTGTTGCCAGAGCTTTGCTTCCGGATTCAATTGGGGAAGGTACGAAGCTGGCTTACGAAATGATGCAGTATCGAATTATCTAACAGTCACAAAATACTGATGACAGCAGCCGAGAAGAATAGAGGGTTGATTTATAGTCAAGGAGGTGTCCGGATTGACGAAAGAAACGAGGCAGTTATATACAACCTATGAGGTTGAGGAGGATTTCTCAATCGAGAAAGAGCAGCGGTTTTCTATGTCACTATGCGTGTTGGAGGAGAATTCCTTTGACAATGAGAAAGCGATAGGACAGAGAATGTCTTTTGTGTTAGTAGATCAGGGTGCAGGAGTTGCCATATTAGATGGGCTACAGGTGCCTTATTTTGCACCATGTATCTTTTGTGTGAATGAGCAGGAACATATCATCATCGGAGGTGATGAAGGATGTAGCATCAGAGTGCTTCTGTTTCATCCGGAAATGGTGAATTACTCTTTGAATTTTGAAAATATACGCAAGCTGACCGAGGATGATCCGGTTACACTGCGTCAGGACAGGGCACTTTTATTTGCATTTATCAATGAACGTAGGAAGTATAATCATGGGTTGCCGCTTGGTGTTACATCTTATCATAGAGTTTCAGAAATGATAGACGGCATACAGCATCATACACAGAAACAGGATTCTGATATGTGGCCTTGCCGAACGAGATTTTCCGTGATGGAGCTATTGTTTATCCTTGAGAGTTTATATGAGACAGAAGGCTTTAGCGATGAGATCAAGCCGGAGAGGATCAAGGAGGATTTTACTCCAATCCTTTCGTATATTTATCTGCATTATAAAGATAAAATTACTGTGAAGGACATCACAGAGCATTTTCATATCGGTAAAACAACGATGGCCGGGATGTTTCGGGAAAATGTCGGAGATACCTTTTTAAATTACCTCAATAAGCTGCGAATACAGATGGCAACATTGATGCTGCGTGACACCTCATTATCTGTTAATGAAGTCATGTATCAGACCGGATTCTCTGATATGGCACATTTTCTGCGTATGTTCAAGCGATACATCGGGATGACTCCATCAGTCTATCGGGAGAGAAATTCTTAACTGCGAACAATCGACAAGTATTTGCGTGAAATCAACAATTTTGTTCTTTCCTTTGTTTTAGTAAAATGAGAACTATTCAGAGACATCTGAGTAGTTCTTTTATCATTTATAACAGGGAAGGAGTATGAAAATGAGTAAGCTTGAGAAAATTTTTGTGTGTGCATTGGTGTGCGTGGGAATTGGTGTTTGTATACTATGCGGTTGCAGTTTGAAGGCTGACAATACAAAAGAGGAGTTGGCAACAACAGATATGGCAGAACAGACAACAGGAGGATCAGTTCAAACTGATGATACAACCACATCAGTACAGATTGATGAGAGTGAGGTTCCGCTGGATATTGAGGAGGTAGCAGCAGGAACACAGTGGACGTTAGTGGCAGAGAGCAAGGTGGATTTTCCGATATTTACAGTGGAGTTCTTCGATGAAAATATGGGTGTCACAGTCGGAACTGCTGGTAAGGCCTATTCTACTACTGACGGCGGCAAGAATTGGACAAAGGCGGCGAACGATTCACCATGTCGCTTTGGACTGGATATCCTTGATGGCAAAGTAGTATATACCTGTGGTAATCAAGGAATCATCACAAAGAGTGTGGATGGCGGTGTCAATTTTGAACATGCCACAGATTATGGTGATTCGGAGCCCAAACAGTGTACACTGATGAGCTTTTGTGATGAGAATACCGGAATTGCTGCTTCTAAGGGAAGACTTGGACTTACGACTGATGGTGGAGTCACATGGACAGATCTGGATGTTCCCTGTTCTATACTGGCGATCAGGATTGTAGATGCACAAAATATATGCCTTTTAAGTGAGGATATGGTCTTATACAGAACTGCAGATGGTGGCAGTACATGGGAGGAGACACAGATTACCTTCCCGCTTGGGGATGATTACTATTTTGACTTGAATAACATTGATTTCTCGGTGGATGGAGAACAGGCCTATACATTTTTCTGTATTCAAAACAGTACCAAGAGGCTAAAATGCTATTCTACAACAGATAACGGAGCAACCTTTACAGAAAACCTCATGCCGGATACCAAAATGCCAAATGTTCCACGACTTGCTACAGTGAAATTAAATCAGCCGGGAGATGTCTTTACAGTATTGAACCTTGGAAACTCAACCATTTATGCATTTCAGGAGAATTGATAATGTATGATTTGGTTGTGAGAAGTCACAGGATACATTGACACAACTAGCAGATATTACGAAATAGGTTTGTACAGGAGAGAAGCAGAGCCGGATCAGATAAAATGATCCAGCTCTGTTTCTACATTTGCCATCTTTTCGACTCTGGGATCACGGATGACCTTGCCTCTCGTGACCACCATGCTGATATTTCTAAGTGCTGTGAGATGTTCCAGTGGATTTTCCTTGGTCACAACAAAGTCTGCACATTTTCCGACCTCTATTGTTCCTGTGATGTCATCTATTCCGGCAATTTTTGCATTTGCTGCAGTGGCAGTATACAGGGCAAATGCAGGAGTAGTGCCACAGTATTTTTGCATGTAATTCAGTTCACGCCACATATCGTAATGTGTGATAAAGGGACATCCTGTGTCAGTTCCCATGCCTACAGGAATACCATTTTCAATACATTTCTTTGTACATTCAATTTCACCCTCGAACACTACATTACCGTTATACTTTGCAAGCTCTGTTGCATGAGAGACCTTCAGATCGAACAACGCGTAGGGAAGTGCGGGTGAGAGTGTGGTAATCAGACTTGCTTTATGTTCAAGAAACAGATCGATCATTTCCTGATCCGGCATAGCTCCATGCTCGATGGTGTCTACCCCATTTCGAAGGGCGATCTTGACTCCTTCCGGGCTTTCTGTGTGGGCAGCAACCTTTAATCCCAGAGAGTGAGCCTTTTCGCAGGCAGCCTTCACATATTCTGCAGGCATACGAAGCACTCCGGGTTCTCCTTTTACCTTGGCATCCATAACGCCACCTGTGATCATAAGCTTGATTAGGTCAGGCTGATCCTTTGCAATCAATTCTACATAATGGACAGCTTCCTCCATACTATGGGCAATGTAGGCAAGAGAACCTGCCATATGACCATTTGGTACAGAGACTGCCATATTGGAGGCGAGAATGCGTGGCCCAACTGCTTCGTCTCGTTGTATCATGTCTCGTACAATCGTATCAAAATCCGCAATCCCTCCAACTGTACGAATGGTGGTGACACCACTGTATAACTCTGTCTGGGCATAGCCGAGGCACATTTTATGTCCTTCTTTTTTGGCTGCATCACAACAGGTAATTAATCGGATCAACCCTTTCAGATTAGGCTGTTTCTTGCGAGGCTTTCCGCTTCCGGGCAGATGTACGTGCAGGTTAATTAATCCGGGCATAATATATTGACCATTTAGGTCAATTGCATCATAGGTATCTATATATTGAGTATTCCATGCTTCTTTGGATACAATATCTATGATTTGTTCCCCATCTGTAAGTATTACAGAATTATGAACCGGTTCCATATCAATTCTTCCATTTAAAATGATCCCATTTACATATGCATATTTCATAAATTTTTTTTGTTCCTCTCATGTTACTATTAGAAAATACAGTATACCACATGGATCAGACAAAATACAAATGACATTAGTGGAGAAGAGAATAAAGGACTATAGAACTTGTTTATCATTGGATAAATTTACAATATGTAAGTAAAGAATTTTCCAAAAAGCAAACATATATTTACATTTCGAGAGGATCTTGGACAATTATAAGAAAATGTAATGCTATTTGTACAAAAAATGGAATATAATAACATATTATGGACAAATATCAAAATGAGAACAAGAAATTGTCCAAA
>CAZVYQ010000008.1:0-62422 GCA_964631375.1 uncultured Lachnospiraceae bacterium | reverse complement strand
AATGAGAACAAGAAATTGTCCAAAACAGCAGAAGAAGAATGTAATTATAGAAAATTGCATTTTACTGATAGAAATTGTATAATCAAGGAAGGGCTTCATTGGATCAGGGATATACATGGAGCAAAGAATATCCTAAAGCAGAAATTTTAGGGGAAGATTTTCAAACCCAGAAGCCTGGTTTTGATTTATTATGATTGTATATATGCAAAAGGAGGATATCAGAATGCAGTTATCAAAATTACAAAAAGACATGATGGAAGCTATGAAGGCTCATGATAAGGAACGAAAAGATTCTATTTCAGTATTGTATGCTGCAGCAAAGAAGCTGGGGATTGATGCAGGATGCAGAGAGGACATTCCGGAGGAACTTGTTGATCAGGCAATTCTAAAGGAGCTAAAAAGTGTTAAGGAACAGATCGAGACCTGTCCGGCAGAGCGTACAGAGCTGCTTGCCGAATACAAGGCAAGACTTACAGTATTTGAGGAATATGCCCCTAAAATGCTGTCAGCCCAAGAAGTAGAAGCAATTCTAAAAGAGAAGTTTGGTGAGGTGATTGCATCAAAGAATAAAGGGATGATCATGAAAACGATCATGCCCGAACTAAAGGGCAAGGCTGATGGAAAGGTCATCAATGAGGTTGTAGCAAGGCTGTGTCAATAATCAGATCCTATGTCTATTTGATTTTTTGACCTCTCAAATATACAGAGTGTAGTGACAGGTCAGGCTTTAATAATAACAGATCAGCGAATTTACCGGGAGCGAGGCTTCCGGTTTTTTCATAGATTCCAATTGCTTTTGCAGGATTGACGGATGCACATTTGACAGCACTTTCAAGGGGAATCCCTATATTGACTGCATTGGTCATACAGGAAAACAGATTTGTGACTGATCCTGCAATGGTTCCATCAGTCAGTGTTGCCAGACTGTCTTTTACAATTACTTCTTGACCACCAAGGGTATAGGAACCATCAGATAACCCTGTAGCCATCATGGAGTCGCTAACCAGAATGATACGATCCTCTCCAAAAAGAGAGAATGTCATGCGGATTGCGGTTGGAGATACATGCACACCATCACAGATCAGCTCTGCCTTACAATGAGGAGAATCATATGCGGCTCCGATCAATCCGGGAGCCCTGTGAGAAAAGGGCATCATGGCATTATAGAGATGTGTTACATGGGACATACCTTCCTGAAAGGCTTTCTTGGAGGTGTCATAATCAGCAGTGGTATGTGCTGCAGATATCACGAACTCATCTTTTAATTCATGGATGAAATCAAGGGCACCGGGCAGCTCTGGGGCCAATGAGACCAGTTTGATCATCCCATGGGAGACTTCATTTAGCCGTCTGACCAGAGAAACATCCGGAGCAAGCAGATATTTGGCATTTTGAGCACCTTTCTTTTCATGTGAGAGAAAGGGGCCTTCCAGATTGATTCCAACAAGTGCTGCTTCATCGGGAGCAGAATGAAAGGCAGCCGCTGCCTTGCATATAGTCATCAACTTTGTGGGAGTCAGTGACATGGTTGCAGGACAGATGGAGGTGATGCCATTTTGTGCCTCATAGTGTGCAATAGATGACAGTGCTTCGGTTGTTCCGTCACAGAAATCGTTGCCCTCGCAAGCGTGAAAGTGGATATCAATCAAACCGGGAATGGCATACAATCCTGCTGCATCTATGCTGTCTGTATCGGTTATTTGCACAGGCAGTGTTTTTAGCACTACAGAAGAGATCGTCTGATCTGACAACTCAATATCTCCGGGTATGAACTTACAGTCCTCTGTGTATATTTTGGCGTTTCGAATCCACATAGTATATCCTCCGTTGTAGCTCTGAAAGTCCATAGACTTATGATTGGTTGAGTAAAGGCACACAACATTTACCATGATGTGTGCCTTTGAAAAATGTTACAGAATCATCTAGATTAAGGACAGTGCATCCTCGTCACCAACCAGAATAAAGTCCTGATGCAGCTGCAGAGCAGAAGCAGGAACCTGTGGAGTGATCGGGCCGAAGAAGGCCTTTTTGACAATTTCAGCTTTATCCTTTCCACTGACAATGACAAGTACCTTTTTTGCATTCATGATGGTCTGAATCCCCATTGTATATGCCTGCTTAGGAACGGCATCTTTATTTTCAAAGAAACGGGCATTTGCCTCAATGGTACGCTCTGAGAGATCGACGCAGTGTGTCTCTTTATCAAAGGCATCAGATGGCTCATTGAAACCAATGTGTCCATTATGGCCAAGTCCGAGAAGCTGTAGGTCTACGCCACCGCCATACTGATGAATGATGGCGTTGTAATCACTGCAGGCCTTGTCAGAATCAGGTTCCAGTCCGTTTGGTACATATGTATGTTCTTTGTTGATATTGACATGATCAAACAGGTTGGTGTTCATAAAATAGCGATAGCTTTGGTCATTGTCTCCCGGCAGTCCCTTGTATTCGTCCAGATTGATGCTGGTAACGGCGGAAAAATCGAGATCTCCATTCTCGAAACGCTTTACGAGTTCAGCATAGGTGCCAATAGGGGTGGAGCCTGTAGCCAGTCCAAGTACACTGTCAGGCTTCATAATGATCTGCGCAGAGATGATGTTTGCCGCAATACGGCTCATTTGTTCATAGTTCTTAGCTTTCAAGATTTGCATAAATTACCTCCTGATATTTGGTTTTCCCGTTTGGCAGAAAGATTGATATTTTTTTCTGCTGAACTTCATCATATCAATATATTAATACTTAAACAATAGATTATTTCTATATTTTTTATTTTACCGCAGAAATAAGATATGTTATGATATAAACGAGGTAATAGCATGATGATACATAAGCTGAAAGAGAGAAAAAACTTAATTAGTGCTTTGATTTCGACGCTTGTCATTATCAGTCTGATTTGCTTTCTTTTCTATCTGATCGGGCATAAGGTTCCATATGCTGACGGAGTTCTGATGGATACAGGCTGGCAGGTTCAAATCAATGATGACCATTATCAGGATGTGACATTATCAGACTTTGCATTTCAGGCGGTTGACAAGGGAGATACAATCCTGATGACCAATACACTTTCCACAAAAGAGGTTCAGGATCCATTACTTAGATTTCTGACCTATCATTGTGCGGTAGAGGTTAGCATTGATAATCAGAGTATCTATCAGTACGAAGGTGAACCGGGTCATCCGAATTGGATGGTTGGAAATGGATTTCACTATGTGGAGCTTCCGAAGGACTATATGGGAAAGCAGCTACAGATCTCTCTACAGGTCACTGAGAATGAAGCTTTTACATCCTTTGACAAGGTTCTAATCCTAGAGGGTAATCATGCGGTTTCTGATTATATTTATGAGTACCGTCTGGCATTGTGTATCAGTGTGTTCTTGATTGTATTTGGCTGTATTCTGATTTTGATTGCTACGTTTGCACAATTTTATGACCGTGAGTTTCGATGGCTGTTTTGGATCTCTTTGTTTTCCATTGCCATCGGTGTATGGATTTCATGTAATTATCAGCTGATGCAGGTATTCTCACAGAACTTATGGGAGAATTCCCTGATTGAATATACAGCGTTGTACTTTGCACCATTGCCGATTATGATTTTCTTTTTCATGATTGGAAATGAGTTATATTTTGAAAAATTGATCTTTCGTATATTGAGTATTTGCAGTGCTCTGTTTTTTGTGACAGCTGAACTACTGCATATTACAAATCTGATACATTTACCTGCCATGCTGCCGGTTTATCTGGGACTGTTGGTTTTATATGGACCATTTATCGTGGTGGTTGCCATCAAGCATCTGAGAGATGACAAACGCACGATGCGTATCATATCAGTGGGCATTTTGATATTGGTTGCATTTGTTATCTCGGATATGATGCGTTTTAATATCCAGAAATATATTATGCCTGATTTTATGCGAGACATGATCAGTCTTGTACCGTTCGGAACACTACTGTTTATCATTTTCCTGATTATCAGTTATTGTGTTTCAATGGTTGACAACATGTATATCAAGGCAGAGCATAAGGTATTACTGAAAATGGCATATTCCGATGAACTGACCAACATACATAACAGGGCAAAGTGCGAGGAAGTCTTGCAGGAACTGGAGTATGGACAGCAGGGCTATGCAATCTTAAGCCTTGACCTGAATAATCTCAAAAGAATCAATGATACACTGGGTCATGCCTGCGGAGACAGGCTATTAAAGGATTTTGCCGCCATACTGGCAAAAACGTTTATGGCTGATGGGACAGTGGGAAGAATGGGCGGCGACGAGTTCATGGTCATTTTACCGAACATTTCCAGAGCCAGACTACAGGGACGCATTGATTTGATGGAGGAAATGATGGCAAGACAGAATATCCGGGAAAAGGATATCCGTCTTAGTGTTGCATGGGGTTATGCATTTAGTACGGAGTGTGCCGGAGGAGATTCTGATGCTGTCTATGAACTGGCTGATAAACGTATGTATAGAATGAAACGGAAAATGAAGGACGCTGGACTGATTGATGCAAGAGACTGATCATACAGAGAACGGAGGAGTTCAGTATGAAGAGAAAGATTGCGTTGTTGACTACCGGATGGTCATATGAGTATGTATTTTCTGTTATGAATGGAATTCAAAAAGCAATTGTAGATGACGATATCGATCTATATTTGTTTGTCTGCTATGGTTATTATGATGAAAAACCGGCATTCAACCAAGGAGAATACAACATCTTCAATTTGATTCACTATGAAGACTTTGATGGTGTGATTCTGTTTGCCAATATATTCAATTCTCTGGAGGTTCTCGAACGGGAGAAGTGCAGGATTCTGGAAAGCAAGACGCCGGTTCTCTGTCTGGAGTATCTGGTAGATGGGCTGGATTATATTGGAACGGATAATTACAGTGGTATGCATGAGATTACAGAGCATCTGATCAAGGTGCATGGACTTCATGACATTGCTTATCTGGGTGGACCGGCTACGAATTATGAGAGCAGCGAGAGAATGAGAGCATTTCTGGATGCCATGAAGGAGAACGGACTGCAGCCTGATCCAAAGCGGGTGATCGAGCCAGGTGACTGGTCCTATGATTTTGCATACAGACATACAACATCGATGGTTGAGAATCATGATCTGCCGGAAGCCATCGTCTGCGTGAATGATGAGGGAGCGATTGCAGTCTTGACCTGTCTATATAAGCATGGGATCAAGGTTCCGGAGGAGGTTAAGGTTGTAGGCTTTGATGATACAAGTTCTGCAGCTTCCTTTACCCCATCATTGTCTACCGTCAATAGAAACTGGGATCAACTTGGGGAGAGGGCAATCCAGCATCTGAAGAAGCAGATGAATGGAGAAGAAGTAGAGAGAAAAGAGTTACTCAGTTCCAGTGCAGTGTTACGGGGCAGCTGTGGATGTGTTACAGAATTGTCTGAGGAGCAGCGTAATAACTGTATGGATGCCTTTTATAGACAGAAGATGACATTGGATTTTGGAAGTCACCTACGTCATTTAGAAGAATTTTTCATCGAAATTGATGATCCCGGACTCTTATCGGAGGAAATGCAAAAGTTCTTTCAGGAAGATCATTTCTTTGAGGGAGATACCTTTTGTTTTATGGCAGAGCCAAATACTCTTCCCTTGGCCATTAATATCGAGGATTTGGATCAGGGTAAGACCCACTACAGTGATGAACTACTTAAGGTAGTACATATGGAAGACGGGGAATTGAGACCCAAGGAACTGTTTGAGACAAGGAAGCTGATACCGGAGAGTATGGTACAGGATCAGAACTCTGTATTTCTGTTTGTATCATTACATTTTCAGGATAAGATTTTGGGGTATTTTGTATGCAGAGATCAGCTCAGGCTACTGGAGAACAGATACTGTTATGACTGGAGCAAGGGAATCAGTAATGGGTTTGAGAAATACTGCCAGCGACATATCTATATGTTGATGAATCAGGAATTGACGGATATGTATATCAGAGATGCCATGACAGGCTTGCTCAACAGAATGGGATATAAGCGTCTGGCTTATCAATATTATAATCATAACAGGCAGCAAAAGAAGGATACAATCATTATCTTTGCAGATATTGATTCAATGAAGAGTATCAATGACAATTATGGACATCTCCATGGAGATCTTGCAATCAAAACAGTGGCAGAGATCCTACAGAAGGTATTCCCGAAGGAATGGCTTGGTATCAGGTATGGTGGAGATGAATACCTTGTAATTGGAACTGTATATAACAGTGATCAGGTAAAGCGGTACTGTGAGGAAGCAGCTACACAACTGAAAAAGCGTGTCAAGAGGATGGCACTGCCGTATGAACTCAGTATCAGTATGGGACAGCAGATCATAACCCCGGATCAGAATATTACATTGGATGATGCGGTGAAGATGGCAGATGAGACCATGTATCGTAATAAGACACAGTTCCATGACAAGGAACGGGAGAATCACAATGCAAATTGAGAAGATGAGACATAAGGGACAGGGCAGTCTGTACAGATCCTTTATGAGAATGACGTTACTGCCGTTGTCACTGTTGGGTGCCGTCATCATTTTGTTCACAACAATTGCGTTTACAAAGGGAATGCAGTCTCAGGTGCAGCAGGATCTACAGGACGTGGGTTCTGCTGCTTTGATTGCATATGATGTGGCTTATCCGGGTGATTATGATATTCTGGTTGAGGAAGATGACAAGATGGCACTGACCAAGGGTGGAGAATTGATCAGTGGACAGTATCATATCATGGACAGACTGAAACGGGATACCGGTGTAGATATCACGATCTTTTTCTATGATGTCAGAATGTTGACGACCATTGTAGACGAGGAAGAGAATCGTTGTATCGGAACTGCAGCACATTTGATGATCTCCAAGAAAATGTGGGAGAGTCCGGAGGCCAGATTTTATGACAATGTACAGGTCGGTAATAATGATTACTACGCTTATTATGGTCCGATCTTAAATGATCGGGGTGAGTGCATTGGCATGATTGCCACTGCTAAGCCGGCCAAAGGTGTTAAGAGTCTGATCTATGGAACGGTATTTCATAACATTGCTTTGACGCTTTTAGCACTCTTGATCACAGCATTGATCATTGTCAGATTCAGTACGCAGGTTGTGAGAGCCATTAAGAAGATCATGGAGCTGCTGAGAGAGATGGATAGAGAGAATCTGTCAACGGATATTGATCCCGTAGTACTGCAAAGGGATGATGAGCTGGGAGACATTGGCCGTTTTACCATACATGTGCAGAATTCTCTGCGTAAGGTAATCGAACGCGATCCTTTGACCGGGTTGTATAACAGACGAGCAGGTTATAAGAGGATTGATGCTGCAAGAGAAAAGTCGGAAAAGAATCAGAAGCCCTATACCATAGCCATGGGAGACATTGATTTCTTCAAAAAGGTCAATGATACATATGGACATGAAGCAGGAGATATTGTACTACAGACAGTCGCTTCTGTTTTGACAGAGGGAATGACTGGCAGAGGCTATGTCATTCGCTGGGGTGGTGAGGAATTTTTATTTATATTTGAACGTAAAGACGCACCTACAGCAGCAGTGATTTTGGAGGATATACTAAGAAAGATCAGAGAGACGGTTGTTGAATATAACGAACAGGAGATAAGATTTACCATGTCCTTTGGTGTGGCAGTCTGTGATCTGAAAGGTGTGATTGCTGAACAGATTCATGAGGCTGACGAGAAATTGTATTATGCGAAGGAACATGGACGAAACCAGGTGGTTCTGGACACTACAGCTTAATGGAGGTGCTGCATATGCAAGGAGCTTTTGCAACAGGGATTTATCGAAATGTTTTTGCAGAACTGGGGTACAATCAACAGAAAATCAGGGAACGTCTGGAGCAGATCTTCCAGACAATGTTCTATGGAGATGAATCTGAGAAAATCTATCATATGGTCGGTGACGATATGGGATTTTTGACTGATACAGGAAATCATGATGTGCGTACAGAGGGGATGTCTTATGGCATGATGATGTGTGTACAGCTTGATAAAAAGGAAGAGTTTGATCGGATCTGGAAGTGGACAAAGACCTATATGTGGATGCCTGATGGAGTCAATCATGGTTATTTTGCATGGTCCTGTGATCTGAATGGAAAAAGAAATGCAGACGGACCTGCACCGGATGGAGAAGAATATTTTGCAATGGCATTGTTTTTTGCAGCGAATCGCTGGGGAGATGGAGAGGGTATCTTTCACTACTCCGAGGAGGCACGTGCGATTTTGCATGAATGTGTTCATAAAGGAAATGGTAATACCTGTATGGGACGTGGACTGGTGTCTGACGATACCAAAGGTTTTCCGATGTGGGAACCATCCAATCAGTTGATTAAGTTTATTCCGGAGTGTGACTGGAGCGATCCATCTTACCATCTTCCACATTTTTATGAGTTGTTTGCACTATGGGCTGATGAAGAGGACAGAGCCTTTTGGAAGGAAGCAGCCCAATGCAGTCGGGCTTATCTGAAGAAAGCGGCACATCCGATCACGGGATTGACTGCGGAGTATGCTGACTATGAGGGCAGACCCTTTTGTAAGTATCAGGATCATTTTGGCGTACATGACAAGTATTATAGTGATGCCTATCGTGTGGCAGGAAATCTGGGTCTGGATTATTCATGGTTTATGGCAGATGAATGGGAATGTGAATGTGCAGAACGTATACAGAGATTTTTTGCAGGGATATCGCATACAGATTATAAGGTCTATGAGATTGATGGAACGGTGATTGATGAACCGGCACTACATCCGGTAGCAATCATTGCAATGAATGCAATGGCTTCACTGGCCGGTGATGTCAGAATGAGTGAAGAGGCAAAACAATGTGTCCGTCTGTTCTGGGAGACACCACTGCGGACAGGTGACAGACGTTATTATGATAATTGTCTGTATCTCTTTGCTTTTCTTGCACTGAGCGGAAATTACAGAATCTATTGCCCGTCTGAATCTGCTTGTTTGCCATAGAGAAAGGGTTGTGCCACCTTGCGATTAAAAAAGTCGATGAGCGGTCCCATGAAGAATGCAGTTACAACTGTTCCGACTCCGACAACTCCACCAAGGAGAAAACCAACCAGGACGCAAAAGATATCAGTACCGATCCGCAGATATTTGAATTTACCAAGCTTTTTATCTGTCATGATCAGAGATATGGCGTCATAGGTTGACACACCCAGACTGGCTGTAAAGTATAGTGCAGATGCAAAACAGAGAATGACAACCCCTGCAATCAGCAAGAGAATACGCGTGATGAGGTTAGGAGTCTCACCGATCAGGCTGCCAACGAAATCATCTGAGAACTGAACGACATATCCAAGTAAAAAGATATTGATAAAGGTGGCAATGCCGATGTAATGTCTATCGAGCAGAAAAATTGCTGTTAGCATCAGAAGGTTTATACACATGTATACAGTACCAAAACTGGCAAAGGTAATGTGATTGCTGATACCGTTAATCAGTACCTGAAATGGGTCAGTGCCAAATGCTGAGCGACGGAATAAGCCGACTGATACACCGGAAACCAGGACACCGACCAGTGCCATGAGCAGTCTCTTTTTAAAGAGTGGATTTTTCATAAGTTGTTGATCCTTTCGTAATCACTTAATATTAAGTTTATTGTATGTGATATCAAGACAAACAGCAAGTTCTTTCCGAAGAACAATCAGGTGGAGTTCATATATGAGTTATGTTAGAATGATAGCAGTTAATGGGAGAACATAAGAAAGCGAAGTGAGCAGATCAAAGATGAATATCGATTATGAGGTGAATACACTGATCAATGAACTGGTCAGAGGAGTCGATGAAAAGATCAAGGAAAAGGGATTGGAATTTAAGGTTGCTGTCAATCCGAAGCTTCCAAGTAAGCTGTATGGCGATGCGATCAGGATTACACAGATTCTGATGCAGATCCTGGAAGCAGGAATGAATGATACACAAAAGGGCTTTATTACCATGTCGGTGCAGTATGAGGAAGCAGAGCCGGATGCTGTTTTGCTAAAGGTTCGTATTGCTGATACAGGCAGTGGTATTGTGGATGCAGAACTAAAAGACAGAGTTATGATGGAGGACAGTCAATTTGATTATACCAGTGTCAATCAAAAGGGTTCGATTTTTTCGTTTCAGGTTCGACAGAAGGTAGTCAGCAGAGAACCTGTGGGAGTCTTCAGGGCTGTTGCCTCTGCTCATCAAGAATCGGCGGATGATATTATATTTAAGCAGCTGAATGCAATTGCAGGCATTGATACACAAGCAGGTATTCAAGCATGTGGTACCAAAGAAATCTATCTGAGTGTGGTCAGAGAGTTTTATCCACCGGCACTCAAACAGGCTGAGCAGATCGAGCAGTACAGTCAGGAGCAGGATTATCATAACTACACAATATTGGTACATGCTCTGAAAAGCTCTGCAAGGCTGATCGGTGCACTGGAGCTCTCCGAACAGGCCAAGCAATTGGAGGCTTCCGGGAATGCCAAGGATCAGCAAACGATCGAGGCGAAAACCCCTCCTTTGCTGCAGGCCTATAGGATTTATGCAAAACAACTGCAGTCTTTGTTTGAAAAACCAGAGGAAGATGCGGCAAAACCATTGATCGAGGAGAAGATGTTGAAGGAGGCAATGGAAGCCCTGTGTGAGATGGCAGAGGCTTTTGACTTTGACAGTGCTGATGCGGTTATGGAAACGCTGACGAAATACAGGATGCCGGAGACGTTTCAGAGTACATACAGAGAATTGAAAACATTTATGGCACAAGTAGCAAGAGATGATATGATAGAGTTGATTAAGCGATATTTGAACGGGGAGGAACATTGATGGACAGGAAAGTACTCATAGTCGGAGAGACAACCTCATTTATTGTCACGGCAATCACAACAGGTCTACAGGAGGCACATTTTCAGTGTGAATTTGCTGAATTTGATTTAACCGCCATCAGTCAGATAGAAGAAAAGCCTGCATTTATTTTTCTATATTTGGACGAGCAGTCTACAGGAAAAATTGACGTACTGGTTTATATCAGAGATATTTGTATGGAGGAGGAGCGGATGCTGTTTTTGATCGGATATGCTCCTGATGTAGAGGAAGTCAAGAAAATGATGCCACAGGAAATCATCGGCGGGATTTTTGAAAGACCGTTAAACGTCAAATCAATTGGCGAAAAATTAAATTCCATTGTGGCAAAGGGTGAATTGGAAGAGAGAAAAAAGCACATTCTGGTAGTAGATGATTCCGGAACGATGCTTCGAACTGTTAAGACCTGGCTTGGCAGTAAATATCATGTTTCCATGGTGAACTCGGCAACAAATGCAATTACGTTTCTGGCAACCAATCTGCCGGATCTGATCCTGTTAGACTACGAGATGCCTGTCTGCTCGGGACCGCAGATGCTGGAAATGATCCGTGCTGAACTGCGGACCAGTTCTATACCGGTCATGTTCCTAACAGGCAAGGGAGATAAGGAAAGCGTAAAGAAAGTGCTTGCACTCAAGCCGGAAGGCTATATGCTGAAGACAATGCCGCCGGAACAGATTATAGGAACAATTGATGCATTCTTTGAAGCAAAGAAAGGAAAACAAATATAAATAATATTCAATAGACTTTAAGGGAGGGTTTATGATGGATATCGAAAAGTTAATATCTGAAATGACACTGGAGGAGAAGGCGAGCTTGTGTTCCGGCAACGATTTTTGGCACACAAAGGAGATCGAGAGACTGGGAATTCCGGCTGTTATGGTCAGTGATGGACCAAATGGTCTGCGTAAGCAGGCCAATCAGGGAGATCACCTGGGAGTCAACGAAAGCATAGAGGCAATTTGCTTTCCGGCAGGCTGTGCAGCAGCCTGTTCTTTTGACAGAGATCTGTTAAAACAGATGGGAGAAGCAATCGGCAAGGAATGTCAGGCAGAGGATGTTTCTGTGATTTTGGGACCGGCAGTTAATATCAAACGTTCTCCGTTATGTGGACGTAATTTTGAGTATTATTCTGAGGATCCCTATGTGGCAGGGGAATTGTCTGCGGCATTTATTCAAGGCGTACAGTCACAGAATGTAGGAACCTCGATCAAGCACTTTGCTGCAAACAATCAGGAATATGAGAGAATGTCAATCTCATCAGAGATGGACGAGCGGACACTCAGAGAAATCTATCTGCCCGCATTTGAGACGGCAGTGAAAAAATCACAGCCATGGACAGTCATGAATTCTTATAATCGGATCAATGGAGTTTTCACAGGTGAGAGTCGTGAATTGTTAGGTGATATTTTGCGGGACGAGTGGGGCTTTGAGGGACTTGTAGTATCCGACTGGGGTGCTGTCAGTGACCGTGTGGAAGGACTGAAGGCAGGGATGGATCTCGAGATGCCGAGCAGCTGTGGAACCAATGATCAGAAGATCATCCAAGCAGTGAAACAAGGCACGTTATCTGAGGAAATCCTTGATCAGACAGTTGAGAGAATTCTTAAGCTGATTGATCGATATAACAAGCATAGACAGCAGGAGGTCTTTGACCGCAAGGCTGATCATGAAAAGGCAGTGGAATTTGCAAAGCAGTGTATCGTTTTATTAAAGAATG
This sequence comes from uncultured Lachnospiraceae bacterium, assembly GCA_964631375.1. Classification (GTDB taxonomy): domain Bacteria; phylum Bacillota; class Clostridia; order Lachnospirales; family Lachnospiraceae; genus JAAYYM01. Next base: position 49,835 of record CAZVYQ010000008.1, on the reverse strand, counting down.
AGGATCAGATCCTACCATTATCAGAGGATGTAGATGAAGTGGCAGTCATTGGTGGTTTTGCTGTCAAGCCTCGTTTTCAGGGAGGCGGCAGTGGTCACATCAATGCAAAGCAGGTACCTTCGGCGTTGGAAGTGCTGAAACAATACAAAACCGTGCAGTATGCAGAAGGCTTTTCCGCAGTAGAGGATGTTGTGGATGAGGCACTGTTTCAAGAGGCAATTGATGTTGCCAAGAGAGTAAAAAAGGTTGTTGTGTTTGCGGGTCTTCCGGATTCATTTGAATCCGAGGGATATGACAGAAAGCATATGCGTCTGCCATCCTGTCAGAATCAGTTGATCGAGGAACTGCTCAAGGTTCAGAAAAATATAGTTGTGGTATTGCATAACGGATCTCCGGTAGAGATACCATGGGCCGACCAGGTAAAGGGTATCGTCGAAGCATATTTAAGTGGTGAAGGCTCTGCAGAGGCGGTAGCCGCCATTCTTTATGGGAAGGCAAACCCATGCGGCAAGTTAGCAGAGTCATTTCCGATTCAGTTAGAGGATAATCCTTCCTACCTGAATTTCCCGGGAGCCGGTGGTAAGGTGCATTATGCTGAAGGAGTTTTTGTGGGATACAGATATTATGACACAAAGAGGATGTCAGTACGTTATCCGTTTGGATACGGACTTAGTTATACAACATTTGAGATCAGCAATTTACGTGTTAATCAGGATAGTATCAAGGGTTCTGAAACCGTAGAAATCAGTGTGGATGTAAAAAATACAGGCCGTATGGCAGGAAAAGAAGTGATACAGCTTTATGTAAAGGATACTACGGGAGCTACCATCCGTCCGGACAAAGAACTGAAGGGCTTTGAAGCAGTTATGTTGGCACCGGGTGAGCAGAAGAGAGTCATCATGGAATTAAACAAACGTTCCTTTGCATGGTACAATGAAGAAATCCATGATTGGTATGCAGCATCAGGCGATTATGTCATCATGGTGGGAAATTCCTCACGTGATATTGCTACTGAACTGACAATCCATTATACCAGTGATATCAAGCTGCCGTTTCATGTAACAAAGGACACCATTATCGGAGATCTGTTGCAACAGGATTCGTTACGTGATTATACAAAGAATCATGTGATGAATCATATGGGTCTTTTAATTGCTGATGATAACTCTAAAGAGAAAAATCAGGTTGCTTCAGAAGCCATTACAGAAGAAATGCAGGAGGCAATCGCAAGATATACACCAATCCGTTCATTACGAAGCTTTGCTGATTATCCGAATGAGGATATGGAAAAGGCTGTTGAGGAATTAAATCAATTATTAAAATGACCATGATATAAAGATGTCGACAAAAGGTTCTATCGAGGTGATAGGACTTTTTGTTTATGATGGAGGTGCGAGATGAGCAGAATATTACTCTTAGAGGATGATATCAGCTTGATCGATGGATTACAGTATTCATTGGAGAAGAATGGTTTTGATCTGACTGTGGTTCGTAATGTTGCAGAGGCGAAGAGTGAATTTGCAGCAGGGTATGACCTGCTGTTGCTGGATGTAACTTTGCCAGACGGAACCGGCTTTGAGGTATGCGAGTATGTCAGAAAGACCGGCAATATGGTACCGATCATTTTCTTGACGGCGGCAGATGAAGAGACCAATATCATCAGAGGTCTTGACTGTGGCGGAGATGATTATATTACAAAGCCTTTTAAACTGGGTGAATTGTGTTCCCGTATACGGGCACTCTTACGAAGAAGTACACAGCTACATAATCCTACAGGAGTAGAAAGCAGTCATCAGGAGCAACTTCAAGGTGGCTCCATCTTGATCAATCTGTCGAACTGCAGAGTCACAAAGGCTGGCAGACCTCTCGAACTGACAGGTGCAGAATACAGACTGTTGTGTCTGCTCATCCGAAATGCAAACCGCATTATGACGAGACAGGCAATTTTGGATGCCATGTGGGACAGTCAGGGGGACTTTGTAGATGACAACACACTGTCGGTTTATATCAGAAGACTTCGGGAGAAGGTAGAGGATTCTCCGTCTGAACCAAAGTATCTGCAGACAGTCAGAGGCTTTGGCTATCGTTGGAATGAGGTGGAGAGATGAACTTTTTACAGGAGAGACAGACGAGACTTTATATAGGATTGATTACAGGAACAGGGATTTTAATGATTGTGGCTATGGTATGCTGTAATCTGGTCTATCAGCAGCTGATTGTTGACTGGTATTCGGTTAGTAACCAGATTGAAAATAGTATGGATATAGTAGGTTCTATGAATTGGATTTCTGTGGCATTTATATTGATTTGTGTATTTTTAGTGGGGTTACTCCTTGGGGGAACCCTTCTTTATTTTAAAAAACGTGACAAGCTTTATTCGGAAGCAGCTGAGGTTGTTGAACGATATGCAGCAGGAGACTTTCACAGTCATTTAAACGGTAATCAGGAAGGAACACTATATCGTCTCTTTTCAGATATTGATGAACTTGCTATGTCATATAAGAGCAGAGAGGAAACCGAACAGAAGACAAAGGAGTTTTTGAAAAATACGATATCAGATATCTCACATCAACTGAAAACACCTCTTGCCGCACTGCGTATGTATACGGAGATCATGAAGGACGAGTCAGATCATCCAGAAACCATCAGCCGGTTTACCGATCAATCTGAGGCGGCACTCAATCGCATGGAACGCTTGATCCAACTGTTACTCAAGGTGACGCGTTTGGATGCAGGCAGTATTACCTTTGCAAAGGAACAATATCAGGTACAGGAGATTGTGTCAGAGGCAATCGGAGATCTGCGGTTACGTGCACAAACAGAACAGAAACAGATTCAGATTGAGGGTGATCACAATTGCAGGATCAGTTGTGATCTGCTTTGGACCAGCGAAGCCATCAGCAATCTGGTTAAGAATGCACTTGATCATACACAGGAGCATGAAATGATCAACATAACATGGAATGAAACACCTGCCATGCTGCACATTGCTGTCACTGATCATGGAAGCGGCATCCCACAGGAGGAGATCCATCATATTTTCAAGCGGTTCTATCGTGGCTCTGGTGCTGAGAACAGACCGGGGATCGGGCTTGGGTTACCGCTTGCCAAGGCAATCATTGAGGGACAGGATGGTTCACTGACGGTGCAGAGCAGTGAAGGAGAGGGAACAACTTTTACAATCAGCTTTAAGAAACAGCAAACTGTAACATAATCCTTACAAAATCGTAAGGTGAAATTCACCTGATTGTAATGTTAAGATGATATGATTCTGCTAAACAATTAGGAGATGAGGAATCAATCATGGAATTATTAAAGGTAGAACACTTATGTAAAAATTATGGAACAGGAGAAGCCTGCGTAGAGGCTCTTAAGGATGTCTCATTCACAATGGAGAAGGGTGAATTTACTGCCATTGTGGGTGAATCAGGCTCCGGCAAGAGTACACTTCTAAACTGTATCGGTGGACTAGATACAGCAACCTCAGGTAAAGTGTGGCTGGCAGGACAGGATCTGTTCTCCATGAAGGAAAATGAACGAACCATCTTTCGGAGAAGAAATATAGGATTTATCTTTCAATCCTATCAATTGGTATCAGAACTGACAGTGGAGCAAAATATAGTATTTCCACTGCTTTTAGATTATCGTAAACCGGATCAGGATCAGGTGGAGGAAATGCTGCAGGTATTAGGATTGACTGAACGACGTAAACACTTGCCAAGTCAGCTTTCAGGCGGACAACAGCAGAGAGTTGCAATCGGCAGAGCTCTGATGACAAAACCAATGCTGGTGCTGGCAGATGAACCAACCGGCAATCTTGACTCAAAGAACAGTCAGGATGTGATTGAACTGTTGCATCAGGCATCCAGACACTTCAACCAGACAGTCTTAATGATCACACATAATATGAATCTGACCGATTCTGTAGATCGCGTGATCAGAGTAACAGACGGAGTGATACATGATCTGGGAGGTGTGACGAGATGAAACACTATCTGGAACTGATCCCGATTTCTGCTAAGGTTCATAAAAAACAAAGCAAGATGACAAGGATCTGTATCATTTTGGCAGTTTTTCTTGTGACAGCGATTTTCAGTATGGCTGATATGGAGATACGAAGCCAGTATCTGCAGACCATTCAGTCAGATGGGAACTGGCATGCAATGTTCAAGAGTTTGAGTCAGGAACAGGCTGATATGATCAAAGGACAACGGGAGGTTGTGGCAGCATCCTGGTATGATGTGCGAAATTACAGACTGGATCAAGACTATGAGATCAACGGAATCAAGGTAGCTATATGTGGATATGAGGAGGATTTTGTACAACTGATGTCTTTGGCAGAAGTGATTGAGGGGAGATACTTTGAACAGCCTCAGGAAGCAGTATTAACTGCGAATGCTGGAAAAAGACTGGATCTTCATATAGGAGACGTGGTTGACATAACATTACCAAATGGAGAAAAGTTTTCTCTTACCATATCAGGATTTTCAAATAATAGCGGGATGATCATGAAGGACGATTCAGTAGGTGTTTTTGTCAGTGTGGATACCTTTCGGGAGCTTTGTAAAACAGCCGGGGAGCCTGATTTTGACAGGGATATGGCATACTATGTGCAGTTTTCAAGAAATTGCAATATTCCGAAGGTGATTACCAGGATTGAAAACCAATTGGGTCTGACCAAAGAGCAGGTTGGCAGAAATGAGAAACTGCTTGGTGTGATGGGGATGAGCAGAGATTCCTATATCATGCAGCTTTATGGTGCAGCTGTGGTTCTTGCTGTACTGGTGATTACTGCCGGAATCTTAATGATCGCAGGTAATTTGAACAGCAATGTTGTCAGACGAACAGAGTTTTTCGGAATGATGCGATGCCAGGGAGCAACTAAAAGCCAGGTCAAACAGTTTGTCAGACTGGAGGCGTTGAATTGGTGCAAAAGTGCGATTCCACTGGGATTGCTCGGAGGAACCATTATTACATGGGTACTGTGCAATATGCTTAGATTGTTAAGCCCGGGTTATTTTGCAAGTATGCCGGTATTCGGAATCAGCATCATGGGATTGGTATCAGGAGCAGGAATTGGTGTGATCACAGTACTTTTGGCGGCCTCAGCTCCGGCAAAGAGGGCTGCGTCAGTTTCACCACTGGCAGCAGTTTCGGGCAATTCTTATCAGATGGGAATTTTGAGAGATTCCCATAAAAAAAGCAAACGAAAAAACAACTCCGAAAAGAGTAATCGTCATGCAATAGGTACAAAGACTCTCCATATCGAAACAGTACTTGGTATGCACCACGCAGGTGGCAGCAAGAAGAACTTTTTATTAATGACAGGTTCCTTTGCGTTTAGTATCATTTTATTCTTATCCTTCACAACGGCAGTGGATTTCCTACATCATGCTTTGAAACCACTACAGCCCTGTACACCGGATCTGTCAGTGATCAGTCAGGACAATACATGCTCAATAGCTCCTGATCTGCTGTCACAGATAGAGGATGTGAATGGAGTGAAGAGAGCCTATGGGAGAATGTTTGCATATCATCTGCCGACTCAGGTAAATGGAAATGATATGCAGATTAACCTCATTTCTTATGAGGAAAATCAATTCAAATGGGCGGAGGATGATTTGACGGACGGAAAACTGGAGGATGTGATAAATGGTTCGGCAGTACTGACAGTTTATGATATGAATAATCCATTGAGAGTGAGTGATACTTTACAAACACAGATCAAGGGAGAAGAACATATATTGCAGATCGCAGGTGTGTTGTCCGACTGTCCGTTCAGTCGTGAAGAGGGAGTAGAAACAGTGATTTGCTCAGAACAGACTTTCCGACAGTTGACAGGAGAGGGTGGATATACGATTTTGGATATCCAGCTGACACAAAAGGCTACAGATACGGATGTAGACAAGATTAGAGAACTTTCAGGTACAGGAATTACCTTCTCTGACCAGAGACTGAGTAATGCAGATGTCAGAGGCGCATATTATTCCATGTCACTATTCATCTATGGCTTTCTTGTCATCATTGCCTTGATTTCAATCTTTAACATTGTCAACAGCATAGCCATGAGTGTTTCTGCAAGGCTGCAGCAGTATGGGGCGATGCGAGCAATTGGAATGAGCGATCGACAGGTGATTAAAATGGTTACGGCAGAGGCATTGACTTATGCAGTCAGCGGGATAGGATTTGGATGTGTCATTGGGATTCCAATCAACCGACTCCTTTATAAAGGAATGATCACCTTTCATTGGGGCGATGTATGGAGTTTGCCTGTAGGTGCAATGTTGATTATTGTAATAGTAGTGGCTATGGCTTCTGTTCTTGCAATCCTAGGTCCGGCAAGACAGATCAGAGAACTTACGATCGTAGATACGATTCGTGGGGAATAAAGTAAGAATAACAGGCAACTTGACATATGTCAAGTTGCCTGTTATTCTGTATACAGATCAAACGTTTTCAAATTCATCAAAGTAATAGAGGTTAAAAAGGAGTTAATATTATGCAGGATCTAATACTGGATAAGCAGGATTATACCTATCTTTCATGGACAAAAGTAAGAAGTTCTTCTGGAACTGCGGGATCTTTTTTAAAAGCAACGGAAGAATTGCAAAAGGGGAAGATATATTATAAGTTATCAGATTATGATAGCATGAGAGGGATTGTCGGACATGAATGTGTCAATGAGTTGATCGTCTGTAGACTTTTAGATATATTGGGATTTCCTCATTTGCAATATCAATTGATTCATGCAGATATTAAGATAGAAAAGCAGAAATATGAAACCTTTCTCTGTGCGTCAAATAGTTTTCGCAAACCTTTTGAAAAGAAGATGACATTGGAAGATTATTATCAGTTAGAACGTCAAGCTGATGAATGCCCATTGGATTTTTGTATCAGAAAAGGCTGGGGACAACAGATATATGCAATGCTACTAATAGATTATTTGGTTTTGAACAGGGATCGACATGGTGCCAATGTAGAAGTGATCAGTGATGCAAAGGGCAATGTGAGGATGGCACCTTTATTTGATCAGGGACTTTCACTGTTGTTTAGTTGTCATACTGAAAAAGAAGTAGAACAGTATCAGGTATTGGAGGATAAAAGAGTACAATGCTTTGTGGGAGGGCATTCCGCATTGGATAATCTGAAATTAATCCCACATGATAAGTTAAAGTTATCAAGAATACTGAAGGAAAATGATAAAACCAGTATTTTATCAGGGCTTTCAGATATTTTATCAGACCAACACATAGAGAAGATATGGCAGATGATATGGGAGAGGTGGAAACAAATTGAGAATATGTGGAATCTATGATCAAAATGATGTTCAAAAAATCATCAAAGCATATTTATTGTATTTTGAGCAATCAGATCAATATTATATAGAGATCCCGGAGGGAACAGATAAGAATGAACTGCCTATGATGCTTGGATTATTTGCTCAGAAGGGACACTATACAGTAGAGTCACAATGGAGTGAAAGGTGGGTACAGAGCAGAATCATACCTTCAGAACGTCAGAATCTTGGTGGGATACTTAGAGAAAACCACTTGAAGGTATATCATACTTTTAAGCTACTGATGTTGAGTCGGGGAATCTGTTGTCAGGATGATTTTTATGTGGAAGAACTGGAGAATGGAGAGATCCCGGTGATGATTATGGAAAGGATGAAGTGTAATATTAAGGATATTCTGATTTCAGGAGATCGTCTGGTGATTTTCTTTCAACATAATATGACAAGGATATATGATGTGAAAGACCTGCTATTAGAAAGCGATATAGCAGATTATGTGAAGAATCATTTTGGACAGGTCAGCATTGAATCGGGCGGCTATGGAATTAGTTGGAATGGCGTAACAGTCTGTATGGCAAGAGATTTGCTCGATCAGGGTGAGGAGATACCAGTCATGTATGAAGACTTTTGTCATTTTGCCACAGATCATGTTCTCAATACCACAGAAGTTTGTGAAATGATGAAATGTACGAGGCAGAATGTGGACGATCTGATTAAAAGAAACAAATTGCATCCAATCAAATCAGCAGCCAAAAACAAGATGTTTTTAAAAAGCGAAGTGGAAAGCAGGTTGTGGTAACAAGAAAAATAAATAAGGGGTTGCGGAAAACGTTTTCCTATGTTAGATTTAGTTTATAAACGTTTACGGTGACTGGAAAATCCGGACACTCGTATCATATATATGATAATTGGAGATAATGACTATCTATACAAATGGAGGATGAAAAAATGGCTTTGAATGAAACCCTTAATGCCGTACAGCGTAATGTATTGCGTGACCAGCTCGAGACGAATTTGAAGGATAAGGCACAGAAGCGGTATGGTAAAAGCATTGCAGAATGTACTAATGCTCAGCTGTACGAATGTGTTCTGCAGTTGACAAAGGACATGATGGACATTACACCGGACATCAATGGAGATAAAAAGGTATATTATATATCCGCGGAGTTTCTGATCGGGAAACTGTTGTCCAATAATCTGATCAATCTTGGTGTTTATGACAAGTTAAATGAAGTATTGAAGGCAAACGGAAAGACACTTTCTGAGATCGAAGACGTTGAGCCGGAACCGTCTCTTGGAAATGGCGGACTTGGCAGACTGGCTGCGTGTTTTCTGGATTCCATTGCAACACTGGGTCTGCCAGGAGACGGTATTGGATTAAATTATCACTTTGGTCTATTCAAACAGGTATTCAGAGACAGACTGCAAATGGCAGAGAAGAATGACTGGATCGAGGAGGAGTCATGGCTTCGAAAGACAGATACAGCATTTGAGGTCAGCTTTGGAGACCATAAGGTGAAGTCGGTTTTATATGATATTGATGTAGTGGGATATGAAAACGGTATCAATAAGTTACATTTGTTTGATATCGAATCTATTGATGAGAGTATTGTAAAGGATGGCATCAATTTTGATAAGGAGCAGATTGAGAAGAATCTGACATTATTCCTATATCCTGATGATTCAGATGAGGCGGGCAATCTGCTGCGTATCTATCAGCAGTATTTTATGGTAAGTAATGCTGCACAGTTGATCCTCAAGGATATGCGTGAGAGAAAGTACGATCTGAAGAAATTGTATGATCATGCTGTGATTCAGATCAATGACACACATCCGACAATGGTCATCCCGGAACTGATCAGGATTCTCACTGAGGACAAGGCAATCTCTATGGATGAGGCAATTGATATTGTAAGTAAGACCTGTGCATATACCAATCATACGATTCTGGCAGAAGCTTTGGAGAAATGGCCGCTTTCCTATCTGGAAAAGGTGGTGCCGCAGTTGGTTCCGATTATTAAGGAACTAGCAAAGAGGGTAGCCGAAAAATATGATGATCCTAAGGTACAGATCATAGATGATCAGAACCGTGTTCATATGGCACATATCGACATTCACTACGGATTTTCCATCAATGGTGTGGCAGCACTGCATACAGAGATTCTGAAGGAATCTGAACTGAAACATTTTTATGATATTTATCCGGAGAAATTCAATAATAAAACAAATGGCATTACCTTTAGGCGGTGGCTGCTGTCCTGTAATCAGGAACTTGCGGGTTGTATATCTGATACCATTGGTGATGGATATAAGAGAAATGCCATGGAATTAGAGAAACTGCTGGAGCATCAAAGGGACACAGCACTTCTTGACCGAATCAGTCAAATCAAACAGGATAAAAAGAATGCACTTGCTGCTTATATCAAAGAGAAGGAAGGTGTGGAGATTGACCCGAACTCCATCTTTGATATTCAGATCAAGCGTATGCACGAGTACAAGCGTCAGCAAATGAATGCACTTTATATCATTCACAAGTATCTGGAGATTAGACGTGGTAAAAAGCCAAAGAGACCAATTACATTTATCTTTGGTGCAAAGGCAGCACCTGCATATGTGATTGCTCAGGATATCATCCATCTGCTGCTCGTGTTACAGAAAATCGTGAATAATGACCGCAGAGTCAATCGTTATATGAAGGTTGTTATGGTGGAAAACTATAATGTCAGCTACGCTGAGAAGCTGATTCCGGCATGTGATATTTCAGAGCAGATTTCTCTTGCTTCCAAGGAGGCATCTGGTACAGGAAATATGAAATTTATGCTGAATGGTGCTGTGACACTGGGAACGAGTGATGGAGCGAATGTAGAGATCCATGACCTGGTCGGTGATGATAATATTTATATCTTTGGCAAGGACAGTGAGGAGATCATTCGGCATTATGAGAAGGCTGACTATGTGTCAAGAGATTACTACCGTAACAGTAAAACCATCAAAGAGGCTGTAGATTTCATCAAAAGCTTTAAAGTAAAATGGAACGGCAATAAAGAAAATCTGATGCGTCTATACAACGAATTGTTGAATAAGGACTGGTTTATGACACTGATCGATCTGGAGGAATATATCAAGGTCAAGGATCAGGCATTGGAGGATTATGAGAATCGTCCCAAGTGGAAGAAGATGATGTTAACCAATATTGCAAAGGCAGGCTTCTTCTCATCAGACCGAACCATCGAAGAATATAACAGGGATATATGGCATTTACCCAAAATCTGATGCCATAATAAAAGGGTCGCGTAAACAGCACAGGCTTTAGCAAGGAGGCAGGTTATGAGAAAAATCAGTTTTTTTGATACCAAACCATATGATAAAGAGTTCTTTGATGAGGAACTGAAGAAATACCCGGATATCAAGATTGTTTATCATGAGGAGAAGCTGAATGCAAAGACAGCTGTGTTGGCAAAGGGCAGCGATGCGGTTGTGGCATTTGTAAATGACGATCTGGGTGCAGAGACACTGAGGAAGCTTAAGAAACGTGATATTACATGTGTGGCCATGCGTTGTGCAGGGTATAATAATGTTGATATCAATTATGCACATGAGCATGGAATGATTGTAACAAGGGTTCCGGCATATTCCCCTTATGCAGTGGCAGAACATGCAATGGGAATGCTGCTGACTCTGAATCGAAAATTGCACCGAGCTTATAACAGGATTCGCGAATACAATTTCAGCTTGAACGGTCTGACAGGATTTGATCTTCATGGAAAAACCGTCGGTGTGATTGGTACAGGTAAGATTGGACGGGTTTTTATGGATATCTGTAAAGGCTTCGGGATGAATGTGATCGCATATGATCCATTCCCCATCGTCAACAGTGATATTCATTATGTGACTCTGGATGAACTGTTTGAACAGTCACATATCATTTCCCTGCATTGTCCATTGACGAAGGACAGCAGGCATATCATTCATGCAAAGGCCATTCAGAAGATGCGGGATGGAGTTGTGTTGATCAATACCTCCCGTGGTGCATTGATTGACAGTGAGGCATTGGTGGAAGGACTCAAGGATGGCAAGATCCGTGCAGCAGCACTGGATGTCTATGAGGAAGAGGCAGATATTTTCTATGAAGACAATTCCAATACCATCATCCAGGATGATGTGCTGGCCCGGCTGATTTCCATGCCCAATGTACTGATCACCTCACATCAGGCCTTTCTGACAGAGGAAGCCCTGAGTAATATTGCAGAGACTACCATGAGCAATCTCAAACAGTTCTTTACCGGTGCAGAGATTGAAAATGTAGTGTGATCTGAAATCTTAAATAATTCTAAACTAATCTGAATAAAGTATGATTGTATTGACAGATAGAATTGTTCGGCGTATTATAATTCGTACACGAACTAACAAGGAAGAAGGGCGTTGTTGTTCCTTCTTTTTTGTTGATCGAAGGGAGAGTTGTCATGGATATCAAACAGTCATTTGGTATGCAGCTTCGTATCTTAAATAATTCCATTCGACAAGTCAGTTGTATGCAGGTCAGAGAAGCACTGAATCAGAACATCACCATGCTGCAGATGGGGATTCTGGGTCATTTGATCAAGCATCAGGGGACTCCGGTATTTCAAAAGGACATTGAAGAACATATTGAAATTGGGAAATCTACACTCAGTGAGGTCATCAATGTCATGGAGAAGAATGATCTGTTGAAACGAGTGCCTTCTAAAAAGGATGGGAGATACAGAGAATTGGTGCTGACTGAAAAGGGACATAGGATTGGCAAGAAATTTGCACAGGGAGCCGTGAAGTTCAATGAACAGCTTTGTGCAGGAATTTCTGAGGAGGAATTACAGGTATGCTTGGATATCATAGAGAGGATGACAGAGAATGTTAAAAACATTAGGGGCACAAATTAAAGAATTTAAGACAGTTTCTCTGCTCACGCCATTATGTATGATCGGAGAGGTCATTATGGAAATGATCATTCCGCTCATGATGGCATCCATCATTGATGATGGTGTGGAAGCAGGAAATATGGGACACATCTATGCTGTGGGTGCGTGGATGGTGCTGGCGGCAGCGATGGGGCTGACCTTTGGTGTATTGGGAGGAAAGTTTGGAGCCAAGGCATCTACAGGCTTTGCAAGAAACCTGAGAAAATCCATGTATGACAACATACAGACCTTTTCCTTTGCCAATATTGATAAATACAGTACATCAGGTCTCATCACCAGACTGACGACAGATGTTACAAATCTACAGATGGCCTATCAGATGATCCTGAGAATGTGTACCAGAGCACCATTCAGTCTGATCATTGCAATGACGATGGCTTTTATCATCAACGGAAGACTAGCAAGCGTGTATGTCGGTGCAGTGATCTTCCTTGGAATCTGCATGTTCTTTTTGATTCGTAAGGTTTCTAAATATTTCAGAGTGGTATTTAAAAAATACGATGAACTGAATGCAAGTGTGCAGGAGAATGTATCCGGTATCCGCGTGGTAAAGGCATATGTTCGTGAAGACTATGAGAAGGATAAATTCAAGAGGGCAAGTGACAACATCTACAAAATGTTTGTCAAGGCTGAGGGCGTGATTGCCCTGAATAATCCGATCATGCAGGTTACGGTCTATGGATGTATTCTGGCAATCAGCTGGCTGGGCGCAAAAATGATCGTCGGTGGTTCACTGACAACAGGTCAGATGATGAGTCTGTTAGCATATTGTATGAACATATTGATGAGTCTGATGATGCTCTCACTTATCTTTGTCATGGTTACAATGAGTACTGCCAGTGCAGAACGTATCACAGAAGTGTTAAATGAAAAAGCAGACCTGACCAATCCGGTCAATCCTGTTATGAATGTAGCAGATGGCAGTATTTCATTTGATCATGTAACCTTCCGTTACTATAAGGATAGTGAGAAACCAGTGCTGGATGATATCAATCTGGAGATCAAGGCAGGTGAGACGATAGGTATCATCGGAGGAACCGGAAGTGCGAAATCCTCTCTTGTCAATCTGATCAGCCGTCTCTATGATGCAAACACAGGAAGTGTGCGGGTAGGTGGCAGGGATGTCAAGGAGTATGACTTAGATACTCTGCGCAATCAGGTAGCAGTGGTATTACAGAAAAATGTATTGTTCTCAGGAACCATCCTGGAGAATCTGCGATGGGGCAAGCAGGATGCAACGGTAGAGGAATGCAGAGAAGCCTGCAGACTGGCATGTGCAGACGAATTTATCGAGAAGATGCAGGATGGATATGAGTCACACATAGAACAGGGCGGATCCAATGTCTCAGGCGGACAAAAGCAGAGACTCTGTATTGCAAGGGCATTATTGAAGAATCCTAAGATTTTGATTCTAGATGACAGTACCAGTGCAGTAGATACTGCAACGGACGCCAAGATTCGCAAGTCATTTACCGAGAAGATACCCGGAACAACAAAGCTGATCATTGCACAGCGCATCAGCTCTGTTATGGATGCAGACCGTATCATTGTTATGGAGGATGGTTGCATAGATGGGTTTGGTACACATGAGGAGCTGCTTGCAGAAAATGAGATCTATCGTGATGTATACGAATCGCAGACCGGTGGAGCCGGTGATTTTGATGCGAATGGAGGTGAGCAGTAATGGCAGGAACGAATCAAGCAAAAGCAGTCAGAGGACCAATGGGTGGACACAGAGGAGCCAGAGGCATGAAGCCTACCATAGAGAATCCCGGAGAAGTGTTCAAACGGTTACTTGGATATGTATTCAAATATTATGCACCACATTGTATTTTGGTCGTAGTTGCTATTATTGTAAATGTATTAGCAAATGTACGCGGTACATGGTTTATGCAGACCCTGATTGACGGATATATTGTTCCCTTATTAAAAGTTGAAAATCCTGATTTTTCAGGGCTGGCAGGTGCGATTGTTAAGGTGGGTGTTTTCTATCTGTGTGGAGCGGCCGCATCCTATTTACAGGCGAAGCTGATGATCTATGTCAGTCAGGGAACCCTGAAACGACTGCGTGACACATTATTTTCCCATATGGAAAGTCTGCCGATCAAGTATTTTGATACGCATGCTCATGGGGATATCATGTCAATCTATACCAATGATATTGATACCCTGCGACAGATGATCAGTCAGAGTATGCCACAGATCTTCTCCAGTGCGATTACGATCGTCAGTGTATTTATCAGTATGGTACTGCTCAGTATTCCATTGACTGTTGTGACGCTGCTAATGGTAGGACTTGTGTTGTTTACAACTGCAAAGTTAGCCGGGCAGTCAGGCAAATACTTTACAGCACAGCAGAAGGATCTGGGTGAACTGAACGGATATATTGAAGAAATGATGGAGGGACAGAAGGTTGTTAAGGTGTTCTGTCATGAGGAGGAAGCAAAGGAGAAGTTCGATGAATTGAATGATCAGCTCTTTCATAGTGCTGATAATGCCAATAAATTTGCGAATGTCCTAATGCCTGTCAATGCACAGATCGGAAATATCAGTTATGTGCTCTGTGCCATCGTCGGAGGAGCATTGGCTCTGAAGGGCTTTGGGGGATTTACGTTAGGAAAACTTGCAAGCTTTTTAACCTATAATAAGAGCTTTAATATGCCAATTAATCAGGTTAGTATGCAGTTAAACTCTATTGTTATGGCATTAGCCGGAGCGGATCGTGTATTTAAGCTGCTGGATGAGACACCGGAGCTTGATGAGGGCTATGTTACTCTGGTCAATGCGAAAAAGGAAAACGGAGAGCTGGTTGAAACTGTTGAAAGAACCGGTATCTGGGCATGGAAGCATTATCACAAGGCAGATGATACCACTACCTATGCCGAGGTCAACGGAGATGTTGTATTCAATGATGTAGACTTTGGCTATACGGATGAAAAGATGGTATTGCACAATATTGATCTGTTTGCAACACCGGGACAGAAGATTGCATTTGTTGGTTCCACCGGTGCAGGCAAGACAACAATCACCAATCTGATCAATCGTTTCTACGATATACAGGATGGCAAGATCCGTTATGACGGAATCAATATCAATAAAATCAAAAAGGATGATCTGCGGCATTCACTTGGTATCGTTCTACAGGAGACACACCTATTCACCGGAACCGTTATGGAGAATATCCGCTATGGTAAGCTGGATGCAACTGATGAGGAGGTCATTGCAGCGGCAAAGCTTGCCAATGCAGACAGCTTCATCCGAAAACTTGCTGATGGTTATCAGACTGAGCTCAGTGGGGATGGTGCGAACTTGAGTCAGGGGCAACGTCAGTTACTTGCAATTGCGCGTGCGGCAATCGCCGATCCGCCGGTTTTGATCCTGGATGAGGCAACCAGTTCTATTGATACCAGAACCGAGAAGATCGTGCAGGAGGGCATGGACAAATTAATGCACGGCAGAACCACCTTTGTCATTGCCCACAGACTTTCCACTGTCAAGAACAGTGACTGTATTATGGTTTTAGAGCAGGGCAGAATCATTGAGCGTGGTACCCATGATGAGTTGATTGAGGAAAAGGGTAAGTATTATCAGTTGTATACGGGCATGGAGATTGGGGCGTAGAGATACAGACGGAGAGTAGGCAAATGGACGGAGAGCAGGCAAACAGACGGAGAGTAGGCAAACGGACGGGGAGCAGGCAAACAGACGGAGAGTAGGCAAACGGACGGGGAGCAAACAGACGGACGGGGAGCAAACAAACGGACGGAGAGTAAACAAACGGACGAGGCATGAAGGTGGTCAGCAGTGTCACTTTTCTCAGACGTCGTCCCCTTCAACCTCAAAGATGCAAAAAAGTAGGAGAATGGTCTCCTACTTTTTTGCTGAGTTTTCAGGCTCCTTTGGTCCATATCGAAAAGTAGCACTGCTGACCGCCATCATGCCTCTGGGTATGAGACTGGGCGGTTGTCTTTATATGAAGCTATATATGAGGCTTTATGTGAGGTCTTATGTGAAGTTTGAAACAAGAAGTTAGAAGTTCAGTGTAGTATTAGATAGAAGTGTTATTGACAATTAATTAAGCATATGAGGATGCTCTTTGGATGATTTTAGAGATTTGAGTTGATGAAGAAAGGAAAGATTTGCTTTTGGACAATTGCTATAAAGCAAGATAATAATCCCCCAAAAAGCAAACATATATTTACATATTGCGAGGCTTTTGGATAATTAGAGGAAATTATCTGGCGAATTGTATAAAATATGGAATATATTAGCATATCGTGGGAAATTATCAAATTGATAACAAGAAATTGTCCAAAGCAACAGCAAAATGTAATTATATGGTAAAGGATTGGGAAGTATATAGAAAAAGTGAAGATAATTGTCCAAAGCACCAAGCCTCTGAGTATCTCTACGTGGAATAGATATGAAAATGTGAAAAAATGGTAGAAACAGCACGTTGACGATATCGGTAAATCATGATATGTTTTATATAAGAGGTGCTATCGATAGACGGTCGCCCTAAGTGTTAAGTAAAAAATAACCGCAACCTATGGCAGAAGGGGCGGTTATTTTTTATAAGAGTTTGAATATAGAAAGGGATGTGATTTGGATGAGTCAGGAATATAAGCAAAGATTGATCAAGGATCTGTGTAAGATCATAAAAAGAGATTACCCTGATAGGGCGGATAATATCATTCATCAGGCGGCTACAGAGTATAAGAGAATCTGTAGGGAGAATCCGAATGAGAGTCACAAGGTTCAAATGCATACCAGAGATAAGATTTATCCGGCAATTGCATTTTATAAGGCGATACTTGAGGAAACTCAGGATCAGTCTGTTGCCTATCATCTGATTGCTGATTATTTTGTAAGATATGCTGAGGATGTAGGTAGGATCATCAGAGTCATTGCGAAAATTCCTGGAGTATATCAGTTGATTCCGGGCATAATGTCCAAGATCATCTGTAATACATATGGTGTTGATTCAGGATTTCGGATGTCGATTCAGTCTCAGGACAAATCAAGATGTCATATTGATATGACTTCCTGTCCTTATTTTGAGAATTGTAAGAAATATGGTTGTCCGGATCTTACGACTGCTTTCTGCAATTCTGATGATATTTCATATGGTCATATGCATCCAAAGCTTCGTTGGGGTAGAACCAAGACCCTCGGACGTGGGGATAAGGTATGTGATTTTATCTTAGAAATATTACATTAAAACAGAGTTTTTGTATAAGACTATTGTTTAAGTCATAATTAAGTAGTAATAACTTTTAAGGTGGTCAAACTAGATTATGGGAGAATATCAGCATATTGAGCATTTATTTGGGCCTGTTTATGATGAAACATCACGGATATTGATCCTTGGGAGTTTTCCTTCTGTGAAATCCAGAGAGCAAAATTTCTATTATGGACATCCACAGAATCGATTTTGGAGGGTGATGGCAGCACTGCTTAAATGTGATGTGCCACAGACGATTGCTGACAAGAGACAGATGCTTATAGCACATCACATTGCGGTATGGGATGTAATTGATCGTTGTGATATTATTGGCTCCAGTGACAGTAGCATCAGAAATGCCGTGGCGACTGATATTCCATGGCTACTCCAACAGACGCAGATCCAGCGAATCTATGTAAATGGAAAGACAGCAGGGAATCTGTATCAGAAATTATTACAGAAACAAACATCGATTGAGGCGGTTGTTTTGCCTTCGACCAGTCCTGCCAATGCTGCGTGGTCATTAGACAGGCTGATTTTGGCATGGAACTGTCTTTGCACAAAATAATCAAATATAATTTTGTTTTCAATCAATGTTGACACACGTTAACATTGGTGTTATAATCCTCAATGTTAACATATGTAAACATTGAGGTTTTATGATTGAAGGGACTGAGCAGGTGGAAGAGAGAGCGTATCACCATGGTAATTTACAGACAGAATTGATTGAACAGGGATTAAAGCTGATATATGAGGAGGGAGCAGGCAACTTTTCGCTGCGAAAGGTGGCAAAGCGAATCGGCGTGACTCCCACAGCATGCTACAATCATTATGACAATGTAGAAGCTCTGATTGGTGCGATGACTGAATATGTAACAGACAGGTTTTCAGAGGCCTTGTTAAGTGCTGTTACGAAGTCAACCGAGGACAACTGTATTGTATTAATGGGAGAAAGGTATGTGGATTTTTTTGCAAAACATCCTCATTATTTTTCATTTATCTTTAGCAGTGGGAATTGCTCATTTCAGATGAATCAAGTAGATATTTTCAGTGATTTTGAACCGTTTCAGATATTTAGAAAATATGCCCTGAAGATGATGAGGAGTTGTCAGATGCCTAAGGAACATGATCAGAAGAATCTGATTACGATGTGGTCTGTCGTACATGGATTGGCAGCTATGGCGAATATGAGGAATTTTCAATATGATGGCGATTGGGGTAGATTAACGGCGAATGTTTTAGATACGAGAATCAATATATTTTAATCAATGCTATGCAGGAAAGGAGTTATGTATGATATTTTATTTTACCGGAACAGGCAATACTTATAGTGTCGCAAAGGAGGTTGCAGCAGCAACGAATGAGAAACTGATCAATATTGCTAATGCCTGGAGAGAAAAGAGATTTAGCTATACATTGGAGGAGGGAGAACGAATCGGAATCGTCTACCCGATCCATGCGTGGGCACCACCGACTTTGGTGAAACGCTTTATTAAAAAGCTGCAGCTGAATCATAGCAAGGATGTGTATGTCTATTCGATCTTAACCTGTGGAGATGAGTGGGAAGGTGCTGTGGAGCATGTCAAGTCTGCATTGAAGAAAATCGGACTTTCATTACAGGGTGACTATGCAGTGATTATGCCCAATAATTATGTGATAGGTCATGAACTCGATACACCGGAGACAGAGCATCAGAAACTGTCTTCTTTAAAAGAAAAAATCCATCCGATTATTCAGGATGTAACTGCGAAAAAGGTAAACTACCAGCGAGTCAAATTCTCAGTCTGGAGAAGTTATTTTGTCTATATGTTGTTTCAGATGGGAAAACTGTTCCCACTATTTCGTGCAAATGAACAGTGTGTGGGATGTGGAATGTGTGAGAAAGCCTGTCCGATGAAGGTCGTTCACATGAAACAGGGAAAAGACCATCAAGTGCCGGCATGGAGATGGGGCAGTGGCTGTGTACAATGCTCTGCCTGTATCAATGTCTGTCCACGAAAAGCCATCAACTATCTGGGAATCACAAAAAACAGGAGAAGATATTTTCATCCGGAGTATAGGAAAGAACTTCATTAAGCGGACAACTGAAATTTCACTGGGACAGTATAGGAGGGGACGAAGAAAGTGATGAATGCGGGAATTATTGAACTGGATCTGCATGGAATGAATGTATACCAGGCAAAAATAAAGATAGACAGTCAGTTAAAACAAGCAAATGGAGGAATATACAGACTCCGTCTGATACATGGTTATCATGGTGGTACCGGAATCAGGGATATGATTGAGGATGAGTATGATCATGGGAGACATCCCAAGGTGCTCCGTATACAGGGAGGAAGCAATCCGGGGATTACAGAACTTATTTTACGTGAATTATAAGGAATGACATCTAATTGTTTGATTGCTGTTCATTTTACAGTATGATACAATAAAAAATAATGCCACAATGGAGGGATACTGGATGAAGTCATTGACAACACAAGAAGCAATAGAACTGTTATCAGAAGCAGAAAAAATGAAACCGGATGCGTTACAGCAGTTACAGAAACAACGGTTAAAAGAGATCGTTGGTTATGTCAAGGAGCATTCTGATTATTTTCGTGAGGCATATAAGGATATTGATCCTGAGAACTTTAGGCTGGAGGATCTGCCTTCTACAGACAAGAAGGGTCTGACAGAGCATTATGAGCGTTGGGTTACGGATCAGGAGATTACATATGAAGGTGTCATGTCTTATCTAAAAAACACAGATGCAAATCAGCTATATTTATCAAAGTATACTGCATTGACTACTTCTGGTACCAGCGGGTCACCGATGCCGATGATCAGAGATTCCTATCACAATACCATTCACGGCGCTATGATCAGTCGCCGCCTTTTCACAGGCAATGCTTCCCCGGAGTTTATGAATCCAAGTAAATATAGGATTGCAAGCATTATCTACACGGATCCCAAAGTATCATCCTATCGTTCTCTGCTAAAGGCAAAGCAGGCAGCCGGGGAATATGCAGTAAATATGCAGGCTTTTTCTCCCGCACAGCCAATCGGAGAACTGGCAAGACAGATAGAGGCATTTCATCCGGATGTAATCACATGCTATCCATCAGCGATGTGTGCGATCGCAGTAGAACAAAGGAAGGGAAATATTCATTTAGATTTGAGAGCAATTGCCTGTTCAGCAGAAGCACTGACAGAGGATATGTTTAATTTATTCACAGAGACCTTTCATTGCCCGGTGATTAATAATTACTGTAGCACGGAGGGCGGCGAGGCGGCTATGTCCTGTTCAAATGGACACCTTCATGTCAATGAAGACTGGGTGATCATTGAACCAGTAGATGAGAATCGAATGCCTATAACAGACGAGGATGTGTGGTCTGAAGGTATATTGATTACGGATCTCACCAATTATGTTCAGCCGGTGATTCGTTACTATATGAATGATCAAGTGAAAATACATAGACACAGCAATCAATGTGACAATTCGTTTGCTCAAATGGAGATACAAGGGAGAAGCGGAGGCATTACTGAGGTATGCGGTAAATCTATACTCATAACTCACTTTGCCAAGGATTTGGAGTCAATCCCAATGGTATGTATCTCTCAGATTGCACAAACGGCTACAGATACACTGGAAATCAGGGCGGTATTTGCTCCTGATGCAGACAAGGAGAAGGTTTTTGCAGACATCGAGAGCAGAGTAAAGAAAATATTGGATCGAGAAGGATGTGAGGGTTATCATATCATTCATTCAGATCAGGAACCACAACGAAACGAACGTGGTGGTAAGCTACAGAAATTCATCAGGATCGACTGATTGTGAATAGGAGCAAGCGTAGATGGAGAGAAATGGAAGATTGATACGCCAGAAGTATTATCAGTACTTATTTTCCACAATTGCAATGAGTGCTGCGATGTATCTGGCCGTTTTGGTAGACAGTATTTTAGTTGGTAATATTTTGGGTGCTGATGAGCTATCAGCGGTGAATCTGTGTAATCCCATTGTGTTTGTTGCAAATGCAGTATTTTGTATCATCATCTATGGCGGAAGTACGATGGCCGCAACCTACATAGGCAGACAGGATCGGGAAGGCGCGGATGCAATCTATTCTTTGTCATTGGTGTCCTGTGTTGTGATTCAGACTGTGGCTTCGGTGTTTGGCATGATATTTTGTCACCAGATTGCGTCGTTATTAACCGGAGGTGGAGCATTGACAGAATTGGTGGAAGCATATTTGTTTCCATCGTTATTGGGGATGCCGATTCTTTTTTTCAGTAACGGGATGGTTTCCTTTGCAAGACTGGATGGTTTCATGTCTGTTTCAGCAATTGTTCCCATCGTCTCTAACGTAGTCAACCTGATTTTTGACTATATATTTATGAAATATCTCCATATGGGGATAGCGGGTGCCAGTTATGCAACACTGGCCGGCTATGTGGTAGGGTCTGTTTTTCTGTTGGGCTATTTTTGTTCTTCCAAGCGGGCATTTCATTTGACGAAGAAGATTACTCGAATCAAAACGATCGTACGAGAGATCGTAGAGACCGGTCTTCCGACCTCTCTGACCAATGTTTGCAGCTTTTTCAGGACACTGGTGATCAACTCCATTCTTTTGGCAACGCTGGGTAATGTCGGAGTACTGACTATGGCAATTTGTATGAATGCAACGACGCTTGTCAACATCGTGACACAGGGTGCATCAAACACGATATTACCGGTGGCAGGAACGCTATATGGAGAAAAGGATAGAAAGGGTATTGTATATGCATTTCGAAATTCTACATTTGTCTCACTGTTGATGGCTGTGATTTTAATTGTTTTTTTTGAAATATACCCTCAGAGTATAGCTTATATGTGTGGAATACATGATCAGGAGACCTTGTCTGCCGTGATTCCTGCATTTCGTATTTTTGTAATCAGCCTATTCTTTGTTTCAATTATTTATCAGTTAAAGTCTCTTTATCAGGCTACAGGCAATCAAAATGCTGCTTCTGTTGTGACAGTGATTGAAGGAGCAGCGATCATCATTCCGTTATTTTTTGTGATATCAAAGGTATGTCCAACGTATATATGGACAGCGTTTGTGATTGCAGAAATATTATCTTTGGTTCTGATTCTTCTCTATGCAACCGTGATATCTAAAAAGAAAAAGCTGAGTAGATTCTTACTGCTTGGTTTCGAGGATCATGAAAAGCTTTTTGATGTTACCATTGATAATACAATAGAGAGTGCGGTCGGTTTATCAAAACAGTTGATGACTTTCTGTGAGGAGCACGGAGTGGATTCCAGAAAAGCAATCAGGATTGCAACGGCAGCAGAGGAGATGACGGTGAATACCGCAAAATATGCATATAAAAAGGGGCGTCAGGATATTGACATTTCTCTTCGCATTTTGGAGGAGAAGCTGATTTTGAAAATTCGTGACAGCGGAGAGATTTTCAACCCGTTAGAGGCAGTACCGAAGCAGGATGACGGGATATCCGGTATTGAATTTGTGAAGAAAGCCGCAAGTAAATTATCCTATAATCGTGCTTTGGGATTCAATGTAACAATTGTAACAATTGACAGATAAATTCGGACAATTATGGAGGAACATTATGCGTAATTTGGTTGAGATGATTTTTAAGAATGCTGAAGAAAATCCCCAGAAACCGGCACTGGCAGACAAGGGAGGAGAACGCATTATCACATACGGCGAGCTTAAGAAGCTGTCCTGTCGATATGCAGCCTTCTATCACATACAGGGACTTTCGAGAAATGACATCATTATCATCGCTGGAGACAGGTCATTTGAGTACATTGCTGCAGAACTGGGTGCATGGATTGCAGGATGTGCAGTGGCTCCAATCAATGCCAATTATCCGCAGGAGAGAATTGATCTGATCAAAGAGGATTGCAACAGTCCATTGATTATGACTGAGGCATTGCTACAAAAGGCAGCTGCAGGCGAGCCAGTAGAAGATCGTTCATGTGAAATTCTAATTAGAGAGAAGGATATCGCATTTTTGATTTATACCTCAGGCTCAACCGGCAAGCCTAAGGGTGTTTACTGCGATTATGAGACGTTATCTGTAAGAAGCGTTATGATGACGGAGGAACTGTCAGACGACATCGTATTAAGTGTGGTTCCGTTCTATTTTGTTGCCGTTTTAGAGAATTTATTTGCACCATTATGTCTTGGAAATACAGTACATATTGCGTCAACAGATCTGATGAAGGACATCGGGGCAATCGAGAACTATATTTACGACCATAAGATTACAAGAACTTTTTTGAGTCCGCAGATGCTGCGATTGTTTCATAATAAATCTGACAGCCTTCGCGTTGTGGATACCGGGTCTGAACGTGTAACAGGATTTGAAAAGGGTAGTTATCTTGTTGTGAATGCATATGGTATGAGTGAGACATTAGGACCTATGGTGCGCTATGCGGCACAGGATGGATATCGAGATCACTTCCCAATAGGAACAGCATTGGATGGGTTTAAGGTATATTTGCTGGATGAGAATCTTCAGCCGGTTGGAGCGGGAGAAGAGGGCGAGATTGTCATTAGCGGTGCGATTGCCTCCGGTTATTTTAACAGGGCAGAAGAAACAGAAAGGACCTTCTTAAAAAATCCCTTTGAAACGGATGCAAGATATGCAAGAATGTGCAAAACCGGAGACATTGGGAGACTGGATGAGCAGGGCAATCTAATCTACGTGAGCCGTAAGGACTGGATGGTTAAAATCAATGGACAGAGAGTAGAGCCGGGTGAAATCGAATATCTGCTTCGCAAAAAAGCGGAGATTGAAAATGCAGTTGTCAAGGCTTTTACCGGTGTCAGTGGGCAGACATATCTGTGTGCCTATTACACCATCAAGGCGGGTTGTTGTGCAGATACAGACCAATTGAGAAGTTATCTGTCAGCACATTTGGCATCCTATATGATACCATCATTTTTTGTTCCCTTGGATGTGCTGCCGATCAATCAAAATGGCAAGATTGACAGACTGGCGCTCAAAGAACCTGATGCTTCCACCTTTCATAAGGCATATCAGGCTCCGACGACAGAAAATGAAGAAAAATTATGTGCTGCATTTGAGGAGGTGCTGCAATGTGGAAGAGTCGGTATAGATGATGACTTTTTTGCAATGGGAGGCAATTCTATCAATGTATTGATGCTGATCGCAGAATGTCAGATAGAAGGACTGACACCGACTGCTATTTTCCTGGGGAAGACCCCTGCGGAAATTGCAAAGAAGATTCGTACATCATTAACGGATTTGTATGCAGAGTGTAGTGAGCATCAGGAATATTATACTCTGACAGATTCACAGATGGGTGTCTATCTGGAATGTGATGCCAATCCGGACAGTACGATGTACAACATTCCGCTTGTATATAGAGCTTCTCGGACAGACCAGTTGAATCTATCAAATTTGCAGTCTGCTGTTCAGAGTGCGATTGCCAGACATCCAAGCCTAAGTGTGTCTCTTACTAAGGTGGATGATATGCCGGTGATGAAACGTGATGGCTTTCCTATTCGAGTGACTGTCACAGAAATGGATGAGACGAAGGCAACAAAATATCTTAGTACATTTATTCATCCCTTTGACCTGATGCAGGAGCCTCTTTGCAGAGCAGAGATTCTTGTAACCAGAGATAATGTATATCTGTTATTTGATATTCATCATATGGTTTTTGACGGAACCTCCAGTACAGTGCTGATTGATGATGTTGTGCGTGGTTATACGGAGCTTCCTCTGGAGGCGGAGAGTATCACTATGTTTCAGCAGTCAGAATATGAGAAGAAGCTGGAGCTTTCTGAGGAATATCAGAAGGCAGAGGAGTTCTTTGAAGAAAAGCTTTCTGGAATTGACACAGATTCAAATCTGATTCCAGATATCATTATTAAAAAGGAGCAGATAACCGGCGGCAGAACCTATTATACGAATCTGTTAGAGGAGACACCGAGAGAGACGATAGCGGCATATCTCCGTAGCAATGCGGTGACTGAGAATACGTTGTTCCTCTCTGCATTTGCTTATACTCTGGCTAAGTTTTCTAATCAGGAGGATGTGCTGTTCTGTACTGTAAATAACGGCAGACATGATACACGTCTGAACCGTACCGTGGGTATGCTAGTCAGAACACTTCCAATTCATCTGACCATAAAGGAAGAGAATACATCGGCTGCATTTCTTCAGACGACACAGCAGTATTTTATGGAAACAATGGAACACGATATCTGTAGCTTCAGTAAGCTGGCTAACCAATATGGTATTCAGTCGGATATTATGTTTGTTTATCAGGATGAGATGATGGGCGATTTTTCGGTTGGAGATACCCTGTTTCGTATCCAGGACACAGCGATCGATCCACAGGCCAATCTGACCGTCATGGTATTCAGACATCATGACAGCTACCGGATGAGCATAGAGTATCGGACAGAGCTTTATTCTGAAAGTCTCATTGAATCCTTTGCAGGTGTTATGGATGTTATTTTACAGGGAATGCTTCATAATAACAGCCTGAAGGATATGAAGCTTTTGAGGAACTCTGTCTATCAGCAGCTGGAGGGCTATAACCGGACAGAAACCAAGATCGATCTGACAAGGACAATTATCAATCAATTTAGAGAACAGGTTGAGAAGACTCCCGATCACATTGCAGTTGTGTATCAGGATGTCAGACTTACTTATCGCGAACTGGATGAGAGGACAGAGCGTATCGGTCAATATATTGCATCACTTGGGATCGGACCGGAGAATGTGGTTGCGATTCTTGTAAAACGTGGGGAAAATATGCCGGTCTGTGCAATCGGAGCCCTCAAATCCGGTGCAGGTTATCAGCCTCTGGATGCAACCTATCCGCCTGAGAGGCTGCAGTTTATGATATCTGATTCAGATGCTGGTCTGTTGATTGCTGACGAAGACCTCCTGCATCTGCTACCGGATTATCAGGGAAAGGTATTGTTGACAAAGGATATTGAGACTCTTCCAAATGGACAGCAGAAGCTGCCGGAGGCTACGCCCGAGAATCTCTTTATCATGCTGTATACATCTGGTTCTACGGGGGTTCCTAAGGGGTGTATGCTGGAAAATCGCAATATCACCTGCTTTATTGAATGGTATAAGAAGTACAATCAGATTACAGAGGACAGCGTTGTGGCACAGTATGCAAGCTTTGGTTTTGATGCCTGTATGATGGATATGTATCCCACACTGACCAGCGGAGCCAGACTGGTGATTATCGGAGAGGATATCAGACTCAATCTGGTTGAGCTAGATCAGTATTTTGAACAGGAGCAGGTTACAATTGCCTTTATGACGACACAGGTCGGCAGGTTTATGGCTGAGAACATGAAAAATCGTTCCATGAGATATCTTGCTGTAGGCGGAGAAAAGCTGGTACCGGTAGAAAAGAAAGGGGATTTTACCTTTAGTAATGTCTATGGCCCTACAGAAACAACGATATTGACAACAGCCTGTCCCATCACAGAGGACTACACGGATGTTCCGATTGGCAGGGCATTGGATAATTTCAAACTATATGTGGTGGATGCTCAGGGAAGAATGCTGCCACCGGGGATGCCGGGTGAACTCTGGATCTCAGGACCACAGGTATCCAGAGGATATCTGAATCGTCCGGAACAGACAGAAAAGGCATATACCTCAAATCCATTTACCGATCAAGAGAATTATGAGCGAGTATATCACACAGGTGATATTGTCAGATATATGTGTGACGGCAATCTTCAGTTTATAGGAAGGCGCGATGCGCAGGTTAAGATCAGAGGCTTCCGTATTGAGTTATCTGAGGTGGAAGGAGTTGTACGTGAATATCCAGGGATCAAGGATGCAACAGTGGCCGCTTTTGATGATCCGTCCGGGGGAAAATATATTGCTGCATATGTGGTTTCAGATGAAAAGGTTGATGTTCAGGCACTGAATGAATTCATTTTAGAGAGAAAGCCTCCTTATATCGTACCTGCTGTGACAATGCAGCTTGACAAGATCCCACTCAATCAAAATTACAAGGTGAATAAGAGAGCATTGCCGATACCTGAGAGGGTGGTAGAGGAGATGATTGCACCGGAAAACGAGATGCAGCAGAAGATATTTGACTTTGCGGCAAAGGCCATTGGCAATGATCAGTTCGGCATTACAACAGATCTCTATTATGCAGGATTGACCTCAATCGGAGCAATTAAGCTAAATGGTTGGCTATCGGATGAGTTTGACAGGGTGATTAAGAATTCTGATCTCAAGGCACATAATACCATTCGCAGTCTGGAAGAATTTTTACTGCAGGGTGCAGAGAAAGAAACCTTTGAAGCAAGTGCAGATTATCCGCTGACACAGACTCAGATGGGGATTTTTGTTGAGTGTGCGGCACATCCTGATACAACCATCTATAATATTCCGATTCTGTTAAAGCTGAGTGATCATATCGATGCAGATCGCTTTGTCCAGGCAGTTCAGGCAGCAGTCAATGCTCATCCTTATGTAAAAATGCGCCTTATGATGAATGATGATGGAGATATTCGTGCACGGAGGCTGGATGCAGATGAGAGCTTTGAAGTCATCAGGATTGACGCTGGTCATTTGGATGAGGTGAAGGATCAACTGGTTGAGCCATTCCACATTCTTGGCGGCTCTTTGATCCGGGCAAAACTGATTCAGGCAGAACAGCTTTACTTCTTTATTGAAATGCACCATATCATCAGTGACGGAACATCTCTTCAGATATTCCTCAATGACATCTCCAAGGCATATCAGGGAGAAACACTGGAGATAGAAAGATTTACAGGCTTTGAAAATGCTCTGAGTGAGGAGAAAGCCAGAAAGGGTGAAGTATATCAACAAGCAAAGGCATACTATACAGGGCTCTTTGATGGCTGTGACGCAGAGTGTATGCCAATTTCCGATATCAGGGAGAAGCTTTCGGCCCAGACCGACCAGATTACAACCTTTGGAGAAGCGGTATGTGCAGATGATGTCAAGAAATTCTGTGTATCACATGGATTAACGATGAATGCGTTCTTTACAACTGCATTTGGAATCCTGATTTCGAAGTTCTGTAGAAAAGACGATGCGATATTTACAACAATCTACAATGGTCGTAGTGATTCCAGACTACAGAATACAGTCAGCATGCTGGTAAAGACATATCCTGTGATTTGCTCTGTGGCTGATGGAGAACAAAGTCCAATTGCATTGATCAATGGGATCAAGCAGCAGCTTATGAACAGCATGACAAATGATATTTATTCCTTTGCAGAGATCAGAAGAGCATTTGATATACGTGCAGATATTATGTTTGCATATCAAGGTGATGAGTTTGGATTTGATACATTATGCGGTGAAAACTGTGAGATGCTGGATCTTAAATTAGACCAGACGAAGGCACCTGTCAATGTGAATGTCTTTTTGGTGCATGGGAAAATCAAATATTTCTGTGAGTATGCAGCAAATCTTTATTCAAAGGCATTTATGGAAGGATTTTTAGCCGCTTTTGAACAGATCATCCATGAATTGATGATGAAATCCCGTATACGAGATATATCCATCATGTCAGAGAGCGCCAAAGAAAAGATAGCTTCCTTCAACGATAACGAAGCAGAGGTGAATCCGATGCTTCCATCACAGTTGTTTGAAAAACAGGCAGCCGCTCAGCCCGACAAAAGAGCCGTGACAGCAGCAGGCAGAGAGTTAACCTTTGGTGAATTAAATTGTTTGGCAAATAGGGTAGCACATTCTCTGATCGAAAAGGCTGCGGGAGCAGAAGTGATTGTAGGCTTGATGCTTCACAGAACGGTAGATGTGTATGCAGTACGTGAAGGAATCCTAAAATCGGGGGCAGCGTTCCTGTCGATTGAACCGGACTACCCGGATGAGAGAATCACCTATATCCTGGAGGATTCCGGGGCCAAATTCTTTATTACGACAGGAGAGTTATATGAAGCAAGAAAAGAATTGCTTGATGCGTGTCATACACAGATCCTATTGCTAGAGGATCTCTATCAGTGTAGTGAGACTTCGAATCCTGTTGTGGATGTGAAGCCGGAGAATCTGGCATACTGTATCTATACCTCTGGCTCTACAGGCAAGCCAAAGGGTGTGATGATCGAACGTCGTAATCTCATGAATATGCTCAATGATAGTGAGAACAATATCCTTGCAAGAGATTACATAGACAATACAACCGTATTTTTGGGACTTGCGGCAATCACATTTGATGTTTCTGTGATTGAAGAAATGATGCCTCTTTATCATGGTCAGACGGTTGCCATGGCAACAGAGGAGGAGATTCACAATCCGATCGCCCTAGCAGATATGATGCTTGAGACCGGAGTTGATATGATGAAATGTACACCGTCCTTCATGTTGACCATCATGGATGCACCAAGAGTACAGGAGGCCTTAAGAAAGCTCAAGGCCATTATCATAGGTGCAGAGGCATTCCCGAAGGGACTTTATGAAAAGATGCGTGGAATCGGAATGGAGGGAATCATTTTCAACAGCTATGGTCCAACCGAGACGACAGTTACAGTAACCATTGATCAATTAGATGGGAAAAATATCACCATTGGTCGACCATGCAACAATGTAAAGGTATTGATGCTAGACCGTTTTGATCAGATCCTTCCGCCAGGTGCACCCGGTGAACTGACCATTGTTGGCAAGAGTGTGGGCAGAGGCTATATCGGACTTCCACAGATGACAGCAGAGAAATTCATTCAGTTTCATGGAGAGAATGCATATCGCAGCGGTGATATTGCATACTGGAATCAAGACGGCAAGATTGAGTTCTGTGGCAGAAGTGACAATCAGGTCAAGCTGCGTGGACTACGTGTCGAAATTGATGAGATAGAAAATGTCATGAATACCTATCCATCTATTAAGAGAAGCGTTGTTCTTGTAAAAGAGAACCCATCCGGACAGTATCTGTGTGGTTACTATACTGCTGTAGAGAAGGTGGATCAGGCAAAACTGACAGAGCATCTGGCGAAGAGTCTGACCAATTACATGATACCGAATGTATTTGTCGAGCTACAGGAAATGCCTATGAATAAAAATGGCAAGATTGACAAGAAAGCACTACCTGAGCCGGAGCTTGCAGCCGCAAGGGAAGTAGGTAAAGAGCCTGTAACAGAGCTTGAGAAACTATTATGTGAGATATTTAGTAAGGCGATCGGTATAGATTCCATCGGAGTGGATGATGATTTCTTTGAAATGGGAGGAACATCATTATCGGCATCCAAGGTTGCGATGAAGTGTATGATGGAGAAGCTGCCTGTGGTCTATGCCAATATCTTTGACTATGCGACGGTTGAAAAGCTGGCCGATTTTATTGAGGTGCAGAATGGAAAAACAGAGGCCGAGCGAAGAGATGAGATCAAGCTTGAGATCTTGACAGACAATGAGCAGGATAACCCTTATGCAAAGGCACAGTCAATGCTACGGCATAATACAGTTCAGTATATTGATGAGATCCATGAGGTTCCGATCGGAAATGTGCTGTTAACCGGTGCTACAGGATTCTTGGGTATTCATGTGCTCAGAGAGCTGCTGAACAGTAATTGTGAGAAAATCTACTGTCTGGTTCGCAAGGGCAACCTAAGTTCACCGACGGAACACCTGAAGATGCTACTTATGTATTATTTTGATGAAACATTTGATGCTTATATAGATCGTCGTATTTCAGTGCTTTCCGGGGATATTACAGATCCGGGACTTAAGGAAATGCTCAAAGAATATCATTTTGATACAGTGATTAACTGTGCAGCCTGTGTAAAGCATTTTACCCAAAGTGATATTTTGGAGAGAGTCAATGTCAAGGGTGTAGAGAACCTGATTGATCTCTGCAAGAGCAGTCAAAAGAGACTGGTACAGATTTCCACAGTCAGCGTAGCAGGCTTTGGAGAGGAAGGAGTGATCCCGCCTGACAAGCAGATCCATGAAAATGAGCTTTATTTTGGGCAGAATCTGGAGAATAAATATGCAGAATCCAAATTCCGTGCTGAGACTAAGGTGTTGGAGGCAGTGGCCGATGGACTGCAGGGCAAGATTGTCAGAGTCGGTAATCTGATGAGCCGCTATGAGGATGGAGAATTCCAGATCAATTTTATAACCAATGGTTTTATGAATCGTCTACAGGCGTACGCTGCGATTGGACAGTATCCGGTGAATACGATGGATGCAAGAGCAGAATTCTCACCGATTGATAAAACAGCACAGGCGATTGTGCGGCTGGCAGGGACACCGGATGAGTTTACTGTATTTCATGCCTATAACTGTCATACGGTTCACATGGCAAATGTACTATATGCAATGAAGCAGTGTGGTATTGAGATTGCCCCTGTGGAAGCAGCAGAATTCCAGAATACCTTTCATATGAGACTGGAGGATGAGAAGACAAACATGAAGGTTTCTGCATTGGTTTCGTACTTAAGCAATGACAGAAAGCAGTTTGTAATCTCAAGGGACAACGAATTTACGACCAAGGCTCTGTACCGTTTAGGCTTTGCATGGCCGTTAATTGATGAGGATTATCTGGAAAAGACAATCAGAGCACTGTTGAGTTTGGGGTTCTTTGATGAGTGACGGAATTTAGATTTGCACCGGCGGCTTGACAAGTAAGTCTGCCGGTGCTACACTATCAAAAGTTGATATGGAACGAATCGGGAATCCCGATGAATGAAAGAGGTATTTTTTGTTAATTGTAATTGCTTAAGAAAACGATGAATTGAAGAAAAGGTGATAAAGGTTTGACACTCATATTTTAAGAGGTCAGACGTTTTATCTTTATGCCTAATCTGATTTCAGTTTTCTTTTTTTGTACCCATTTTTAGGCTGTCATACATATTGACATGCCAGATGTGATGATTCACTTTAGAAAGGAAACAATTACAATGAACCAAACATTTGAAATTACAGGATTTGAATATATTAAGAAGATACTTGCAGAATATGCAAATACAGATGAGGCTAAGCAAAGGGCATCGAAACTGGAGCCAATGCTGAAGGAGTCCGAGCTTCGCAAAAGTCAGAGAGACACCACACAGGCGAGGCTGATGTTAGATGAGGTCGGGGCTCCTCCGATCCCGCGGATGGAACGTATTCGGGAATATATTGACCGTGCGGTCATGGGCGAGCTTCTGATGCCGGAGGAGATGGAGGCAGTAGGCGTTTTTCTGGTTGCAGTGAAGCGTATGAAGTCTTATCTTGAGAAGGGAAAAGAGAAGCAGATCGGACTGGCATTTTACAGTGATAATCTGGTATTCCCGGAGAACCTGTATGCAGAGATCGAACGAAGTATCCGCGACGGACGTGTTGATGATTATGCAACAAGTACTCTGCGTGATATCAGAAGAGACTTGCAGCTGTTAAAGGATAAGATCAATGATAAGGCAGAGAAGACACTGCAAAGTAATAAAGCCTATCTGGCGGACTCATTTCTGGTTAGGCGGAATAACCGGATCTGTATTCCTGTGAAGAAGGAATATCGGAACAAGATTGCCGGTAGTGTCATTGACAAATCATCAACCGGGGCAACATTTTTCATCGAACCGGAGATTGTGGCGAGACTGCAGGAGGAGTACGAACTGCTCCTCATGGATGAGGACACTGAGGTACGCCGCATTTTATATGTATTGATGGAGCAGATCTCAGATGATGAGACTGTCATCCGCGAAGATATTCGGGTGCTTTCGGAACTGGATTTTGTCTTTGCAAAAGGAAAGCTTTCAGCAGATCTGCAGGCGATCGAGCCGGAAATGAATACTGAGGATGAAATGCTTCTGGTGAATGCCAGAAATCCTCTACTGTCAAAGGAGGAGTGTGTTCCGCTTAACTTTAGGATAGGCGGGGACATCCGTGGTGTGATTATCACAGGACCTAATACAGGCGGCAAGACGGTTGCAATCAAGACGGCTGCTTTGATGAGTCTGATGGCGTGTGCAGGACTGCATGTACCATGTGAACAGGCAAAAATCTGTATGAGAAGCCAGGTGCTGTGTGATGTGGGTGACGGTCAGAACATCTCAGATAATCTGTCTACCTTCTCGGCACATATCAAGAATGTGCTTGGAATATTGAAGGTGGTGAATCGAGAAAGTCTGGTCATTCTGGACGAACTTGGTTCAGGTACAGATCCAGCAGAGGGAATGGGCATAGCGATTGCAGTACTGGAGCAGCTACGGCAGAGCAACTGTCTGTTTCTTGTGACGACTCATTACCCGGAGGTCAAGGAGTATGCGAATCGTTACCCGGAGATTATGAATGCACGAATGACATTTGACAGAGACAGTTTGAGACCCTTGTATACACTGGAGATTGGCAAGGCAGGAGACAGCTGTGCATTATACATTGCCAAGAGATTGGGAGTTCCGGCCTCTATGTTACAGATTGCCGCAAAAGAGGCATATGGAGAGGTGACGGATCATCTAAGGCAGGAGTTGGAGCTGGGTGCAGGAGACAGCAGCTTGAGGAAGGAGAGTGCTCCGAAGCTTGTTCGTGTGCAGACAGTGAAAAAGGAAGCAGTACATGGTGAGGGCTTTGTCAGAGGTGACAGTGTCGAGGTTATGCCGGACGGCAAGATCGGGATTGTGGTCAGACCTGCAGATGCTGCTGGTAATGTGCTGGTACAGATTGCAAAGGAAAAAAGTGAGATCAATCATAAGCGTTTGAAATTAAAGGTAGCCGCTTCACAGCTGTATCCGGATGATTATGATTTTTCAATCATATTTGATACGGTGGAAAATCGTAAAGCACGTCACCAAATGGATCGAAAATATGTAGCGGGACAGGAGATTGTGGTTGACGAAATGAGTTGACATAATTAAAAATGACAAGTATCAACAGAAAGAAGTAAGTAAAATGTGTTGTGATTGCATGGCTTTTGTTTTATGCTTAAGTAAGCGGAGGACGAAGTCATGCAATTATTGATTTCTGAGGATTTAATAGATTTAGGAAGACTGGCAGCAAAGTATCATTATCGCGACGAGGATATAGAGCAATTAACTGCATTATGGCGGGAAGTGCTGTTTTGCATATCCAAATCAGCTCAGGCGACCGGGTATGACATCGTGGAAAATGGTGGTGCATATACGACTGCTGTGGGTGTCTGTCATCGAAGCATTACAAGAAATGAGTATTCAAGGCTTCCTCTCGAGCAGGCTGAGTTAATGGCAATGACGCTGGGACGTGAGGTGGATGCGAGACAGGAGATCTACCTGAAACATGAGAATCTGACAGCGGCTTATATGATGGAGTGTATCTGCAGTGAGGTACTGTTGAGTCTGTATCAAGAGCTAAACAATCAGTATGCAGAACAGTATGGATGCTATATCAAGCGATATCATTTTATCGGAGAGAAGATCAGCCTGGAGGAAATGCCGAAAATACTGGAACTATTGGAGCAGGATCAAATCACTTGCAACCGATATGGAGTCCTGATGCCTAAAAAAAGTGTGGTATTTTTTGCAGAAACAACGAATCAACAGAAAGAGGAGTGTCGAGGAATCTGTCAGTATTGCACACGGACAGACTGTTCAAATAGGAGTGGAGAGGGATTCCATCTGACATATGGATTTCAGAAAATATTTCAAAAAAGATAGAACATATGTTTGCATACTGATTCATCTTGTGTTATACTGAATAACAGGTGGGAACGGTTGCCCCTTGCCGAGAGGAAGGGGGTGTTGCCTATGGTTACTTATGGAGATTTATTTACATTCGTAATTATGCTGGTAAGTGTGATAACCCTGATAACAGGTATTATGCGTAAAAAATAACCGCCCCTCTCGCAAAGTCGTGGCGGTTATTTTTTTACAAACAACTTGCAAGGGGTGAACTCAGTACCACCTTACAAAATTATCTTAGCATACTTATTATGATATTACAAGAGTAAATATATGTAAATGGATATTTCTTGATTCAATCAACGGCAACAAACGAGGGTGTAATCATATGAACAATGGACTGATTCATGTATATACGGGGGAAGGAAAAGGAAAGACAACAGCTGCAATCGGACTGTGTATTCGTGCAGCAGGAGCCGGACACAGAGTGGTCTTTGTACAGTTCATGAAGGGCAGAGATACCAGTGAATTGAATGTTTTAAAGGCGCTGGAACAGGTGACCGTGCTGCGGAGTGACCGTGATTTTGGATTTTACTCACAGATGAGTGAGTCAGATAAAGATGAGATCACCAAGATACACAATGTACTTTTACAAAAGGTGACTGATATAGTCAATGATAAAATGTGCGATGTATTAGTGCTTGATGAACTCACATATCCCTATGCCTGGAATCTGATTTCACAGGAAAAGGTAGATGAACTGATACAGCATAAGCCGGAGACTCTGGAACTGGTGATTACAGGACGTGATCCTGCACCAATCTTTATAGAACATGCAGATTATATTACAGAGATGAAAGCGATCAGACATCCTTATGACAAGGGTGTAGCGGCCAGAGAGGGGATTGAGTTTTAAAGGATTTCATTAAGAATAATATTATAACAGAATGAACACTGTTGAGTGTCATTCACAAACGAAAAGGAGGCAACAAAATGACACAATTTGAAGAGGGAATGAAGTTACTGGAAGAAACGTTTGGCAATGGAAAGGATAATCTGATCTCTCTGGGTACGATTGCACGTGAACCGGGTACGAACGGTGTTCCAAGACCAGTCGTGCGTACGATTGATGCTTATTATGAGGATGGGGTTTTCTATGCCGTTACCAATGCAAAATCCAACAAAATGCTACAGATTGCAGAGAATAGCGAGGTGTCTGTTGCAGGCTGTCAGGAGATGTTTACAGCAAACGGAACCGGGGAGAATCTTGGCTGGGTACTTGATCCTAAAAATGCTGCAATCAGAGAAAAACTGCGTGCTGCATTTGCATGGTATGATGAAGCAAATAATGAAAACGACGAGAATTGCTGCTATTTAGCCATTCATTTGAACAAGGGGACTTTGAACGTTAATCATTGGGAGAAGTTATATCATATGGATTTTGTTAATAGAACAGATATGGAAAACGGAGGTATTTTCTAAATCATGTTTGAATTTATGAAAAAGTATATGGAGAATCCGGAGGAGATCCTGAGTGTCTGTGGAGATGACTGTAGTGTCTGTCCAAGATACAGAGCCTCTACAGACGATGAGTTCAGAGAGGTAGCAGAGTTCTGGTATCAGGTTGGCTGGCGTGACCATATTGCAACCCGAGAAGAAATGGAATGTCATGGCTGTTCGGTGGACAACAACTGCCGTTACAAGCTGTTGCAATGTACGATGGATCATGGAATCAAGGCCTGCAACAAATGTGGCGAATACCCCTGTGATAAAATTCAGTTCATGCATGAGAGCACAGACAGGAAGGAAGCAGAGTGTAGGGCGATGCTGAGTGATGAGGATTTTGCAGTTATGAAGAGAGCATTTTACTGTAAACGCGAACTTTTGGGAAGACTATAATTAGGTATATTCATAAAATAGCAATTTAGACAACATATTGGAGGCAAAAAAATGAGTGAAGAATGTAATCATGATTGTTCGGCATGCGGTTCTGACTGCGGAGACAGAACCGTACCACAGAGTTTTTTGGAAGATTTAAATCCTTTATCTGATGTGAAAAAGGTCATCGGAGTGGTCAGTGGAAAGGGTGGAGTCGGCAAGTCGCTTGTCACTTCTCTGTTGGCAGTCGCTATGCAAAAGAAGGGATATAAGATCGGAATATTGGATGCAGACATCACCGGACCTTCTATCCCCAAGGCTTTTGGACTGAGCGGTAAGGCAGGTGGAGACGGAACCTATATCTATCCGATGGAGACAGAATCAGGTATCAGAGTAATGTCCATCAATATGCTGTTGGAGAATGAAACCGATCCTGTTGTATGGCGTGGCCCTTTGATTGCGGGCGTGGTCAAGCAGTTCTGGACAGATGTTGTATGGGGGGATTTGGATTATCTCTTTGTAGATATGCCACCTGGAACAGGAGATGTACCATTGACTGTCTTTCAATCACTTCCGGTAGATGGGATTGTGGTGGTTACAGCACCGCAGGGGCTTGTGGAGATGATTGTAGGCAAGGCGGTTAATATGGCATCCAGTATGGATATTCCGGTACTTGGCATTGTGGAAAACATGTCTTATTTTGAATGTCCGGATTGTCATAAACGTCACGAGATCTTCGGAAGCAGTCATGTACAGGAATTTGCACAAAAGCATGGTATTGAGACGGTTGAGAGGCTTCCGATAGAATCGAAGCTTGCCAATCTGTGCGACAATGGAGAGATTGAGGCGGTTACAGGAGAGTGGCTTGACAAACTTGTGGACGACTGTACAGGTTTGATTTCAGAGACTTAGATGAGATGAATTAGATGAAGAGGTGATCGACATGAAGTATACCAAGCTAGGAAACAGTAACTTAAA
This sequence comes from uncultured Lachnospiraceae bacterium, assembly GCA_964631375.1. GTDB lineage: Bacteria > Bacillota > Clostridia > Lachnospirales > Lachnospiraceae > JAAYYM01. The sequence goes on along the minus strand of CAZVYQ010000008.1, from coordinate 11,936 downwards.
TGTATCAAGACTATGTCTTGGAACGATGGGATTTGGGGCAGCTGCGGCCGGGCAGCATGCCTGGACGATTGGTGAGGAAGAGACCAGGGTCATCATCAGACGGGCACTGGAGCTGGGGATTAACTTTATTGATACTGCAATTGCATATTCCAATGGAACAAGTGAGCAATATGTAGGTCGGGCAGTTAGAGATTATGCAAAAAGAGAGGATATTGTACTTGCGACCAAGTTTCTGCCAATGTCACCTGATGAACTGGCAGGAGGTATTCGTGTAGAGGATCACATCAATCGCTTGCTGGATCAGAGTCTTCAGAATCTTGGGACAGACTATATTGATCTCTATATCCTTCATGCATGGGATGATCACACTCCGATTGAAGATATCATGAGAACACTCAATGAGGCTGTGAATGCAGGAAAAGTACGAAACATCGGAGTTTCCAACTGCTTTGCATGGCAGGTCGCAAAAGCAAATTATATTGCGAAGAGTCATGGCTGGGCACAGTTCGTATCGGTACAGGGGCATTATAATCTACTGTTTCGAGAAGAGGAACGAGAGATGCTACCCTATTGCCGTGAGGAAAATATTGCTTTGACGCCTTATAGTGCACTGGCTGCGGGCAGACTTGCCAAGCGTCCGGGAGAAACCTCAAAACGTATGGAACAGGATGCCTATGCAAAAGGAAAATATGATGCTACAGCTACACAGGACGGTATCATCATTGATCGGGTGGTGGAGCTTTCGGAGAAATACGGAGTGAGTATGACACAGATTTCACTTGCATGGCTGCTCACCAAGGTGACATCACCGGTGGTTGGAGCAACAAAGCTTTCTCATATTGAGGGGGCAGCTGCAGCAGTGGATGTGAAACTGTCAGATGCAGATCTTTCATATCTTGAGGAGGCATATGTACCACATAGACTGGTTGGTATGATGGCGGGAAGAAATTGATCAGATCTTAGCAGAATTTTTGCTCATATTCACTTTACAGTTAGCATAAAAACATAGTATGATATATATGAAATGAGGGAACGGAGAGATGGCAAGGTTGTCATCCCCTGCTCCCTTTTAATAACTTCATTCACATCCATTCTCATAATCGAGTCATATCATCCGTGACACATCATCTTGATCCAGAAGGGAGGTTATCTTTGTTACATAATGAATTACTACATGAAAAGGTAAAAGAATCTGTTACATCCGTTCTTCCCATTACAGTCATTGTTTTGTTGCTAAGTATCACTATAGCACCCTTATCTGCAGGGGTTCTGACGTTGTTTTTGTTTGGAGCAGTATTGTTGATTGTAGGTATGGGTTTTTTCACACTGGGAGTTGATATGTCAATGATTCCGATGGGGGAGGGTATCGGTGTACAACTCAGTAAAGCCAGAAAGATTATCATACCCTTGTTTATCTGCTTTATACTAGGTATTATGATTACGATTGCAGAGCCGGATCTACAGGTGCTCGCAGAGCAGGTGCCCTCGATTTCAAATCTGCGTCTGATATTGACTGTGGCTGTCGGAGTTGGTTTCTTTTTGGTAGTCGCACAACTTCGTATGCTGTTTAGAATTCCCACCTCATACATATTAATTCTATTCTATATTATCATTTTTTCATTAACATTTCTGGCTCCTGCAGATTTTATACCGGTTTCCTTTGATTCCGGAGGAGTTACAACAGGCCCGATCACAGTTCCTTTTATCATGGCGATCGGTATTGGTATGGCATCTGTTCGTAGTGATAAAAATTCAAACAGCGACAGTTTTGGTCTGACTGCTATCTGTAGTATGGGTCCGATTCTCTCAGTTCTCCTTCTGGGTATATTCTATCATCCGAAGGATACGGTATATTCTTCTGTCAGCATTGCTCTGATCAATACAACACAAGAGGCGGCTCTCGAATTTATCAGGGCTGTTCCGCGCTATGCAAGAGAGGTTGCGATCGCATTGATTCCGATTGCTGTTGTATTTATCATGTTTCAGTGTATCTTCCGTAGATTTCACAGCCGTCAGCTGTTAAAAATGGCTTCCGGTTTTTTATACAGCTATATTGGATTGGTGTTGTTTTTGACAGGTGTTAATGTTGGCTTCATGCCTGCAGGACAGTATATCGGTTCTACTCTTGCGGGTGGTAAAATGCCTTGGATGTTAGTCCCAATCGGAATTGTAATAGGCTACTTTATCGTTCGGGCTGAGCCTGCTGTACAGGTACTCACGAGACAGGTGGAGGATGTGACCAATGGGTCTGTGACGCAGAGATCGATTGCATCGGCATTGTCTATTGGGATTGCACTTGCTGTTGGCTTGGCGATGCTTCGGATATTAACCGGGATCAATATTATGTGGTTTCTGGTACCCGGTTATTTGATTTCATTATTGATGACCTTTTTTGTACCACAGATTTTTACCGGTATCGCTTTTGATTCCGGTGGTGTTGCAAGTGGGCCGATGACAACGACTTTTCTGCTTCCTCTTGCTATGGGAGCTTGTGAAGCAGCAGGAGGTAATATATTGACAGATGCCTTCGGAATTGTTGCAATGGTAGCAATGACCCCTCTCTTCACGATTCAGATGTTGGGCGTTGTAGACAAAATTCATATGAAGACACGAAAACGTAGATTTCTGTTGCAGATGCAGCAGACAGAGGATTGTATTGTTTATTTTGAATAGGGGTGGACTATGGCGGGAAAAAACAGCATGAAAATCGTAGTGACCATAGCAGAACGTGGGTATGGTAAGGCACTCGCAAAATTCTACAGTGAACGGAGTGTGTTTTGTTCTTATCAATGCATGGGGCATGGAACGGCTTCTTCTGAGTTGTTGGATGTACTTGGTATCGGTTCAGCAGAAAAGGATATCCTGATCTCCTATGCATCAGGTATCAATACAGAACGTTTATTTGACAGGATCGAAAGAGATATCAAAGAGGATCGTTTTGGAAATGGCATCGTTTTTGATCTGTCTATGACAGGACTCAATAGTTTGATTGCAGCAGCACTACTCGGACATGAGGAATCTGAAATGGGAGGAATGGATATGGATCATCATATGGAACACAGTCTGATCTTAGTCACAGTCAATCAAGGAAATACAGATGATGTTATGGATACAGCCAGAGAGGCCGGTGCACAGGGGGGAACAGTGATCCGTGCAAGATGGGCAGGGCCTGAGGATACAAGCCAGTTTTATGGTATTTCAGTACAGGCTGAGAAGGAAATCATCGCGATCGTAACTGAAACTGAAAAGAGAAATGCAATCATGGAGATGATCAATAAAAAGCATGGATTGAAGCAGGAAGCCGGTGCAGTAGTATGTTCTGTGGGGATTGATCATATGATGCGGCTTCCATAGTAATAAATCTATATACCAAAAAATCCTGACAACAAATCAAGTGTTTTTTGTGATGATATTTTCTATCAGATCTGCAGCACTTTCGCAGGCATCAATACTAATCTCAAGTGATTCGTAGATCATAGTCCATGCAAGCTGTTCTCCGGGAGCGATATCTTCCTGAAATAAATGTCTGATGGATTCTGCATGAAGCCTGTCACATTGATTTTCTAGTGTATTGATTTCAACAACATAATTATGTAATTCCTTTGACTTTTTAAAATTTGGAAATTCCAACAATAGTTTGGAGAATAAATTGCAGGCATCTGCGATTATTTTTGCAAATTGGATTGCCTGATAACGGATTTCTGAGATATTAAACATATAGATTTTGCGGATCACATCTTCTACTGAATCCACAATGTTGTCAAGCTCCTGAGCAAGCTGGGAAATATCCTCACGTTCAATCGGAGGCATGAATTCATGTGCCAGACTCCGACAAAGCAAATGCTTTTTTAGGTCTGCATCATTTTCATAACCATGAAGCTTCTCCATGTAATGATCGATTTCCTCTGGATCAAAGGCTTGTAGGATCATATACAGGTAACGGGCAGAGGTACAGGCAATCTTACCTACCTCACAGAAATTCTCGAAATAATCAAATTCCTTTTTCTTTTTTAAAATACTCATTCTTTTGTCCCTCCTCAAAATAGATAGATAAATAGTTTTGCTGTAATGAATCCCAGTAAGCCACAGCCCGGAAAGGTAAATATCCAGGCCATGGTCATTTCCTTCACGATTTTCCAGTTGACAGCAGATATTCTTCTGGAAGCTCCCACGCCCATAATAGCAGTCGTTTTGGTATGTGTTGTACTGACCGGTATCCCTGTGAGTGATGAGAGGAGCAGGCAGCCTGCAGCTCCAAGATCAGCGGAGAATCCCTGATAAGTATCCAGATGAACCATATCCATACCGACTGATTTGATGATACGATAACCACCAATTGAGGTTCCAAGAGCCATAACAGCAGAGCATAATATCATCAGCCAGACCGGGATAACAAATGTATTCACATCTCCCTGACCATTGACAAGAAAAATGCCAAGCAAGAAGACACTCATGAATTTCTGCCCGTCCTGTGCACCATGCATAAATGCCATACTTGCACCACCGGCGATTTGAGCACGGCGAAAAAATACGTTTGACTTTCTCCTGTCAGTACCACGGAACAGAAATTCAATGATACGTGCACAGAAAAATCCTGAGAAGAAGCCAAGGACGGTAGACAAAGCAAGACCATAGAGCACCTTGATCCATTCTGTCGGATTAATGCCGTTGATATTACCATGCAATGCAATCGCTGCACCACTCAAGCCTGCAATTAACGCATGACTTTCACTGGTCGGTATACCGAATTTCCAGGCTGCGGTAGCCCAGAGGACAATTGCAAACAGGGCAGCACACAGTGCAATGGCAGCGTCTTCTGTATTTCCTCCAAAATCCACCATGTTGTAGATTGTGAGGGCAACCTTGGAACTGATTGCAGTCATAACAAGAACACCCAGAAAATTAAAAACCGCTGCCATTAGGATTGCACTGGAAGCCCGCATAGATCTTGTTGAGACACAGGTTGCGATGGCATTTGGTGCATCCGTCCATCCATTTACCAGGATGACACAGAGCGTCAGAATCACAGTAATCAATAGCTGCGGACTCTTACCAATCTGTGAGATGAAATCAAAAAAATGAATTTCCATTTTACTACCTGCACTTTCTTTATGCTGTCTCGTTAAAACATTTTCTATCTTTTCTTCTTTTCATGTAGCTTCCACATAGCCCACAGAATGCTTGCAATACAGATAGATGAATAACATCCGCTGACCAGTCCGGTCAGCATGGGCAGTGAAAATTGATAAATGGAAGTGATTCCAAACAAAACTGAAGCTATGAGTATAATCAATACACACATTGCTGTTGTGATTGATGTATTGACAGAGCGGGCAAGCACCTGTGTGACACTGGTATTGATCAGTGCAATCAAATCCTGTTTTGATGAATGTGTTGTGTTTTCACGGATACGGTCATATACAACAATGGTGTCATTGATAGAGTATCCGATGATGGTAAGTACCACTGCAACAAAGGAATCACCAATGGGAATACCAAATAATACAAAAGTAAAGAATACGATTGCCACATCATGCACGAGTGCGATCAGTGCCATAATACCTGCAGACAGACCAGATAGGGCAGTAAAACGGATCCATACATAAATTGTGATACATATGAATGAAATGATTACTGCTATGATGGCATTCCTCAGAGCTTTGGCTCCGATATAAGGTTCTACCGAGAAACTCTGTGCAACTGTCAGATCAGGGTGATTAACAGCAGTAGCAACTGCCTGATTGATTGCTTTTTGCGACTGAGGAGAAAGTCCTCCATTGCCGGCAAGTGTTATGACCAAACGAGTCAATCCATCTGTTTTACTATCTGTGACCTGTATCGTGACAGGGCGATCAGTCTGTTCACTGACGGTTTGCTCGATCATATCTGTATCGATGGAGGTTCCGTCTATATCATATTCCAAAACTGTACCACCAATAAATTGTGTATCCAGACTGACGCCTTTTGTCAGTATAGCGATGATTCCAATGATCAGAACAGCTCCGGAGATGATGGCAAATATCTTGCGGTTTTCATAAAGACGGTAGCTTTTCTTCTCCTTTTTAACCCTGAAATAGCGATTCTTATTCCATGCCTCATACTGCAGTGAGGATAACAACATTCGTTTAGACACCTGTACACCTACAAAGCAGTTCACAATCATTCCGACTAACAGTGTATATCCAAAACTTAACATGGAACCGGAACCAAAGATCATGAGGATCACGGCAACAATTGCAGTTGTGATATTTCCATCCAACACAGACGAAAAAGCATGATGATAGCCGTTGATGACAGCCGATCTTAAGGTTTCTCCCTTGGCAGTCTCCTCTGAGATTCGCTCTGATATAATGATATTGGCATCCACAGCCATTCCAAGCGACAGAATGATACCAGCAATACCGGGAAGCGTCAGGGTATATTGAGGAATAGAGACTGCTAACAGCTGCAGGGTCATCTGTAACAGCAGTGTCAGGCAGGCAATGATCCCCGGTAGTTTATAGTATGTGATCATGAAGATACATACACAGAAGAATGCTATCAGCCCTGCATAGATCATGATCTGTAGAGCATTTTGACCAAGAGATGGGCTAATAGTGCTGAAGTTGCTGGTTGTAAGAGAGAAGGGCAGTGCCCCTGCATTGATCTTATCTGATAATGCTTCTGCAGCCTGATAGGAATCTTGTCCCGTGATGCAGGCAATGCCATCTGTGATTTGTGTCTCAACAGTTGGGGCAGAGATCAGTGTATCATCCATATAAATTGCAAGTGGCTTTCCAATCAGCTTTGCCGTTGCATCGGAAAAAAGCTTGGCCCCTTCTTCGTCAAAATAAAGATCTACAACATATTCTATCTGGCCATTGTTGTTATAAGATTGTGGAGAACTGCTTTTTAGGTGCTTGCCCTCCAGCATGATTGTTCCGTTTGCGTCCCGAAAGGTGAGTTCTGCCATTGCACCAAGCTCTGCAATCGCATTTTCGGGATCAAAATTCTGTTCATTGGATTTCCACGGAAAACGGACAATGATATAGCCACTTTCCTGATCGATCGTGACCTCGCGGTCAGTGATTTTTTGATTATCAAGTCTGGCCTCGATGACATTTCTGGCGGCGTTCATCTGATCCGTAGTGGGTTTTTGCGTTAATCCCTGCGGCTCAAATACAGCTTCCACACCGCCGCGGATATCGATACCATATCGCATTTGTCGGACACCTTTGACAGAGTCACCCAGCCCGAACCAAGCGATATATAGAAACAATCCAGTCATCAGAAGCAGTATCCATATACTGTTTTTTGTGATTTTCATTCTATTTACCTTCCATATTTGCATTTTCTATAAACCGGTGAGTAATACACCGATGTCTTTCCTATATGCGTGCATGCTTAAATGGAAGCTTTCTTGCCATCAGCCAGATGCTGATAGGAGATAACCGAAAAACGATGTGTGGAGTCACTTTTTGTTAGTAGTTGTACAATGAGAACGGAGATAAAGAAAATCTGAGTGATCATAGTCAAAGATAAAAAAGGAGTCAAAAGACGTGTTTTATATCGATTTGCTGAGTCATTATGTATTTCGGCAGAAACTGCATCAGCAACAGAAAAAGTTTCTTCAGAAACAGAGCGGTGTAAAACGACAATCTCTCTTTGATGCATCGCACCGGTAATCACAAGAGAGCCGGAAGCCATAAGACTCGCAGCCTGATCATCAGAGTGTGGAATTGAGTATAAGGCAAATATAATCAGTATGGTAAGTGTTATGATCTGCCTACATAATAGCTGTGCAGTATGTCTCATATGTACTCCTGTTCTTTGATTTGCTCTCAAATTCAACTGCATTATAAATGATGGGGGTTACCTTGCATAGTATAGATTTCGTTAAGATTTTATAACACTGAGTTCGTTATGATTGTGCTAAGAAAGTGCTAATACGATTGTACTGTTGCATAGATTTTGCTAAAATATTCGCTGGTGTGTCATTCTGACATGAATTTGATTATGGGAGGGATATGATATGAACTTTGATACGTTACAGGTGTTTCTCGCAATGCTGTTTTATATGCTGGTGGTTATTGGAATCGGCATATTCTTTATGAAACGTTCAAACAAAAACAGTGAAGAATTTTTTCTGGGAGGAAGATCTCTTGGCCCATGGGTTGCTGCCTTCAGTGCCGAGGCATCGGATATGAGCGGATGGCTCTTGATGGGGCTGCCGGGGGTAGCATATTGGTGCGGACTGGCAGATGCCTTTTGGACTGCATTTGGTCTTGGACTTGGTACATATATCAATTGGCTGATTGTAGCAAAGCGACTTCGCAGTTATTCAGTGATTGCAGATAATGCGATTACGATTCCTGATTTTTTCAGCAATCGTTTCCGAGAGGATAAGAAGGTGCTGATGCTGATCTCATCTGTCTTTATTTTAATCTTCTTTACAGTATATGCTTCCAGTTGTTTTGTGACATGTGGAAAACTTTTCAGTACACTGTTTGGAGCTCCATATATCATCATGATGATCGTTGGTGCAATCTTTGTTTTGATTTATACTTTTTTGGGAGGGTTTTTAGCTGAAAGTGCATCTGATTTTATGCAGGCAATTGTCATGATCTTTGCATTATGTACAGTGGTTTTGTTTGGTGTGAATGCAGCAGGCGGATTTGAGGCCGTCCTTGGAAATGCAAAGAGTATTCCGGGATTCTTTGAGTTCTTTGGTATTGCGTCTCCGGAGCTTGTAGACGGAGTACAGCAGGTGAACGGAGAGGTACCGGTTTTTGGAGAAGCGGGAACTTATGGAGCTTTGACAATTCTATCAACGATGGCATGGGGACTTGGATATTTTGGAATGCCACAGGTATTGTTACGATTTATGGCAATCAGAAAGCCTAAGGAGTTGATCAAATCAAGAAGAATTGCAGTGATTTGGGTTGCGATTTCTCTCTCAACCGCAGTGTTTATCGGAATCACAGGTCGAGCACTATATCCTACAGAGCTTTTAACAGCAAGCTCGGCTGAGAATATCTTCATTATCTTGGGAACAAAGCTATTGCCACCTCTTGCAGCAGGTGTCGTGATGGCAGGAATTCTTGCAGCAACGATCAGTTCCTCAGACTCTTATCTGTTGATTGCAGCATCTGCTCTGTCCAAGAATATCTATCAGGGAATTGTAAAAAAGGAAGCAACAGACAAGCAGGTTATGAATATGTCACGTATGACTTTGATTTTGATCAGTATCATTGGAGTCATCATTGCTATGGATGAAAACAGCGTGATCTTCAAGATCGTGTCCTTTGCATGGGCAGGCTTTGGTGCGACCTTTGGTCCGGTTCTGTTGTTTTCGCTGTTTTGGAAGCGGATCAACCGTAAGGGTGCAATCGCAGGTATGTTGTCGGGTGCGGCAATGGTCTTCCTATGGAAACTTTGCATAAAGCCGATGGGCGGCTTGTGGGGAATCTATGAATTATTGCCAGCATTTATCATTTCCTGTATTATGATCATTGTGGTTTCACGTGTAACAGAGGAGCCTTCTGATGCATTGAATCAGGATTTTGAGGCAGCAAGACAGTATCAGGAGAACTAAAATAAAAACCACAGTAGAAGATATGTATGTCTTCTATTGTGGTTTTATAGTGTTAATCATAACACATTCTATCAATCTCAATGTTGCTTACAGATCGAGTGTTTTCAAGAAAGTATTGCTTTTTATTTCTGATATGGTACAGTGAAAAAGGTGAATTATGTACTGAGATGTGAAACATTTGAGGGGTCTGCAAATGATGATAACACTTGAGGATATCGGAAATATCATACAATTGACAGCGATGGTTATATTGGTTCTTTATTTATTAATGCAGAGTCGCACGGTTCGTGTTCCATATCGGAGTGCATTGTATTTTATGGCCGGAGGATATTTTTGTCAGGTGCTAGGACTTGTTTTTTGGACATTGTTTCAAATCATACAAAATGGAATGTATCCAAAGTATTTGTCGGCATACGATGTATGCTCTGTAGGTGGATTTCTCTTTTTCATTTCTGTTTATTCGGTATGTCTTCATCAGAAAATTGAAGGAATGATATTATGGAAAACATGGAAGCTATGGGTGCTTCCTGTGATTGTTCTTATTAATATGGTGGCATGGATGTTGATTGATCATAATTATGTGATTAATTTCTTATGGGGCATTTGTATGATTGTGCTTGCATTATATGCTTCTTATGGTCTTTTACAGGCGAAAATAACAGGACAGAAGGCTTTGTCACCTTATTATTGGTCAACTGTAGTCTTTCTAATCGTTGATTTGATCTTGTTTGTGTCCCCCTCTGTGATGTATTTTGTTATGGATTGTATGCTGACGATTGTCCTTGTGCTGATGGCAGTTACTTTAGAGAAGGGGGTGAGACAATGCTGTATATAGAGAATTATTATGTTTGTATTGCAATCCCATTATGTGTGGCACTCTTTTTCCTACGAGGAAAGGCGAGACGATTTTGTCTCTTTTTGATTGTTGGTATGACCACCTGTCTGACATCTGCCTATATTGATGAGTTTTTGCGGCAGGCGGCAGGGATGTCTGTTGATGAAGCTGCGATATATCTAGTTTCGGCTGGTGAGGAAATCATGAAAATGCTTCCGATTCTGTTTTATATGGCAGTATTTGAACCGGATACAGAGGATATTCTGATTACCTCTCTTACTGTGGGAGTAGGCTTTGCTACCTTGGAGAATTGTTGCTATTTAGTGCAGTTTGTTGATGAGGGATTTCAATATACATTGATTCGTGGATTGGCAGCCGGTGTGATGCATACGGTCTGTGCATTGACAGTCGGCATTGGTCTGAGCGTATTCCGACGTTATCGTGAGGCCGGTATTGTGGGTGCGGTCGGTATTTTTTCCTGTGCCTATGCCTATCACACCATCTATAATCTACTCATCTACGGCAATGGCGTCTACCGACTGGTGGGCTACGCAATGCCGCTTGTAACCGTATTGATCATCTGGGTACTCTATCAAAAAGGAGTGTTCCGGCTAGAGAGACAGGAGTAAGTCAATTGTCTGCATCCAGCTTTTTCTTCAACATCACCCGTCCGCGATAAATCAGGTTCGTGATTTGCTTCACATTCTTGTGCATGACCTTCGCTGCCTGTTCATAGGTAAGGCTCTCAAGACAAACTAAGAATAACGCTTCTCTATAATCATTCGGAAGCTTTGTAATAGCGTCAAGCGTATGTTGACGTTGTTCTTCGTTCAGAATCTGTTCTTCCGGTGTGAAATCATGCGATACGGCAGGAGAAGAATAACGCAAATCAGGTGGATCATCGTCCTTCTCTTCTGGTTCAGCGGTTATCAATTCTACGTTTCGCATGGTGTTGCGATTCTTATGTAGGAATTTCAAGGCTTGATTGCGTCCGATTGCAAACAGCCATGTCTTAAACGATGAGTTCCCACGAAAATGTTTGTTTTGTGATAACAACTGGGCAAATGTCTCAATCACCATATCTTCCGCATCTTCATGCGACTTCATAATCCCCTTCAAAAAGAACAGCAGGGGCTTGGAATACCGCTCCACAAGGCAATTCAAGGCATCGTGTGCTCCGGTAGTCAGGTACTCTGTATATAATTCTTCATCTGTTTTCAGGTTGTCAGACATGATGACCTCATTTGTGATTTCATGCCCACTTCTGTATAGATAAGTGGGCTATTTTCATTATACACAATAAAAAATAAAAGGAAATCAATTTTGTGTGAATTTTTATATGACGAAATTATTTATTTAATCGAATGAACTAGTCGAATGAAAAAAATGATTTTAGTGAGAGTACTTGATGAGAGCAGGCCGAGAGCAAACATTTATTTACAATTCAACAGATGATTTGGTATTGAACATCTATATCAGCCTCTCAATACCAAAAAGCAAAAGCCGAGCAAGTCAAAGCAAAAAATG
>CAZVYQ010000007.1:46563-85367 GCA_964631375.1 uncultured Lachnospiraceae bacterium | reverse complement strand
TTAAAATATTGTCGAGCCTTGATTTATCTGATTAATTCGTTTATTATGTGTATATTATTCAAGAAAGCACAACTCAGGACATGCCATGTACATGAACCCTGCTGTTGGTATGAGGAAATGATCATGAGTTATCAAAATCTGACACTATTAACCGATCTCTATGAACTGACCATGATGCAGGGCTATTATAAGAATAAGAGCCGCAATGACACCGTCATCTTTGATATGTTTTACCGTACCAACCCGCTGGACAGTGGCTATGCAATTGCTGCCGGACTGGAACAGATGATTGATTACATTAAGAATCTGCATTTTTCTGAGGATGATGTCAGTTATCTTGGAAGTCTCAATATATTTGAAGAGGACTTTCTGGATTACCTGAGACATTTCAGATTCTCTGGTGACATCTACTCTATACCGGAAGGAACCGTAATCTTCCCCAGAGAACCACTTGTGAAAGTCATTGCACCCATTATGGAAGCCCAACTTGTTGAGACTGCGATCTTAAACATCATCAATCACCAGAGTCTGATTGCTACAAAGACTGCCCGTGTTGTACAAGCTGCACGTGGCGACGGAATCATGGAATTCGGTCTGCGGCGTGCTCAGGGACCGGATGCGGGAGTTTATGGTGCGAGGGCTGCGATGATCGGTGGTTGCATCGGTACCAGTAACGTCCTGGCCGGACAGTTGTTTGATGTTCCGATCAAGGGAACACACGCACATAGCTGGATCATGAGTTTTCCTGATGAATATACTGCCTTTAAAGCATACGCCGATCTGTATCCGTCGGCATGCATATTGCTAATCGACACCTATGATACGCTGAAATCCGGTCTGCCAAATGCAATCCGTGTCTTCACAGAAATGAGAGAAGCCGGAATCCCGATGCCGTTCTATGGCATTCGTATGGACAGCGGTGATCTTGCCTATCTGTCAAAGAAGGTCAGAAAATCTCTGGATGAGGCCGGTTTCCCCGATGCCATCATCTCTGCTTCTAATGATCTGGATGAATTCCTGATTGATTCACTGAAGGCACAGGGTGCAACCATCACTTCATGGGGTGTCGGAACCAATCTGATTACCTCTAAGGATTGGCCTGCATTTGGCGGTGTTTATAAACTTGCTGCAGTCATGGGTAACGATGGCAAATTCATTCCTAAGATCAAGCTTTCAGAGAACACAGAAAAGGTTACCAATCCGGGAAACAAGAAGATTTATCGTGTCTATGAGAAGGATTCACACAAGGTTAAGGCTGATCTGATCTGCCTGGAAGAAGAAATCTTTAACGAAAATGAATCTCTGTTGCTCTTTGATCCTGCCGAGCCTTGGAAGAAGACAAGACTACAGCCCGGAAGCTATACACTGCGTGAGTTGATGATCCCGGTCTTCAAGCACGGCGAATGCGTCTATGAATCTCCCAAGGTTATGGATATTCGTGAGTACTGCAAGCAAGAACTCGATACCCTATGGGAAGAAACAAGACGTTTGATCAATCCTCACAATATATATGTGGATCTCTCAAAGAAACTATATGATATGAAGATCGAACTTCTCGACCGCATGAGTGCTGAATAAACTAAACGGTTTAGAAATCCTTTATCGAGGTTAAGCCCAAGGAATTCTACGATATAAAAAACATGGAAGCACATCTTCCATGTTTTTTGCATACTCTATTGTTCCATCTGCCTGCCCAAAAATCCAGCTGCACTTAGTGCTAACTTTTGCTCTACCTCACCCATCTTAACAGCCTCTTCCTTGGTATAAATCATAACTGCTCCGATCGCATCTCCTTCGCAGATAATGGGAGTGATGACCTGCTCCACGATTTCTTCGGCATCATCCTCCAGGATCGGTACATATCGTCTCTCTCCTTTTCTGGCATTAATCACATCTCTGTTTTCTATGATCTCCTCCAGTTGTGAGCTGATGGACTTGCCGATCAGACTCTTTCCTCCTCCGGCTGCCGCAATGATCTGATCTCTGTCTGCGACACAGACAATATGTCCCGAGGTCTGCGCCAGACTTTCGGCATACTGCTGTGCAAAGAGTGCTAACTCACCGATTGGTGAATACTTTTTCAAAATGATCTCGCCCTCATGATCGGTAAATATTTCCAACGGTTCACCCTCTCTGATCCTAAGCGTTCTTCTAATCTCCTTTGGTATAACCACACGGCCAAGATCATCTATTCTTCTCACAATACCTGTTGCTTTCATGTTAAAAAACCTCCATTTACATTTTCTTATGTTGAAACTAGTATCTGTAAATAGAGGTATTTTATACCGAAAAAAATGATTTCATTTATGTAGTTTGAACGACTGATTTATACTTCCATTTACCTTGACGATAACGGATAATGCTGGCAATTGCAGTAATGACCCAAGTGAATCCGGTTGAAAACCAGATGCCCCATACTCCAATCAATGGAATCGTCACCAGACAGATCGGAAAGAGAATTCTGCCTGCCAATTCCACGAATCCATTAATCATGGCATAGAATGCATCTCCTGCACCATTGAGCAATCCTCTGGTGATATAGATTACTCCAAGTGGAAAATACATCGTACTGGTAATCCTAAGTGCTTTGACACCCAGTTCGATGACAGCCTGATCGTCAACAAACAGTCTCATAATATAGTATCCAAATGCCCATGCAAAGACCAACATGATCAGACTAAAGCCTGCTACAAGTATGATACTTTTATGATAGCCCTTCTTTACCCGATCCAGTTTATTGGCTCCGATATTCTGTCCGGTAAAAGTGGAGATAGCGGCTCCAATAGAATTAAAGGGTTGCTGAACCAATTGCTCTATCCTGTTTGTTGCAGTAAAAGCCGCCACTACACTCTCTCCAAATCCGTTGACTACCATCTGAAGGATAATACAGGAAACCGCAATCAAAGCACTCTGTGACGCAATCGGCACGCCCAGTACGATACACTTTTTAACAATATCCACATCATATCGGAAGTATTCTGCCTCAAATGTGAAGTATGGAATCTTAATCTTTGCAAAAATAATCGAGCCGGCGGCCGCAATGATCTGTGCAATAATAGTCGCATACGCCACACCACGAACTCCAAGTCCGAATCTGATCACGAAGAGAAGATCAAGTCCTACATTGATAAAACTTGCCACGATCAGGAAGATCAATGGCGTCTTAGAATCACCCAATGCCCTCAACACAGCAGAAACAGCATTATAAGCACCGATTGCTATGATCCCTGCACAGGTGATCTGCATGTAGATTACGGCATCCTCCAGAATGGATGGAGGTGTTCGCAACAGGATTAGAATGGGCCGTGCAAAAATGACAGCAATGATACTCATACCGATTGCTGTAACTGCCGTCACATAGATTGTGTTTGCAATGGTACGTTTGACATATTCATCATCTCCGGCACCAAAATACTGTGAGATCAAGATCCCGATTCCGACAGACATTCCCATACACAACGAGAAAAAGAGAAAATTAATAGACCCCGTCGCACCGACGGCAGCCAATGCGTTTGAACCTACATAGTTCCCGACAATGATGGAGTCAACCATGTTATAAAATTGTTGAAATATATTTCCGATCAGCATAGGAACAGAGAATTTCACAAGCAGAGAAAGTTCTCTGCCCTTCGTCATATCCTGTACGTATTTACCTGCCATATGAATCACCTTTCTTTTGATGATAACTATAGCAATTAAATCTGTATACTACTATAACACTTTTCCATAAAAATATAACAATTCTATTCTTGACCGCGTTCTGCTGCGTTATTTTTAATTCTCTCGGCAAGTGCCAGTATCCGATCCTGATTCTTCATCAAGACGATGATCAATATCCACAGAATGGCAATCGTAATGATACTGAACAGGTAATCTCCCGATAACAGAAAATGTCCGGTCATACATGAAGTCACAATTGGGAAAATGCTTCCGAGTGCTACAGCAGTTGCAAAACCTCTACAGGTAAGCTTGGTCTGAGCTGCTAGATATGGAATGATCCCGTTGGGTACTCCCGGCATCAGACAGCCAAGCGCCACTGCAAAGCCCGGATTCACAGCCTCCATTCTGGAGGTAAATCGATTTCCTTTGAATTTTGATGAGACCTTACTCGTGAAGGAACCTCCGATATGCCTCGCTGTCACAAACACAACTACATTTGCACTGACGTAACCAAAATAGCAGAATGCGGATGCACGAAACATTCCATAAACTGCTCCGGCAGCAATCTGAATTGGCATTCCCGGAATGATAATGGAAATCACCTGGATAAACTGTAGCAGAACTGTACATAGGAATCCATCCCAATGACCCGCACTCGCCAGATAATTTTCAATTTCTTTTTCGTTCCCACTCTTGAGTACTCTGACCAGCTCCGGTATCATAGTACCAAATGATTGGTATAACAACAGTCCGGCTACCACGATAATTAATGTAATGATCAGGGCATTTCTTATCTTCTCCTTCAAACCATTCTCCTTTACAAATGATTAGACTATCGTGCTGTTAATACAATTGCCGTACGTGGGGCAATCGTTATCAATTCGTCATCATCTACTGCCACTCTCCCATGAATCACCGAATCATCCTCATATGTGTTAATCTCATAATACCACATCATCTTGTTTGGAAGCTTCGGCAGAGCTACTGTCTGTGACTCCCAGTACGCATTAAAGGCCACATATACGATGTCGTCACTATGGTCCTCCTTGCGTTTTCCGGCAAACATCACAGCTACCAGCTTGCTTTCCCAATTAAATTCCTGAATCCATGGCTCAGTCCCATGTGTACTGACCGTTGGAAAGCCAAGTGAACAGGGTTCCAAATCACGGCGGATCACCGCATGCTGGTGTCGAAAGTTTATCATATGACAGAAGAATCTATATAAATCTGCATTCTTTTCCTTGCGACTCCAATCAACCCACGAGATCAGATTATCCTGACAATAGGCATTGTTATTTCTGAACTGCGTATTTCCAAATTCATCTCCTGCATAGAACATCGGTGTTCCACGGCTGCACATCAAAGCCACGCAGGCGTTTTTGATCAAACGCATACGCAGTTTAATCACCTGTGTATCCTCAGTCTCACCCTCGACACCACAATTCCAGCTGTAACCATTATTATCCCCGTCAGTATTGTTCCATCCGTTTGCTTCATTATGCTTGCAATTATAGGCATACAGATCATACAATGTAAATCCGTCGTGACAGGTCAGAAAATTCACAGATGCATTTCTTCCACGGATCTCTGGCGGATACAAATCCGAAGAACCGGTAAGTCTGAGCGCTGCCGCCTGTGCTTTTCCATCATCACCCTTTAGGAAGCTGCGAAGGTCATCTCTGTATCTACCATTCCATTCTGCCCATCTGTTCCATGATGGAAAGCTACCCACCTGATAAAGACCACCGGCATCCCATGCCTCTGCAATCAATTTTGTATCTCCCAAAATCGGATCA
Source organism: uncultured Lachnospiraceae bacterium (assembly GCA_964631375.1). Lineage (GTDB taxonomy): Bacteria > Bacillota > Clostridia > Lachnospirales > Lachnospiraceae > JAAYYM01. Next base: position 79,911 of record CAZVYQ010000007.1, on the reverse strand, counting down.
AATGCCAGACTTTGCAGCAATGGTGGCTTGCTCATAGGAGATCCGTCTTCATTACGTCCGAGGATAGACGCAAGGTCAAATCGAAATCCGTCTACACGGTAATTCACAACCCAATATCGCAGACATTCCAAAATCATCTCCTGAACAATCGGATGATTGCAGTTCAACGTATTCCCACAGCCGCTGAAATTATAGTATTTCCCATCCGGAGTCAGTAAATAATAAATATTATTATCAACACCTTTGAAAGAATAGAACGGACCATGTTCATTGCCCTCTCCTGTATGGTTGAATACCACATCCAATATGACTTCTATTCCGTTTTCGTTCAGAGTTTTAATGAGTTCCTTCAGTTCATTTCCTTCTCTGTTGTACTCTAAACCTGAACAATAACAGGTATTCGGTGCAAAGAAACTGGTTGTATTATAACCCCAGCATTCATAGAGAATATTTCCATCAAGTTCTCTGCTGTTATTGGTTTCATCAAATTCAAATACAGGCATCAACTCGACACAATTGATCCCCAACTCTTTGAGATATGGAATCTTTTCTCTCACGCCTGCAAAGGTTCCCGGAAAAGCAACGCCTGATGAGTCAGCTCTTGTAAATGCACGAACATGAAGTTCATAGATGACGAGATCCTCCATTGGGATCAATGGCTGCTTTGCGTTTCCCCATTCAAATGTATTGCGTACAACACGAGCCTTGTAAAAGTCCCTGTTTCCACTTTCTACGCCCCAGACGCTTTGTCCTACAACGGCACGTGCATACGGATCGAGGATAAATCGAGTTTTATCAAAAATAAGACCCTTTTTAGGATCATTTGGTCCATCGAGTCGATAAGCATATTCGAACTCCTCAATATCAAGATCAAATACCATCATGGAAAACACTTTTCCAATTTTATAGTTTTCCGGAAATGGTATGATTGCATAAGGTTCCATCTCTGTTCTCTTGAACAGAGCCAGTTCTACATGTGTTGCATAATGTGAATGAATGGTAAAGCTAACAGCATTCGTCAGAGCCACTGCACCATTTTGAGAATAATAACCCGGTCGTACACGAAAGCCTGCTATCTCATCCAATGGTTCTAGCTGATCCAAGAGCTGATTCATAGAGTCTCTCCTTTACCCATGGTGTATTTTCTTTTGCAATAGATACCCAACAGCAGAATCCCAGCCGATTCTGTAACATGAAAAATCAAAGCAGGGACTACCAGTCCGAGTTGGGAACCATTCCACAGAACAAGAGGAATCATATCGTCTGTGCCATAACAGGCTATGTAGCCTATGCTGATGATCAGACTGACCAGTACCAGCCACTTATCCCGCAGTACTGCACCCGTTATGATGAATCCCATGATCACTCCGATAAACATCGGTGCATATTTGAATACGTGCGTACTGGCATAAAAGGTTCCATACTCATACGGTGACAGATCACTCATCATCTCATTTACCAGCATTCCATAATGATAACTGGAGATATAATACAGGATCTGTACGCCAATCGTGACAAAACCCCAGATTACAATCAATGCTCTGTCCAGTTCGTTCTTGGTTCGAAAAATCACAAACATGAAGATCATGACGACTAAGGTCTCTACAACCACCTTTATGTATGGTTCTATTACAGAAAGTGACTGATACAGAATAACGAAATGTTCTGTAATAACTACCTTTAACAGGATTCTAATCACTGCTACCAAAATCTCTACCAGAATGTTAATCACTCCAAGTAATATCATAAAAATCGGAAAATTCTTCATTTTCTGGTTGCTGCTCATAAACACCTCTTTATATAGACTGAAATAGATATCTCTATTATACACGAAAGCATAATGAATGAATACCGTGATTTACACTACATAAAATGCACGCACATATAAATCACATAACCAATATAGACAGAAATCAATGTAATCCCTTGCCATCTTCTGAATCGCTCACAGATCAAAGCAGGAATCATGGCAATCAAACATACAAGGATACACGCAGGCATATCGAGTGAAACCATCTGTGTAGAAACAGGAAGGGCTTTTCCTGAAACAACTGCACATAGTGGCATAATCACCGTTAAGTCTATAATGTTGGCTCCTATGATATTTCCGACAGACAGTGATGATTGTTTCTTGATAATAGCGGTAATCGTAGTAACTAACTCTGGCAACGATGTCCCGATTGCAACGATTGTTACACCTATGATTCCTTCCGGAACTCCAAAAAGTGCTGCTAATGCACAGCCATTATCCACTAACAGATCTGCTCCCCATACAATACCGACTACTCCCAGAACAAATTTAAACAAATTCCAGAGGATTGTCTTAGCAGCCGGCTTCTCTTTCTTCTGAGATATATCCTTTTCATTTGTATTGGAGGTTTTTCTTGTACTGATGATATTCTCGATGATGAATAATACAAACAGTCCCAACATAATAAAGCTGGCCCCTATGGATAATGCTCCTCCATTCATACGAGAGAAGATCCATAAGCCTATGATTGCACACATCATCAGAATACTTTTAAATGCAATCTGTCCTCTCTTCACAACAGACGGCAGACAGAGAAGCGATATACCCATGATCAGTCCGACATTTGCAGTGACCGAGCCAACGGCATTTCCTGCCGCCATATCCACGCTGCCTTTTCCTGCTGCCATCAAAGATACGATCAACTCCGGCAAAGTAGTTGCCATGCTGACAATCGTTGCTCCGATGATAAAGCTTGGTACACCTGATATTTCTGCAATCCATACTGCTGCATCAACAAAAAAGTCACCACCCTTTACAATCAGTGCGATGCCTATAACTAGTAATAAAATAATAATTCCTGTGTTCATTCCTGTCCTCCGTAATGACAATTGATCTTTTGCTTTCTGACCATATAACAAAGGAGACAATTCTCACGAACTGTCTCCTTATGGAATCGGCTTATGATTTCAATCCGTTAATTAAGCCTTGCCGTTAGAACCAAGTACATTGACGATCTTGTGAGCAACCATATCCTTAACAGCCTGACGAGCCGGTTTCAGATACTGGCGTGGATCAAAGTGATCCGGATGCTCAGCAAAATACTTACGAATGTTACCTGTCATAGCAAGACGGATGTCTGAGTCGATGTTGATCTTGCATACAGCAAGCTCAGCAGCCTTACGCAGCTGCTCTTCAGGGATACCAACTGCATCCGGCATATTGCCGCCGTACTGGTTAACCATCTTAACAAATTCCTGAGGAACTGAAGATGAACCATGAAGTACGATCGGGAAGCCCGGTAATCTCTTGATGCACTCTTCCAAAACATCAAAACGAAGTGGAGGCGGAACAAGGATACCATCAGCATTACGTGTACACTGATCAGCTGTGAATTTGTATGCTCCATGAGAGGTTCCGATTGCGATTGCAAGAGAATCACAGCCTGTCTTATCAACAAACTCCTCAACCTCTTCCGGACGTGTATAACTCTCATTTCCGGCTTCTACAATAACTTCATCCTCGATACCTGCAAGGGTACCAAGTTCAGCTTCTACAACAACGCCGTGAGCATGTGCATACTCAACAACCTGCTTTGTAAGAGCTACATTGTCCTCAAATGACTTTGAAGAAGCATCGATCATAACAGATGTGAATCCACCGTCAATACAGGATTTGCAAAGTTCAAAGCTGTCACCATGATCTAAGTGAAGTGCGATCGGGATCTGAGGATTCTCTGCTACAGCAGCCTCAACAAGCTTTACAAGGTATGTGTGGTTCGCGTAAGCACGAGCACCCTTAGATACCTGAAGGATAACAGGGCTGTTCAGTTCACCTGCTGCCTCAGTAATACCCTGAACGATTTCCATGTTGTTAACATTGAAAGCACCGATAGCGTATCCGCCGTCATATGCCTTCTTAAACATTTCAGTAGTTGTAACTAATGACATAATATTCATCCTTTCTAAATTAATCTTCCTTTTTTAGTTCAAGCCTTATTATATCTCACAAATTTGCGTTTGTATAGAGATTTTTTACCAAGCAGTGCATATCTTCTAAGATTTCTCGTGATTTTACCAGCATCGTCTCGGCATTAATCGTCTCACCCTTACGCATTTGATACAGGAAATAAGGTTTTGCCGTAACCTTTAATGAAAGCATACCATTGTATCGATTAATCAACTCCGGAATCCTCTCATTTTCATAAGCAGCATGTTCATAGACACTGAATTTGACAGCTCTTCCTTCACCCTTGATCTCAGTGACAAACACTTCCTTTGCCAAAACACGCAGATATGCAATATCCAACAGATTTTTAACCGACTTAGGCACGGTTCCGAAACGGTCAGTCAACTCCTCTAGCATATCCTCCTGCTCTTGTTCACTTTCAATGCCTGCAATCCTTTTATATACATCTATTTTTTGTAATTCATTTACAATATAGGTTTCTGGGATGAAGGCATCTATATTCATATCCACGGATACAGAGTACTCCTCTTTGATCGGGATACCCTTTTTCTTTTTCACTGCTTCATTTAACATCTTGCAGTATAGATCATATCCTACCGCTTCCATATGTCCGCTCTGCTTCTCACCGAGTAAATTGCCTGCTCCACGGATCTCCAGATCACGCATAGCGATCTTGAAACCGCTTCCCAGTTCCGTAAATTCTCGGATCGCCTGCAAACGTTTCTCAGCAATTTCCTTTAACAGCTTATCCCGTTTATACATGAGAAAAGCATAAGCCACTCTGTTGGATCTACCGACACGTCCACGCAACTGATAGAGCTGTGCCAGTCCCATATTATCAGAGTCATGAATGATCATCGTGTTGACATTAGAAATATCAAGCCCTGTCTCTATGATTGTAGTAGACACAAGTACATCAATGTCTCCATTGATAAAGTCGTACATAATACGCTCCAACTCGTGCTCCTTCATCTGACCATGTGCATAAGACACATTTGCCTCCGGCACCAGTCGGCGTATGACTGCTGTAATGTCCGCAATGGTATTAATCCGGTTATAGACATAGAATACCTGTCCGTTCCTCGCCATTTCCCTGCAGATTGCCTCACGTACCATTTCCTCATTATATTCCATCACAAATGTCTGAATCGGCATCCTATCCATAGGAGCCTCCTCCAGAACACTCATATCTCTGATCCCGATCAGACTCATATGCAAGGTTCTCGGAATCGGGGTTGCCGTCAATGTTAGGACATCAACACTCTCCTTTAGTTTTTTGATCTTCTCCTTGTGAGTTACGCCAAAGCGCTGTTCCTCGTCAATCACTAAAAGACCCAGATCTTTAAAACCAACATCAGCGGATAGGACTCTGTGTGTGCCGATCACGATATCTACCATTCCCTTTTTCAGATCCGTAATCGTCTGCTTCTGTTCTGTCGGAGTCCGAAATCGGGATAACAATTCTATCTTCACCGGATAATCCTTCATCCGTTGCGTAAAGGTATTGTAATGCTGTTGCGCAAGGATCGTGGTCGGAACCAGATAAACCACCTGTTTACCTTCCTGTACAGCCTTGAAGGCCGCCCGAATCGCGATCTCTGTCTTGCCGTAACCGACATCTCCGCAGATCAGTCGATCCATAATCTTCGGACTTTCCATATCATGCTTGGTTGCTTCGATGGCAAGCAGCTGATCCTCAGTTTCCTCAAATGGAAACATTTCTTCAAATTCACTCTGCCATACAGTGTCCTTGCCATATACATATCCCTTTTTCTCACTACGGGCAGCATACAGTTCCACCAGATCTGTAGCAATCACATCGACTGCACTCTTCACGCGGCTTTTTGTCTTAACCCAGTCTGAAGTTCCGAGTTTGTTCAGTTTTGGTTTATGCGCATCCTTTGAAGCATATTTTTGGATGACATCCAGTCCTGTTGCCGGAATATAGAGATTTCCATTGTCCCGATACTCTATCTTGATATAATCTTTTGTTACTTTCTCGATCTCTACCTGCTCGATGCCTCTGTAGATTCCCAGTCCGTGATTCTCATGTACAACATAATCTCCGACAGACAGTTCAGTGAAATCCTGAATCTTCTGACCTTCATAGGTTTTCCGCTTCTTCTGTTTCTTTTTCTCTACAGTAAAAATATCACTTTCCGATATAACCACAAATTTGATCATCGGATATTCATATCCCTGAGAAATCCGTCCGTACATAACCATGATCTCTCCGGGCTGGATATCATGTTCTCTGTCTTCTGTATAAAAGGCATTCAATTCTTGATCCATCAAATCCTCTGCCAGACGTTTGGCTCGGGTTCTGGAACCTGACAGCAGGATCATTTGATATCCCTTTTTCTTATACCGTTTGAGATCGGCTATGAGTGCTTCAAAGCTGTTATTGTAGGAATTCATCGCCTTTGTATCGATCGCATATTTTGCCGATGCTTTATATAAGCCCTGTTTAACTGTCAGAGTGGACAGTGCAGCAGCTCTTTTTTGGGTAAGCATTGAAAATACTTCGTCTCTGGAATAGAGAATGTCCATCTGACCCGGAAGCAGATAGCCCTTGAGCAGTCGATTGCCCATACTCTCTCGAAATTCCAGTTCCACCAGTTCACTTTTTTCGGCCAGTCGTGCAGGTTCATCTAAAAAGAAAACAGCATCTTCACCAAAGTAGTCCATAAACGATATCTGTTCTTGATAAAAATAGTTGGAAAAACTCTCGATATTACAAGCTCCTGCAAGCTCCAACAGCTGTTCCCGCATTGTTGCAGCAATTTCCTTCATGCGGTGTGCTTCCTCAGTTTTAAATTCCTTTCGTAGTTCCCGTGAGGCTTCCTCAGCGTCCTTCTCTATCCTGCGTACACCTTCTTCCAGTTCTTCTCTTGTCAGAATGGTCTCAGTCGCCGGATAGATTGAAACCGTATCAACAACTTCTACCGAACGTTGACTCAACACATCAAACATTCGGATTGACTCGATCTCATCTCCCCATAATTCAATTCTAAGTGGGTTATCCTCCGTCAGTGGAAAGATATCAATGATACCGCCTCGAACGGAAAATTGCCCACTCGTTTCCACCTGATAACACTTCTCATAACCAAGTGTCACTAACTGTTCTGAAAGCTCGGATACATCCAGGGTCTCCTCCCTGCATAGATCCAGAACATTTGCCCGGATCACCTCCAACGGCACGATATGCTCCATAAAAGCATCAATTGTGGTAACAATCGTTACAGGTTTACGCTCCAGAATGGATTTCAAACAGTCTATTCTCTGTTTTGTAATCAGGTTGCCATGTACATCAGCCTGATAAAAGATCAGATCCTTAGCCGGATACAATTTGGTGTCCGGATCATAGAATCTATAGTTTTCATAGATTTCTTTTGCTTTCTGCTCATTAAAAGTAACGATGATTTTATGCTGATAACCATCGCTAAGTCCATAGATCATATGAAGTTTTTGCGGCCCGGTGCATCCCGAAACCTCTACAATTCCAATTGATTTCTTGAGTCTTGTTCTGACCTCTTCAAACTCTGCCAGCTGTTTCAGCGGTTTGATCAATGCCTCCACCGTATCACCTATTCCTCTGCCACATTTTTCTTATTATAATGATTCATTGCCTGGTCGATCCCACCGGTAATAATTGTTTTTACTGCTTCAGCTGCTCGGATCGTAGTCTGATCCATGATTTCACGTTCAGCAGGCGAAAAATGACCTAATACATAGTCCGCCAGATCATATCCCTTAGGTTTCTCACCGACTCCGACACGAACTCGCATAAACTTGTCCGTACCCAGATGCAAAATGATGTTCTTCATTCCGTTATGTCCTCCTGCTGTTCCGTGACCGCGAACACGCAGCATACCGAGATCCAGACTGACATCATCATAGATCACAATCAGTTCTGACGACACATCTGCCTTGTAATAATCAACCAGTTCTCTGACGCTCTCCCCGCTCAGATTCATATAGGTCTGAGGCATAGCTAAGATCACCCGTTCACCTTCTATCATTCCCTTGCCACACAAGGCCTTATGCTTTCTTGTCTCTGCTACAATATTATATTGATCAGCAAGGATATCTATGACATCAAACCCCATATTGTGTCTTGTGTTTTTATACTCACTCTTTGGATTGCCCAGTCCGACAATAATGAACATAATCTGTTCTCCTGATATTTTTATTGTATTGTTCCGTTTAGGGTTATATCATATCACAAAAACCGCGGAAAGAACATACATTCTTTTCGCGGTTTTCATCTTAAATGCTTATTCAGTATCCGTTGGTTCCTCCGAGAGTGCTTTCTCATAGCTCTCAAGAATGATCTTCTGAATACTCTCTCTTGTTCTCGAATTAATGGGATGAGCAATATCGCGGTACTCTCCGTCGGATGCCTTACGGCTTGGCATCGCTATGAATAACCCTTTCTCTCCTTCGATCACTTTAATATCATGAACAACAAACTCATCATCCAGTGTAATCGAAACAACAGCTTTCATTTTGCCTTCCTTCGCAACCTTTCTTACACGTACATCTGTAATCTTCATCGTGATGTCTCCCTTCCCGGCCGGCGGTTCTTCATGCCCGCACAATACTGATCCTCTCGCTACAATACATATCGTTCATTCTTTTCTAATACGATCTTAATTTCATCCTCTCCGCAATAATACGAATTGGCTCGAATCGTATCACGACTCTCTACAATACAATTCTCAATATGCGTATTATCACCGATATAGACATCATTTAAGATAATAGAGTTCTTGATAAAACAGTTATTTCCTACAAAGACCTTTTTAAAGATCACGGAATCCTCTACCGTTCCATTTACAATACAGCCACTGCTGATCAATGAATTTCTGATATTTGCACCCACATTATATTTCGCAGGCGGAAGGTCATCTACCTTTGAATAAATATCGGGATACTCATTAAAGAAATATTTTCTGATCTCCGGTTTTAGAAAATCCATATTCGTCCTGAAATAATCATCAACCGAAGCAATATTGCTCCAATAATCCTTTAATTTATATGCAAAAATTCTCTTCATATTCTTATAGCGAATCAATACATCTCTGACAAAATCATATCGGTCTTCTTCAGCACATTTCTCGATCAGTTCGATCAGCTGTCTTCTTCTGATCACATAAATACCACATGAAATCGTATTGGATTTTGCTACCATCGGTTTTTCTTCAAACTCTTCGATTCTGGACTCCTCATTCATCTTGACGATGCCAAATCTCTCAACATCCTCCTCAGGTCCGATATCCTTACATACAACCGTGATGTCTGCCTTTTTCTCGATATGATATTCCAACACCTTGTTATAATCCATTTTATAGATACCGTCACCGGATGCTATTACAACGTAAGGTTCATGTGAACTTTTCAGGAAATTAAGGTTTTGAAAGATAGCGTCCGCTGTTCCCCGATACCAGGAACTGTTCTCCTGCGTTACTGTCGGAGTGAATACAAACAGACCACCCTGTTTACGTCCAAAATCCCACCATTTTGAAGAACTCAGATGTTCATTCAGGCTTCTGGCATTATATTGGGTAAACACGGCTACCCTCTGAATGTGTGAATTACTCATATTACTAAGTGCAAAATCAATGCTTCTGTAGCTTCCCGCTACCGGCATTGCCGATATTGCCCTTTTCTTGGACAACTCCTTCATTCTGAAGCTATTTCCGCCAGCCAGTACAATTCCTATTGCTCTCATGCCTCATCACCTGCCTTAATCAAGGATTTTCCACTCTGGAGTACGCCTCCCTCATAATCGGACTGCTCAGTTTTACCCGAGACCCCCGTATTTTTCCCAATGCTGACTCCCGAGGGAATCACGGAATTCTCGCCAACTGTTGCAATTCCATGTGCGTAAATATGTGGATCGGTCTCATTAACAACCTCTTCACCGACACCGAGATGTACATTGTCCCGAATCTCTACATTTTCAGCTATGATGGCTTTATTCAATTCACAATTATCACCCACAACTACCTCGTTCATGATAATGGAATCTCTTACAACTGTGTTCTTTCCTATTGTAACGCCACAGCCTATAACGGAATTATAAATCCTTCCATAGATATTGGCACCCTCTCCGATGATACACTTCTCAACAACACTGTCTCCGGAGATATATTGTGGGGGAAGAATGTCGCTCTTTGTATAGATCTTCCAGTATTCTTCATATAAATTGAACTCAGGAATGATATCAATCAACTCCATATTGGCTTCCCAGTATGAATTCAGAGTTCCAACGTCCTTCCAGTATCCGTTATACTCGTATGCAAAAAGTCGTCCACCATTTTCATGACAATAAGGAATGATGTGTTTTCCAAAATCAAGTGCCGGCTGTTCAGCCTTGGCGATCAATGCCTGCTTCAGAACCTTCCAGTTGAATATGTAAATACCCATGGAAGCAAGATTACTGCGTGGATTCTCAGGCTTTTCTTCAAAATCAACGATCTTGCGATCTTCATCTGTGATCACAATACCAAATCGTTTTGCCTCCTCCAGCGGAACCGGCATTGCAGCAAGCGTAACATCTGCATTATTTGCTTTGTGAAAATCAAGCATGACTTCATAATCCATTTTATAAATGTGATCTCCTGACAATATTAAAACATACTCAGGATGAAAGGTTTCCATATAATCCATGTTCTGGTAAATAGCATTTGCTGTTCCTGTGTACCACTCACTGTTTCCAGTCTTTTCATATGGCGGAAGCACCGTGACTCCACCAATGTTTCTATCCAAATCCCACGGAATGCCTATTCCGATATGCGTGTTCAGTCGTAATGGTTGATACTGTGTTAATACACCTACTGTATCAACACCTGAATTAATACAATTGCTGAGCGGAAAATCAATGATACGATATTTCCCGCCAAATGATACTGCCGGTTTAGCAACCTTTGAAGTCAAGATGCCCAGCCGGCTACCTTGTCCCCCCGCAAGCAACATTGCGATCATTTCCTTTTTAATCATGCTATCACCTCTGAACTATTTTTTGTGTATTGCACTATAACAGTATAACATACTTTCCTCGTAAGGTGAACAATTATTACAATAATTTGTCCGTTTTTCGTTCATTATGGTACAATTTAGCCAAATATGGTATATTTATGCATACATTTCTCAAGATATCGTAGATGCATTTTTCTGTTGTTTTTTTTCTTAGAATGGTATACTGTATCATATGAGCAAAAAAATATGACTTTAATATATATATTATAGAAGCGAAAGGAATCATATATGTACCAAATCAATTTTAAAGAACCCATACATGTACATTTTATCGGCATCGGCGGCATCAGCATGAGTGGTCTTGCAGAGCTTCTGTTGCAGGAGGGATTTCGTATATCCGGCTCTGATCATAAACGCTCCGAGCTGACTGAAGCACTGGAACAAAAGGGGGCTAAAATATTTTATGGACAAAGGTCCTCAAATATTCAAGATGATTATAATCTGGTCGTATATACCGCAGCCATTCATGCAGATAATCCTGAATATGCCGAAGTGGTTCGTCGCGGTCTTCCAATGCTAACACGTGCACAGCTGCTGGGGCAGATCATGAAAAACTACCAAACACCGATTGCAGTTTCCGGAACACACGGAAAGACTACAACAACTTCCATGATCTCTCAAATCCTACTGGAAGCAGACACAGATCCGACATTATCCATCGGAGGCATTCTAAAATCCATCAATGGTAACTTCCGTATCGGTGGATCGGAATTGTTTGTAACAGAGGCTTGTGAATATACCAATAGTTTCCTGAGTTTTTTTCCGAAGGTCGGTATTATCCTGAATATTGATGCTGATCACCTTGATTTCTTTAAAGATATCAACGATATCCGCAATTCCTTTCATGAATTTGCAAAGCTGATCCCTTCAGACGGTACATTGATCATCAATGCTGCAATTGATCACTGCGAGGAGTTCACCAAGGATTTATCCTGTAAGGTAATCACCTTTGGGCTTCACGAATCAGCCAACTATAGTGCTACCAACATAACTTTTCAGGAAAATGCACATCCCACCTTTGATCTGCTAAGGGACGGAAGTGTCATCGAAACAATATCGCTGCACGTTCCCGGTGAACACAACGTAACAAATGCTCTTGCTGCTATTGCTCTGGCTGATTTATTATCCATCGAACCGCCTGTCATCAAAAAAGCGCTTTTGACCTTTTCCGGAACCGATCGACGTTTTGAATACAAAGGCGAGATCGGCGGCGTTACGATTATAGATGATTACGCACATCATCCCACAGAGATCAAGGCGACTCTGACAGCTGTTAAGAATTATCCTCATCGCACGTCATGGTGTGTATTTCAACCTCATACCTACTCGCGTACCAAGGCTTTGATGAATGATTTTGCTGCTGCACTCTCACTTGCCGATAAGGTCGTACTGGCAGATATTTATGCCGCCCGCGAAACAGATACTTTGGGAATCAGTTCCAAGGATCTGCAATGTGAGATACAAAAACTTGGCACAGATGCCTATTATTTCTCCTCATTTGATGAAATTGAAAATTTTCTTTTAGAAAATTGTATTCACGGAGATCTGTTGATAACTATGGGTGCCGGAGATATCGTAAAAGTCGGAGAAAACCTTCTTGGAAAGTAAACTGTCCACATTATCCACATGATTTTTTGAAATTCTTTTCAAAAACCATGTGGATTTTTAATTTACATAATCATTTGCAGTTTTTTTGAGTTTCCTGTTAAACATGAGGGTAAAACAACTAGACATAATACTTTCATTTTTTTCTGTCCACATTATCCACATCTTCCACATTTCCCGAAACCCTTATAATTACTGGGTTTTCGGGCAAAATAAAGGTTTGTTTTTTGGAGAAGATGTGCTATAATTCATGTTGCTTGAGGACACGTTCTCAAGTAAGATTTGAGAGAATGGGTGAGAGAATGGGTGAGATAACACTTTATAGTGATTGTTGTATAGATGCCACACTTGTGTCCAACAGGTTTATCGATGAACATATGAAGGATGCAAATGATGCACAGATTAAAATTTATCTGTTTTTATTAAGATGTATGTCCTCTAATCGCCCCATTTCTGTATCCATCATTGCTGATTACTTTAATTATACAGAGAAGGATGTTCTCCGCGCACTAAAGTATTGGGAGAAAAACAAACTCTTGTCGTTGGATTTTGATTCCTCCAAAAACTTAGTTGGCATTCGCATCCACGATATCAATTCCTCTGCTAAGTCCGCAGCAGTATCTGAGGCTCCTGCTGCTGTACTTGTTGAAAAGCCTGTACTTTTACAGAAGGATAATATACTGGCAATGCCCGCGAAGCCTTCCTATTCTTTGGACAAGCTGGCAGCTTTCAAAAATCAGGAGGATATTTCCCAGCTTCTGTTTATTGCAGAACAATATATTGGCAAAACCCTCAGCAGCACGGAGATTTCATCATTGCTGTATATGTATGATTCTCTTGGATTTTCAGCCGAATTAATTGAATATTTAATTGAGTATTGTGTTAATATTAAGAAGAAGAGTATGCGGTATATGGAAACAGTAGCTCTTGCATGGGCTGAGAGTGGAATTACCACTGTCGACGAAGCAAAGGAAAATGTTGGCATGTACCGGAAAGAGATTTATGAGATTCTAAAAGCATTAGGACTGTCCGGCAGAAATCCTGTTAATTCTGAAATGGATTTTATTAAAAAGTGGATTGATGTATATGGATTTGATACCCCCATTATCATCGAGGCATGTAACAGAACTATGAAGTCCACTCATAAATCCAGTTTTGAATATACCGATACGATCCTAAAGAGCTGGAAACAGAGCAACGTAAAGCACTATACCGACATTCAGGCACTTGATGACAAATTTAAAAACAGCAAGACGGCTGCTGCGAGCACAAGAGACAATGTTTCTTCTGTTGGAACAGGAAACAAGTTCAATAATTTCAATCAGCGTTCTTATAATTATTCTGAATTGGAAAAGGAAATTCTCAGTAACTGATCATTTAGGGAGATAAATCATGGCACTCACAAATTCGCAGTATGATACCATTTTCAGAAACTATGAGAGTGTTCAGTTACAGAACCGACACCTCCTAGAGGAACATCGTAATGAAGTGTATGATCTGATTCCGGAATATAGAGATATTGATTCTGCCATTTCCAGATTAGCACTTGAACAGGGTAAGAAATATATCTTGGGTGATCAAAAGGCATTGTCAGAAATGAGGGAGGAAATGTCCTCTCTGACCGCACAAAAAGCAAAACTGTTAAGTGATTACGGATTTCCGTCCACATATCTGGATCCGATCTATCAATGTCCTGATTGCAAGGATACCGGATATATCAACGGAAAGAAATGTCACTGTTTGAAACAGGCTGTTATACAGTTTCTTTATACACAATCTAATATCGAAAATGTCCTTGCCGAAGAGAACTTTGACAATTTCTCTTACGAGTATTATAATCAGTCCGAGACTGTACTGATGAAGCACATCGTGGATGAATGCAGGGATTATATCAAAACCTTTGATTCCGATTACCGCAATCTTTTTTTCTATGGAAATGTCGGTGTCGGAAAGACTTTTTTAACAAACTGCATTGCAAAGGAGCTTATTGAAAGCGGTCACTCTGTTATCTACTTTACCGCATTTCAATTATTTGATGCAATTGCAAAAAAAACGTTTCATTCCTATAATGCATCGGAGGAAATCAGAGACGTTCATGAGCATATATTTGACTGTGATCTGCTGATCATCGACGATCTTGGGACAGAAACAATTAATTCTTTTGTATCTTCACAGTTATTTCTGATATTGAACGAACGAAATCTCAGAAAGAAATCCACGATCATCTCAACGAATCTTTCGTTGGAAAATCTGGCTAAGCAATATTCTGAGAGAACCTTTTCGAGAATCTCCGGATATTATCAAATCTATAAGTTTGAGGTAGAGGATATCCGGTTAAAGAAAAAATTTAACAAAGTCGGTAATCAAAGTATTCATTAACGGTGTACCGGAAAGTGAGGACATTTATGCCAAAACGCGAAGAAAAGCGTAATCTTGAAACCATTCCCGTGGGTTCCCTGGGTATGATTCCACTGGAGGGCTGCAAAGCACTCGGAGAGAAAATTGACAAATATCTGGTCAACTGGCGAACAGAAAGGGAAAATGAACATAAATCCAGCCTGGCTTTCTCAGGATATCAGAGAAACACCTATATACTGGATGCTAAGGTTTCAAGATTTGGAACAGGTGAAGCAAAGGGTATCATCAATGAGTCTGTTCGTGGCTCAGATTTGTACTTATTAGTAGATGTAGGAAATTATAGTTTGACATATTCTTTATGTGGACACGAAAATCATATGTCTCCTGATGATCATTATCAGGATTTAAAGAGAGTCATTGCTGCTGTGGGGGGTAAAGCCAGACGTATTACGGTTATTATGCCTTTTCTTTATGAAAGCAGACAACACAAGAGAAGTGCCAGAGAGTCTTTGGATTGTGCCATTGCTCTGCAGGAGTTAGTTCACATGGGTGTAGACAATATTATTACCTTTGATGCCCATGATGCACGCGTGCAAAACGCAATACCTCTTCATGGATTCGAAACAGTCCAGCCAGCCTATCAGTTTATCAAAGGACTGCTACGTAATGTACCGGATCTGACATTAAACTCTGATCACATGATGGTCATCAGTCCGGATGAGGGTGGTATGAGTCGTGCGATCTACATCGCTAATGTCCTTGGACTGGATATGGGCATGTTTTATAAGAGAAGAGATTATACAAAGATCGTAAACGGACATAATCCAATTATTTCACATGAGTTCCTTGGCAGTTCGATTGAGGGCAAGGATGTGCTGGTCATCGACGACATGATTTCTTCCGGCGAGAGTGTTTTGGATGTTGCAAGACAATTGAAGCAAAGAAATGCAGGCAGAATTTTCATTGCTTCCACGTTCGGATTGTTTACAAATGGATTGAAGAAGTTTGACCTGGCTTATGAGACAGGTATTATCGATAAGGTATTGACAACAAATCTGGTTTATCAGACGCCGGAGCTTCTGGAGAGACCTTATTATATTAACTGTGATATGAGTAAGTATATTGCTTATCTGATCGATACGTTGAATCATGATGCTTCGATCAGTGATCTGTTGAATCCGAGTGAGAAGATTCAGACTCTAGTGGCAGCTTATAAGAATCATGAGGTCAATGCGGAGCATGTGGACAAAAGTGGGTTATAGAAAGTGTAAACGGACGGACGTCAGTCTGACAATGCCAATGTGATTCTTTTTGACGCGTCGTCCTTCTCAGCCATAAAAAAAACATGGAAGATTGTGCTTCCATGTTTTTTTATGTCTTTGAACTCCTTAGGCTTACCTCAAAGAACCGTACTGCCACGCTCTGCCTGACTTACTGATTTAGACATTTTATTGTGAAAACTAGTTCTCCGATTCATCTCCTACACAGCTGAGCTGTTGAGGTATTTTTCCTGCTCAGGAGTAAGCGTGTCGATGTGCTTGCCAAGAAAGGCTAATTTGCGGACTGCTACGTCGTTGTCTACGGAGCGAGGAACGTCGATGAGTTTCTCTGTGAGTTCTGTGCCGTGCTCTACGAGATATTTTGCGCTGAGAGCCTGAATTGCAAAACTCATGTCCATGATCTCTGCAGGATGTCCGTCTCCTGCTGCCAGATTAACAAGACGTCCTTCGGCGAGGACAAAGATCCACTGTCCTGTCGGAAGCTTGTAGCCCATGATATTCTTACGCATTTCACGTGTTTCTACTGCGATCTTACGAAGTCCGGCCATATCGATCTCACAATCAAAATGTCCTGCATTGCAAAGAATTGCTCCGTCCTTCATCACTGCAAAATCCTCTGCATCGATAACCTTGTCACAACCGGTTACTGTTACGAAGAAATCACCGACCTTAGCAGCCTCGTTCATAGGCATAACGTCAAATCCGTCCATAACTGCTTCTATTGCTTTTACCGGGTCAATCTCTGTGATGATTACGCGTGCACCGAGACCCTTAGCTCTCATGGCAACGCCCTTACCGCACCAGCCATAGCCTGCTACAACAACTCTCTTGCCTGCTACAATCAGGTTAGTGGTTCTATTGATTCCATCCCATACGGACTGACCTGTGCCATAACGATTATCAAAGAAATGCTTGCAGTCTGCGTTATTGACCTTAACCATAGGGAATTTTAATGTTTTGTCTCTGTTCATTGCCTCCAGTCTGAGGATACCTGTTGTGGTTTCCTCACATCCACCGATGACATTCGGAATCAGGTCTGTGAATTCTGTATGCATCATATTCACAAGATCTCCACCATCATCAATGATAATATTGGGACCTACCTTTAATACATTGCGAATATGTGTATTGTATTCCTCAGGTGTACAATCATACCATGCGTGTACCTCAAGTCCTGCTGCCACAAGTGCTGCTGCTACATCATCCTGTGTGGATAATGGGTTAGAACCTGTAATATACATATCTGCTCCTCCTGCTGCAAGTACTTTGCACAGATATGCTGTTTTTGCTTCCAGATGTACAGACAGTGCTACCTTTTTGCCTGCAAATGGCTTTGTCTCAGAGAATTCCTTCTCAAGTGTTCGAAGCAGATCACAGTTTCTCTTGACCCACTCGATCTTTCTTTCGCCTGATTCGGCTAAATTGATGTCTCTGATTTCACTACTCATGTTTTTTTCCTCCGGTTTCAAAGTTTTATTTTCAGCCGAATTTTTAAACGATGGTCGGTCACCTATCATCGTGGTTGTCTCATTACTTCGTAACGAGAACTCTCCCCTGATTTTCTTATCAGGGGTATCTCATTACTTCGTAACGAGAACTCTCCCCTGATTTTCTTATCAGGGGTATCTCATTACTTCGTAACGAGAACTCTCCCCTGATTTTATCATAACTCTCTATATATAGACAAGTATTTTGATATGTACACCTCTACACAAAATTATAATTGTGTGGTAAGATTGTCAAGGTCGTTAAGAAATAAATCAATAAGGGGTTGTTATAATGAAAATGAATCAAAATCAAGTATTCGCTACACTACTATCCTGCTGTCTGGCTGCTTTTGTCTTCACCGGCTGCAAAATAGAGGAACCGGATCAGCCGGCTCAAGAAACGACTGCCACAGCAGAAACGGCAACAGAGGAGCCTACTCCGATTGTTGTTGAAACAAATGATGCTGCCGAAACATCATCCGGTATCGATGAAACGAAGGATACATATGATATCGATCCATCAGCAGTACCCATGAGCGAGACCACTACACTTCCGGCACCTTCCTTTGAGTATTACTGTTCTGAAAAAGCCGCACAAACTCCTGTAGCCAACAAATTGAACTTAACACAAAAAAAGAAGGAAGCAAACAGCATTACTGATGATGATGCATGGTTTACACAAAATGGGCTGTCTATAGAAGGATACGACCTTCCAAATCCATTTGTTGAGAATGACAAGGGTGGAAATCTGCCTGCAGATATCCCGGCAGATTGGTATGGCATGATGATTACAAAGGCTTTTTCAAACGGCGATTATCTCTTCTGCACCTATGGCTATGATTTTAGTGAAGGAGATATCCTGAATATTCTGGATCCACAGTCACATGAACTCCTTTACAGTTTGGATTTTGCAGCTTTTCAATACTATGGTGATGATGTCATTGATGAAGATATTGATTACATCAAGGAGTCTGTAAACTGGGCAAAAATCGATGGACAGACATTGTATGTTACAACATTTCATAACACCTATGCAAGTTCATCTGCTAACAAAAATGGTTACATTACAGCCATTGACCTAACAGATATGAGTATTCTGTGGAGATCAGATGCACTTGTAAACAACGCCTCTACCTTCGAGATCATCAATGATGTCATTGTATGTGGGTATGGCTTTACCGATGAAGACGATTATCTGTATCAGCTCGATACACATACTGGTAAAACACTTGACAGGATCCCTCTCAAATCAGGTCCGTCCTATATTTTTAATCGAGACGGGGTACTCTATGTGAGAACCTATAATACCAATTATGAATTCACGTATTAATTTAGTTTCCTTGTTTCCATTTCGTTGCCGAGGCAAAAAATATTTTACCATTTACAATTCGAACTGATGTTTGTATAATGAACTTAAGGGGAGTGTGAGGTACCAAAAGCCGGGGGATTCCAAATGGAGAATCAACGATATATTTTTCACATTGATGTCAACAGTGCCTTCTTGTCCTGGAGTGCAGCCTATCGTATCAATGTACTTGGGGAAAAGCTGGATCTGAGAACTGTCCCATCCATCGTTGGCGGCGATCAAGCCTCCAGGCATGGTATTGTATTGGCAAAGAGTACTCCCGCCAAGCAATATGATATCAACACAGGAGAAGCCATCGTCTCAGCACAAAAAAAGTGTCCCGATCTGATCATCGTTCCGCCTGATTATCATTTATATGTAGCCGCTTCGAAATCATTGATGGAGTTACTGAATAAATATTCCGATCACGTCACACAATATAGCATTGATGAGGCATGGGCAGAATTCGATGGCTATGAAGGTCTATATGGCGGCATCGTCTCCTTCGCCAACGATCTGCGCGAAGAAATCAAACACAAGCTTGGATTTACTGTGAATATCGGTATTTCCTATAATCGTCTGTTATCCAAGATGGCCGGAGATTTTAAAAAGCCGGACATGGTACACACTCTGTTTCCTGAGGAGATCCCAGCAAAAATGTGGCCCTTATCTGTTAGTAAGCTTTTTTTCGTCGGACGCTCCACACAGGTGAAGCTACACAATCTGGGCATTCACACGATTGGTGAATTGGCGAAGGCAGACTTAGAAGTTTTAAAGGATCATTTGAAAACACACGGTGAGATCATCTGGAACTATGCCAATGGCAACGACCTCGTTCCTTATGCCTGTAAGTCAGCCGATGCCAAAGGATACGGAAACAGTGTAACTGCACCTGCGGATGTTACAGACATCAATACTGCAAAGGAATTGCTATTATCTCTATGTGAAACTGTCTCCTTGCGAATACGCAAGGATCACGTCAAGGTTTCCTGTATTGCTGTCAGTATCACAAGTAACGAATTTGAACACTATATCCATCAGGCACAACTGCTGTCTGCAACCGATATTACAGAAGAAATATATCGTACTGCCTGCCGTGTGTTGACCGAGCTATGGATCTTTGGGTCGGCAAGAGATACTGCCATCCGACAATTGGGGGTACACACAAGCAAAGTATCGAACGGCGATTATCGTCAACTCAATCTATTCGATCTGGGAATGTACGAAATAGAAGGAATACAAGACTGTGAGATGCTCCCCGATCAGTATCTGCTCAATGCAGAAAAACTGAGCAGCTGGAATCACACCGTTGATGATATTCGCCAGAAATACGGCGAAGATTCTCTTATCCGTGCCAGATACATCGACAACAAAATCTCTCATGTTTCTGGCGGTCTAGATCGCGAACGTAGAACCGGCATTACGTTAGGAATGAATCTGGATAAAGAACTGCAATTATAATCGGAGCTATTGATCATATAGCCATTACCACGATTGTTATAAGTAAAACGAGGTGAACACCATGTGTGGAAGATTTTATGTAGATGATGAAATGGCAGATGAACTTGAAAAGCTATGTCGTAGCATTGACAGAAAGCTCGCTGCAGCCGGCGATATTCATCCGTCAGAGACTGCTCTGGTACTACATGCAGACCCATCAGATCAGTTGACAGCATCCTCCTATGTCTGGGGATATCACCATCCAAGGAGCAGTCGTCCTATCATCAATGCACGTGCTGAAAGCGTAAATGAAAAGCCAATGTTTCGCAGAGATTTTTCAGAACGCCGATGTGTTGTCCCGACTCGTGGTTTCTACGAATGGAGTCCAACCAAGATTAAGTTTCGTTTTTCCCAAAAAACCGGTGATGTTTTATTTCTTGCAGGAATCTATACACTTGAGGAACAGCCCCACTTTTCAATCATCACTACTGTTGCAAATGATTCTATGAAGGATGTCCATGACCGTATGCCGCTGATCATTCCAAAAGACAGTATCAGCACCTGGGTATACGATCCAAAGAGTGCTGTTAGCATGCTGAAGCACAATGATTTTCTTCTCCACAAACAAAGCATGGAGGAAGCCGAGTATATACAGGAAAGCCTTATGCTTTAATCTGAACCATTACTTTGATCCCCATACAATACGATTTCACAAATAATTCACATTTTCTCTATTGACTACCTGTTCTATATGTTGTATAACATATACATAGGAAGCAATAAAGAACATACACCAACAAACATTTAAAAGGAGTGATTAATATGTTAGCACCATCATTATTTGAATCATCAAAACCATTGTATATGGACAGATTTTTTGACAAGGCATTTGAGAACTTCTTTTCAGATTTTTCAAATGTAGGATTCTCTGACAACTTCCACACTGACCTAATTGAGAGAGACGGTGAGTATGTATTGGAAGCAGAACTACCGGGATTTGATAAGGAGGATATCAACATTGATCTGAATCAGGATGTCCTAACCATCAGTGCCGTTCACGATGAGACATCCGATGATAAAAAGAACAAGAAATACCTCCGCAGAGAAAGACGTTATCAGTCCTATCAGAGAAGCTTCCGTCTACCGGATGTATCCCCTGAGGATATCGATGCTTCCTATGAAAAAGGTATCCTGGCGTTGAAGTTTCCTAAAAAAGATCCGGCAGAACCTGAAATCAGGAAAATCGAAGTAAAATAAACTCTGGTGAAACGACAGCCCCGTGGGATTAACTCCCATGGGGCTGTTCTGTTTTGCCGAAACATTAAAGTATACGAATTTGATTATTTGTGATAAACTATGTGATGGAGATATTTTTCTGGAGGTTAATATTTATGGAAAAAACAGCATTGATTATGGCAGGTGGACGTGGCGAACGGTTCTGGCCAAGGAGTCGCAAAAATCTTCCGAAACAGTTCTTATCCTTAACAGAGGATGGCAAGACCATGATACAGTTGACAGTAGAACGAATACTGCCACTTGTGAAAATAGACAATATATTTATAGCTACGAACCAACAATATGCAGCATTGGTCAAGGAACAGCTCCCCGATCTGCCACAATCAAACATTTTGTGTGAGCCGATTGGACGTAATACAGCACCTTGTATTGCACTTGGTGCGGCACATATTGCAAAGAAACTGGGAGATGCTTTAATGATGGTGCTTCCATCCGATCACCTGATTAAGTACAATAGTATGTTTCAGTCTGTATTGAAAGAAGGCTGTAAACTTGCAGAGGAACGAGACAGTTTGATCACGATAGGCATCACTCCTGATTATGCAGAAACAGGATACGGCTATATCAAGTTCAAAGGCGATGCTTATATCGGAACTGCCTTTGAGGTCGAAAAATTCGTTGAAAAACCAAATCTCGAACTTGCCAAAGAATATCTGGCCAGTGATGAATATCTTTGGAACAGCGGCATGTTCATATGGAAGGTTTCCACGATACTGGACAAGTTTAAGCAGCTGCTTCCCGATACCTATGAAGGACTGATGGACATCAAGGCTTCGATCGGCACTTCAGCAGAAAAGGAAGTTCTTGAACGTATCTTCCCAAATTTCCCTTCTATTTCTATTGATTATGGAATTATGGAGAAATCAGAGAACATATACACCATACCGGGCAATTTCGGATGGGATGATGTCGGCTCCTGGCTGGCCATAGAACGCATTAAAAAATCAAATGAAAACGGCAATATTATTTCCGGAAATGTTTTGAGTATCAGTACAGAAAACTGTATCATCGAAGGCAGTCATAAACTGATCAGCACAATCGGGCTCAAAGATCTCGTTATTGTAGATACAGATGATGCAATCCTGATCTGTGATAAGACAAAAACCGCAGACATTAAGAAAGTACTGGAGACACTCAGGATCTGTAACCGTGATGAGTATCTATAATCAAGCAGGCTCTGCCTTATGAAAGGATGTCACCAATCACATGGATAAGTTATATATCGTCATTCCCGCCTATAATGAAGAAAAAACCATCAAGCAGGTCATTGATGACTGGTATCCTATTATTGAACGAATCGGAAATGATTCACGTCTCGTGATCATCAACGACGGCAGCAAGGATCAAACCTATGAAATCATGCAAGAATACGCATCTACTCGCCCATTTTTTCTCCCTCTGACAAAGGAAAACGGTGGTCATGGTGCGACCGTTCTGTATGGTTATCATTATGCAATCGAACAAGGAGCTGATTATGTCTTTCAGACAGATTCTGACGGTCAAACGATTCCTTCAGAATTTGATGCCTTCTGGGCACTGCGAAATGAATATGATATGATCATCGGACACAGAAACAAACGTGAAGACGGTGTTTCACGAATTTTTGTTACCAAGGTATTGAAATTCGTACTTTGGATTTGCTTCGGAGTATCGGTTACAGATGCAAATACCCCTTTTAGACTGTTGAAAAAGGATACATTAGAACAATATATTGAGAAGATTCCTAAGGATTTTAATCTCTCTAATGTGCTGATTTCCGTAATCTATACGAAAAATAACCTAAAAGTGAAATACATACCGATCACATTTCGTCCTCGTCAGGGCGGTGTCAATTCACTCAATCTTCCAAAAATCTTTAAGATTGGAAGACAGGCATTTCATGATTTTCGTGCCATTAACCGTTCTCTAAAAAGCTAATTCGATCATTCTGTTTAATGAAAAGGATTATAGAATCTGGAACCATCATAGAAGGTAACCGTTAAGGCAACGGCGGCAAAGCAGATAATAAATACAATTGTGAAATAATCATTCTTTTTTAAGGGTCTGGCATAATACCAGGTCCTTTTTTTATACTTGCCAAAGCCTCTTAACTCCATTGCATTACTGACCACGTCAATACGATCCATACTCGAAAAGATCAGTGGAAAAATAATGGTTGCCATGTTCTTCATTCTGGTTGTGAATCTGGCCTTGGAAGACATCTCGATCCCTCGTGCTTCCTGTGCATGCTTGATCTTAATAAAATCACTTTGTACATCCGGAACATAACGTAGTGCAATGGCAACTGAGTATCCGATATAATAGCTGATTCCGATTCTGTTTAAGCTAGCTGCAAATTCACTTGGATTTGTCGTTACAATGAACATCAAGGCAACCGGTATAACAGTAAAATATTTTAACATGATATTGATTTCGTAAAATAACTGCTCCAGCGTAACGGTATAATTACCAAATAAATACACCAGATCCGTACGTGTCCCATAGATTTTCACGCCTTCATACGGGGAAAAGAGAAAGACCGTCAGTAGATTCAGACATAGGAAAAACAGAATAAACTTAAATACTGTACCAACCTGTTTCCATTCTGTTTTTGAGACCTTGAAAATGAGCAGACTAATGATGAGCATGGTAATCAGTACTCGTGTATCATAAGTGAGCATACCAATGACAGACCATCCCAGAAAAAAGGTCAACTTCGTTACGCCACATAATCTATGAATCCAAGTATTCTTTTCTGCATAAGTCAATATTCTGGCCATCAGTGAATCCTCTTGCTTCTCTCGTAATGAATAAACCGCTCTGCAAAACCAGACGCATCCTCAATCCCACATTTGATTGCAAGATCATAAAGTGAGGTCTTTTTTAAATAGGCACGTTTTGCTATCGTTTCATTTGTCAATACACGTGCCGGTGTATCATCTGCCACCATTTCTCCATCTGCAATAACAATTGCCCGATCCGTGTACTCTAACATCAGGTGCATATCATGCGTAATCATAATGATTGTAATTCCCAATGTCTCATTAATCTTCTTTAAAAACTCCATTATTTCAGTATAATGTCTGTAATCCTGTCCTGCTGTCGGTTCATCCAAAATGATCACATCCGGATTCATAACAAGGATGGAAGCGATCGTAACACGTTTCTTCTGTCCAAAGCTCAATGCTGCAATTGGCCAGTTTCGAAACGGATACAAGCCACAAATCTTCAGTGTCTCATTGACTCTTTCCTTGATCTTTTCTTCCGCCACACCTCTGATCGTTAAACCAAGTGCAACTTCGTCATAGATCATGGGTTTTGATATCATTTGGTTGGGATTTTGCATGACCAGACCAATGACCTCTCCTCGCTCCTTAATAGACTTTGCTGCAATATCGCTTCCGTTCAAAAAGATATTTCCTTTATCGGGACTGATAAAACCACAGATCAGATTGGAAAGAGTCGTTTTTCCGGCACCATTCTTACCTACAATGCTAAGCATTTCACCTTTATTAATCTTAAACCTGATATTTTGCAAAACCGGATTCCCTGAAATATACGCAAAATCAAGATCCATAATCTCCAAAGCAATATCATTTTTATTTTCTTCCGGCACAAATGCTGCCTGTTCATACCACTCCACAACATTTTTACGATATGCTGTCAAATCCATGGATTCGATATGCTGTGGTTTTGTTTCTGCCATGATACGACAGCCTGCATACTTTAGTGCAGCAACATATAACGGTTCTCTTATACCCTGTTCTTCCAATATGTCATCAGACAACAAATCATCTGGCTTCATATCGGCAACAACACAACCTTCACCTATCACAATAATCCTGTCCACATCCCGATACAGGACATCCTCCAGTCTATGTTCTATAATCAGAATCGTCTTATCTGTTTCTTTCTGTATACGATCAATCAGATCAATCGCCCGTTTTCCTGTTGCCGGATCCAAATTTGCGAGAGGTTCATCAAATAACAAAATATCAACATCATCAATCATGACTCCGCCCATAGATACTCTCTGCTTCTGTCCGCCTGATAATTCTGATGGTGCATGCAGTAGGAGTTTCTTCACATCAACTATTTCTGCAACCTCATCCACACGACGAAACATCTCATTCTGTTCTATCATATCATTTTCCAGTGCAAATGCGATGTCCTCAGCAACGGTCAGTCCTATGAATTGACCATCTGTATCCTGTAGTACCGTCCCGACAATTTTAGACATACCAAATACACCTGTTTTACCAGGCTCTTGTTCTTTGACCAACAAACTTCCGGAAGCTTCTCCCGGAAAAGAAAACGGAACCAATCCATTGATACAGTGTGCCAAAGTTGACTTTCCCGAACCGGATGGTCCCACTATGAGAACTTTCTCTCCGGGATAAATCGATAGATTAATATCCCGGAGTGTCGGTTCTTCCTGTGATCGATATTGAAATGTATAATCTTTAAACTCGATAATCGGATCCATGCAATACTATTCCTCTTTCTTTAAACCGGAGGATTTTGCACCGATCTTTGAATATGCAAAACAAAGTAATGTACCTAACACACCTGCAACTACGATATTACCAATAAATGCTAATACTCCCTGCATAAATACCTTGTTAGCAGGTTCTGCATAAATCACAATATCTAAAACTGGAGCTACTAAAATCCATGCAATGGCATTTCCGACAATCTGTATTACATTAAATAAAACGATTGTCTTTCCGGTGCAGAAGCCACCCTCTTTGATTGCATATTTGGCAGCAAACAAACCTACTGCAATACCAAATACGGCATCCGGGAACACCCAGCTCCACCATACACCGCCATAAAACAATGCGTCACCAAGTGCATGTCCTACCAAGCCAATAATACCGCCGACAATTGGGCCAAAAACAGCTGCAAAAAAAGTGATTACGGCAACTCTTGACTGTAATGCTGTGTTCGGAACAATTCCGAATGGAACCTGTACATTCGTCAGAACAATAAATAATGCCGTACCGATTCCGGTTGCTACTACTTCCTTAATACCGAATTTCATCTTCATACCTACTACCTCCTGTTTGATCCCACATAATTTAAGAGTGAGTATGCTATGCATTACCCACTCTTATAATATAGCGAATTATGATATGTTTTTCAATCACTTTCATGTATTATTTATTCCAAAAGCCCTTTTTCTTTTTATCAGCACCGTCGGTAGTCTCCCCGGTCTCTTTTGAGCCATTGGATGCCTTGTTGGATGCCTTTTCTACTGTATGCAGGGAATCACCGGTTACAGCGTCAAACTGCTTCAATAACTCCTTTGCTTCCCCGGTCAGATGATTTGGTACCTGAACAACCAATGTCACATAATGGTCTCCTCGAAGATCCTTTCTATGAAGAGAAGGAACACCTTTGCCCTTTAGTCTCACCTTCGTATCCGTAGTCGTACCGGGCTTCACTTCATATATAACCTTTCCATCCACTGTATCGATCATAATCTCACCGCCAAGTGCAGCCTGTGCAAAGGTAATCGGAGCGGTCGAGAAAATATTCACGTCCTGTCTCTGGAAGATCGGGTGTCTGGAAATAACCACCTCAACAAGCAGATCTCCGCGCGGTCCTCCATTCATACCCGGCTCACCCTTGTCTCTGATACGAACGCTCTGTCCGTTATCAATACCTGCCGGGATGGATACCTGTATCTTCTTACGATTTGCAATATATCCTGTTCCACGACAATCAGGGCATTTATCCTTAACCACCTTGCCAGTACCGCCACAGTCCGGACAGGTCTGAACATTTCTAACCATTCCGAACAGAGACTGTGATGTATAGACTACCTGTCCCTTACCACCGCATTTCGTACAGTTTTCCGGACTTGTTCCGGGCTTTGCTCCATTGCCGTGACAAGTATTGCAGGTATCCTTCAGTGTTAATTCTATCTCCTTATCAACACCAAATACTGCCTCTTCAAATGTAATGCGAACGCTGGCACGTAAATTTGCCCCTTTCATTGGGCCATTGCTTGCCCTGCCGCCTGAACGGGAACGACTGCCGCCAAACAGATCACCGAAAATATCTCCAAAAATATCTCCGAAATCAGCTCCATTGAAGTCAAAGCCACCAAAACCGCCTGCTCCACCGTTCTCAAATGCCGCATGACCGAACTGGTCATACTGTCTCTTCTTTTCAGGATCACTCAGTACGGCATATGCTTCGGATGCTTCCTTAAATTTCTTTTCAGCCTCTGCATTTCCGGGATTCATGTCCGGATGATATTTCTTAGCCAGACCTCTATATGCTTTTTTGATCGTCGCTTCATCGGCACCTTTGTCAACGCCCAGAACCTCGTAGTAATCTCTTTTTGTATCTGCCATCTTCGTTATCCTTCCATAACCATGTCTATGTGAAGCCTAATCGGGCTTCAAGGTCATGTATATTCATGTAAGCATGAAACACATGACCTTTCTACCCAGGCATCATAATACTATACTTCTTTATAATCTCCGTCAACAACATCATCGGTATTAAAGCCTGCATCCTGTGCACCTGCTGCATCAGGACCTGCACCTGTAAATCCACTCATATCCGGGCCAGCACCTGCTGCACCTGCTCCGCCTGCCTGCTCATAAACCTTACTGAACAGCTTCTGAGCACTCTGCATTAATTTCTCCTGTGCTGCTTTCATATCGACAACCTGATCCTCTGTCATAGCATCAGCATTTTCAGACTTTGCAAGAAGCTCTTTCAATGCTGCAAGATCTGCTTCCACTGCTGTCTTATCATTTGCATCGATCTTATCTCCGACCTCTTCCATTGCTTTCTCAGTCTGGAATACAAATGCATCTGCATCATTTCTTGCATCAATTGCCTCTTTACGCTTCTTATCCTGTGCTTCAAACTCAGCTGCTTCCTTAACTGCCTTATCAATATCACTATCAGACATGTTAGAACCTGCTGTAATCGTAATATGCTGTTCCTTACCTGTTCCCTTATCCTGTGCAGTTACATTTACAATACCATTTGCATCAATATCAAATGTAACTTCGATCTGAGGTACTCCACGTCTTGCCGGAGGGATTCCGTCCAATCTGAACTGTCCGAGTGATTTATTATCCTTAGCAAACTGTCTCTCACCCTGTACAACATTGATGTCAACTGCAGTCTGGTTATCTGCTGCTGTTGAGAAGATCTGGCTCTTCTTTGTAGGAATGGTTGTATTTCTTTCAATCAATCTGGTTGCAACACCACCCATAGTCTCGATTGACAGTGACAACGGAGTGACATCAAGCAGAAGGATTTCACCCGCACCTGCATCTCCTGCAAGCTTACCGCCCTGGATGGAAGCACCAAGTGCAACACACTCATCGGGATTTAATGATTTTGCAGGCTCCTTGCCTGTCAACTGTTTTACCTTATCCTGTACTGCAGGTACACGTGTAGAACCACCTACCAATAATACCTGACCCAATTCTGATGCTGATATTCCTGCATCTCTGAGGGCATTCTGAACAGGTACAGTCGTTCTCTCAACGAGATCATGTGTCAATTCATCAAATTTCGCACGTGTGAGGTTCATATCGAAATGCTTTGGTCCCTCAGCAGTTGCTGTGATAAACGGTAAGTTAATATTGGTTGTTGTTGCTGATGACAACTCTTTCTTAGCTTTCTCTGCTGCTTCCTTTAATCTCTGAAGTGCCATCTTATCATTTGACAGATCTACACCCTCATTTTTCTTGAATTCAGCCAGCATGTAATCTGTAACCTTCTGGTCAAAATCATCTCCACCGAGTCTGTTATCACCTGAAGTTGCAAGAACCTCGATAACGCCCTCACCGATCTCAATGATGGATACATCAAATGTACCACCGCCTAAATCGTAAACCATGATCTTTTGCTCTTTCTCATTATCCAGACCATATGCAAGTGCTGCTGCTGTAGGCTCATTGATGATTCGCTTTACATCAAGACCTGCAATCTTACCTGCATCCTTGGTTGCCTGACGCTGTGCATCATTAAAGTATGCGGGAACTGTGATGACTGCCTCTGTAACCTTCTCACCGAGATAGCTCTCTGCATCTGCTTTCAGTTTCTGTAGAATCATTGCTGAGATTTCCTGTGGTGAATACTTCTTTTCATCTATCTGTCTTCTCTTATCAGTACCCATATCTCTCTTAATAGAAGAAATGGTCTTTTCTGAGTTGGTGACTGCCTGACGTTTTGCAGGCTCGCCTACCAGTCTCTCACCTGTCTTTGTAAACGCTACGACTGACGGTGTTGTTCTTGCTCCTTCTGTATTTGCGATAACGGTAGGTTTACCACCTTCCATAACAGCCACGCAGCTGTTTGTTGTTCCTAAGTCAATTCCTATAATCTTGCCCATTTTCTTGTCCTCCTAAGATAAATTTATTGTACTACTCCAACCATACTGTGTCTTACTACGGAGTCTCTGTATTTATATCCCTTTTGCAGTTCCTGTGCCACAACTCCGCTTTCGAATTCTTCACTCTCCACCTGCATCACTGCATTGTGTAAATCGGGATTGAATTCTTCTCCGACCGCCTCGATCGGTGTAACACCGATTTGTTCCAGACTGGTCATTAACTGCTTATAAATCATCTGCATGCCTTCCGCGAAAGGAGTTCCCGCATCCTCTTCGGACATCGACTGCAAACCGCGTTCAAAGTTATCTACGATCGGAAGTATCTTTTCGATCACGCTTTTTGCACCGATTTCATACATCGCTGATTTTTCTTTTTCGGATCGTTTACGAAAGTTATCAAACTCCGCCATCTGACGCTTAACCTGATCCGTCAATTCCTCGATCTTTTCGTCCTTTTTGTCCTTCTTGTCTTTCTTCCGAAACGTTTTCTTGCTTTTCTCTTCCGGCATATCGGCTGTTTGAGCCTCTGCCGCTTCGTCTTCTGTTTTCTCAGACACGTCCTCATCTGTCTGAGTTTCATCTACCTTGTTGGCATCTTTCTGCTCTTTATCGACTTCATCTGCAGATGGTTCCTTTAATATATCTTCTGCCATGTCCTCTGCCACATCCTGTTTCTTTTCTGACACTTTCTATGTCTCCTTTCGTATGACTCTATCCGTCATGTCTTCTTATATAATGTATCCAATTGATTCGTCAGTGATTTGAGTGTTGAAACTACCTTGTCATAGTCCATTCTCTTCGGTCCGATAATTCCTATCGTTCCCTGTACACCTTCCTCTAATTCATAGGTTGCCGTTACAACTGAACAGTCCTTCATATTTTGAATTGGTGTTTCACTTCCGATGTATACCTGTATTCCTTTATTACCTTCGCCTTCTTGTTTTGCAAGAGTCTCATGTACCAAATCAGTCAACTGAATCTTTTCTTCAAATGCCGAGATGATCTCGCTGGCTCTTTGATTATCCGAAAGTTCAGGATATTTAAATATATTGTTGGTTCCACTCGTGTAGATTTCAAGATCCTCGTCTGCCTTGATTGCATCTCCGACGGCATCAATCACACTGCCTACCAGATCACTGTGTATTCCTGCCTGTTCTTTCATCTTTGATATGATACCGAGATTAATCTCATCGATGCTCAAACCGTTTAAATTGCTGTTTAATAAAATATTCAACTTCAGCAGTGTTTCATCATCCAGTGGTTCTTCAACCGTAATCATTTCATTTTTGATGATGTTACCCTCAACTACTATAACTGCAAGAATCTGATTTTCACTGACTCTGGACAGCTGTGTAAACTTCAGTTTACTGTGATGATACTGCGGCGAAGAAATCATGGTTGCATAATTCGTATTGGTTGCCAGTACCTTTGCTACCTGCTTGAGAAGGCTTTCCATCTTATCTGCTTTCTCTAACAGCACTTCCTTCATTTCATTGACTTCCTGCTCCTTATCCTCCATCATGGCATCTACATAAAATCGATACCCTTTGTCGGATGGAATACGTCCCGCTGACGTATGCGGCTGCATGATATAACCAAGTTCCTCGAGATCTGCCATTTCATTTCGGATGGTTGCCGAGCTTAAATTTAAGCCCTCATACTTGGAAATCGTTCTGGAGCCAACCGGTTCTCCTGTTTCCAAATAGTTTCGGATGATGGCAAATAAAATATTCTTCTTCCTCTCATCCAGCTTCATTTCAATTCCGAGATCTGCCATTCCTTCACATCCTTTATGTTTGTTAGCACTCGCTCGAGTAGAGTGCTAACACTCTACCAATAAAATACCACTCGACTTTTTCTTTGTCAAGTGATATTCCCAACAATTTCACTATTTCATATTTATTTTATTTTTTGTTAAGAATTGCCGAAAATTCGCCTATTCTACACTTTTCAGGGATTCTATCATATCAATTCTGCGAAGCTTAAAGAACATGACGAAGTTCACAATAATTGAAAAAGCAAAGGTGAGAAAAATGCTGTAAACATAGCTGATCGGATTGATATCGCGTCCAAACATCATCAGATCGATCTCTGCGGTTATGATGACAAAATGATGCATGATAAGTCCAAGAAGGAGTCCAACCGCCGCTCCCAGTACTGTTAATATCACGTTTTCACGATTGACATAGCTGCTGACCTCACCGTCATAGAAGCCCAGCACCTTGAGTGTTGCAAGCTCTCGTTTACGCTCATTCACATTGATATTATTCAAATTATATAGTACAACAAAAGCTAACATGGCAGCAGAAACTACCAAAACCCAAATGATGGTATCCATACTTTTCAGCATATCGTGAATCCGTTCTGCCATACCTCTGTAAAATTTGATTCCTGCAACTGAATCCATCTCCATGTAATCTGTTCCCATAGCAGTCTCAGTTACTTCATCGTTTTTGACATTATTCATGAAAATCTGATTATATGCAATCGGTTGGTGATACAGCTTTTCATATAAAGACTGGCTCATATAGATATAATGCATATAGTAATTTTCCGTTATTTCAGATACTGCTACTTGAATATCTGAGGTTTCGTCTTCCTTTAAGGTAATGGTATCACCCTTCTTGACCTTTAGAAGTGTTGCCAGTTTCTCTGTAATCACAACACCTTCATCATCCATGGAATAGGGTTCATGTGTAACGCGATCACGAAGAGTAATGAAGTCACTGATTGTCTCCTTGTTTTCCGGTATGACCAGATATCCGCTTTTCGTTGTGTTATTGGCTCTGATATCTACGGCAAGCTGCTTTCCATACATCTGCTCCTCTACTCTGCTATCAGATAAAAGTGTTCGATACAGTTCTTCCTTTTCAACATCGGTAGCATCTTCCTCAATGGTAATCTCGGCATCATAAAAACGAACCACACCAAACTGAAGTTGCCCAATCGCATTGATTGAATCCTTGAGTCCGAATCCAACCAATAGCAGTGCCATACAGCCTCCGATTCCAAACACCGTCATGAAAAATCTCTTACGATATCGGATCAGATTACGTATCGTTGACTTTTGAGTAAAATTCAAATGCTTCCATATAATAGTCACACGTTCCAGCAATACTCGTTTTCCTGCTTTTGGAGCGACAGGTCGCATCAAAACTGCAGGCGATGCCAATAGTTCCTTATAACAGGCAAGTAATGTTGCCAAC
>CAZVYQ010000007.1:0-46463 GCA_964631375.1 uncultured Lachnospiraceae bacterium | reverse complement strand
CAAAACTGCAGGCGATGCCAATAGTTCCTTATAACAGGCAAGTAATGTTGCCAACGTCGTACACAACACCGCTGCAACGGTTGAAGTAACGGAATACTTTAAGTTCAAAGGAGCCACGACGACCGGCAGGTTATCATATAATATAGCATAGGCACTGATGATCGTAGGTGGTAAAACCTTCTGTCCAACTACAAGTCCAAACAGGCTTCCAAAAAGACTTGCCGAAAGTGCGTAGACCAGATACTTTGCTGCGATACTCAGATTGCTGTACCCGAGTGCCTTCAGAGTCCCGATCTGCGTACGTTCCTCCTCCACCATTCTGGTCATTGTAGTCAACGACACAAGTGCGGCTACCAGGAAAAAAATCAGCGGAAATACTTCTCCAATGGCACCGATCCTGTCAGCATCCTGTAGTTCCTGCTCTGCATCCGCCACCTTACGTTCACCATCTGCAATCTCAGCTTCGCCGTCCGCTATCTTATCATTTGCCTCTGTCACTACATCCTGATATCGAATCTCACAGCGTACATCAGCAATCGCTTCTATCTGATCCGTAACCTTCTCGATCAGATCATCATATTCATCTGAATAACTGAGCAGTGCATCAGCCCCTTGAACCGATATATAAAGTTCTGAATAGACCTCCTGATTAAAATCCTCCGGCACCAGAATCAAAAAACTGTCTACATCGCCACTCCCAATTGGGCTGCTCCCACGTTCAAAGGACAAATAATAAGAAGTACTTCCAATACCTACGATTGTGTAGGTATTCTGATTTAAAATATCCTCTGTCGCATCCTCTGTGCCTGATTTCACAGTAAAGCTGTCACCGATTTGATAACCTGTTGATGCTATGAATTCATGATCTGCCAGACATTCACCTGATTGCTCCGGTAGTCTTCCCTCTCGTATGCTAATCAGATTCAGTTTATCCGGAACAGACATTAACTTCACTACCAGTTGTGATGAATCTGTGTCACACAACACATCCTGTGAAAAAGAGGGCATGACGTGCTTCACACCTCTTATTTGTGAGATAGCTTCGAGATCTCCCTCTGTCATACCAAGCTCACTCAATACACGGATGTCCATGAGCATACTCTGATCATAGAATGCATCGGCAGACATCTGCATATCCGGTTGCGTCGCACGAACACCTGAAAAAAAAGCCACACCAAGAGCAACGATTAGAAATATAGAAAAAAATCGATTCAGGCTTTTTTTGATCTCCATATAAAAATCTTTTCGAAGTGCTTTTTTCTTCATAAATCCTTACCATTCAATTGTATCAATCGATACCGGATGCTCATTGAGTGTTACAGAACTAACCTTACCGTTTTTAACCTTAATCATCCTGTCAGCAATCGGTGCGATGGCAGAGTTATGTGTGATGACGATCACTGTCATTCCCTTCTCACGGCATGTATCCTGTAAAAGTTTTAAGATTGATTTACCTGTACTATAATCCAGTGCACCTGTCGGTTCGTCGCAGAGCAGCAGCTTCGGATTCTTGGCAAGTGCTCTGGCAATCGCAACTCGCTGTTGTTCTCCACCCGATAGTTGTGCAGGGAAATTCCCCATTCGATCTTCCAGCCCCACCTCTCTCAAAACCATTTCTGCATCCAACGGATTCTTGCTGATCTGTAATGCCAATTCTACATTTTCCAGTGCCGTCAGATTTTGAACCAGATTGTAGAATTGAAACACAAAACCAATATCATCACGGCGATAAGTTGTCAGTTGTCTTTTGGTGTAATCACTGATCACAGATCCATCTACAATGATGGAGCCACTCGTACAGGTATCCATTCCACCCAAGATATTCAAGACCGTCGTCTTACCTGCTCCGGATGGACCTACAATGACTACAAACTCACCCTTCGTAATCTCAAAATCAATTCCATCTACTGCATGGATCACGATCTCTCCCATTTGATAGGTCTTTCTGACATCCTTTAGTTCAACAAAAGCACTCATAATAACATATCCTCCACTTCTCCCTGTAAAACTCTGCGTATGATCTCTGTGGATTATTACGGCATGAAATTTTATATAGTAAAAAGGAGTGGTAAGCTCAAAGTTACACTTCCACTCCATTTATCTAATCACTCAACTCATTAAGACAAGATCGAGAACCCAAGACTCTTTCCATCGTTTACAAACATCTGAACAGTTTCAAGCGATAGTTTTGTTAAATCCTTGCCCAGCATCGGCAGTTTTGCTAAAATCGCATTGGTAACAGTAATGATATCCACACCACATTGATCTGCCTGAATGATATTGTATACCTCACGACAGCTTGCCCAGAGTGATTCTGTTCCCGGTTTCGTCTTGCAGATGGCTGCTGTTTCTTTCATCAGAGGCATTGCATCTACTCCGGTATCCAGTACTCGTCCTGCAAATACAGAAACTACATTCTTGGTTCCGTCTGCAAATGCATCGACTGTTGCCCGAACCTGATCAAGTGTCATAATTGCTGTTACATTCAACTGATATCCCTTGGCTGACAGTTTCTTAATCAATGGAATGCTTGATTCTCCCTTGGAATTAGTAATCGGAATCTTGATGTATACATTCTCTCCAAGAGCAGCAATGACTTTTGCTTCCTGTTCCATTGTCTCAAAATCATCTGCAAATACTTCAAGTGAAATCGGGAGATTGGGAATCTCCTTCACAACCTCTTTTGCAAAGGTCACATAATCCTTAACGCCTGCTTTTTTCATCAGAGTAGGATTTGTGGTAAACCCGGTCACAAAACCTTTTTTGTATTCCTCTTTCATCCCTTCAATATCTGCACCGTCTGCAAATACTTTAATCTTCAAGTCTTCAAATTGCATCTGTTCATCCTCCATCGGTTATCTGATTGCGTTTACCATCAAGTGCCATACAACTCCCTGCCAGCCCTCGGCATGTGGTGTGATTCTCTCTTCGGCCACTACCGGAATTAAAACGCAGGAATCTGATACCTGTTTTGCATAACCGCCTGTACGCGATACGATGGAAATGATCTTTGCACCCTTTTCCTTACCCAGCTTCAGTGCATTGACTATATTAAGGGACGTAGTCTCGCTGCCTCCGCCTACTGAGAACACCATGATTGTATCCTGAGCACAGATTCTTGAAATCTTCAGCCATTCCGTAAAGGTAGTCTCCCAACCCTCATCATTGGTTCTGGCTGTCAGTTCCGATACATTGTCTGTCGGTGCATAGGTTTCGATGCCGCCTAATTTACGAAAATCATTCACGGCATGAGATGCATTAGCCGCACTTCCTCCTACACCAAGGATAAATAAACGTCCTCCATTACTCTTTGTTGCCTTCAGGATCTCGATACCCTTCTCGATCTCCTCTTTGGAAACTGTTTCAACGATCTCCTGTGTTTCCTTCAGGTACTGCTCAATGTAAGCCTTTGTGTCCATATTTGCTTCCTCCTTTTCTCTTCGCACAAACAAGACATATTGCTTCGGATGTATCTTTTTATCATCCGAGTATATCTAAGCCTGCGGTAAATATTCCGCGAAGGCATAAATATCTTTCATGATCTCATCCGGCTGCTTGCCGTCAAGACGTTTACAGGTATCGCACTTGAACCCGCCGATAAATACCGTCTTCACTCCCGCCGCCTGACCTGCTGCCACATCTGTATAGGAATCTCCGACCATATAAGAGTTCTCCCAGTCCAGATGATACTTTCTCTTTGCTTTATATAATAACCCAGGCTTGGGTTTTCTGCAATCGCATTCCTGAATCAGAAACTCTTCCTTTGCCATCGGCAGCTTCTTCGTAAAATGCGGACACATAAAGATATCATCTACCTCTGTTCCCTGTTCCTTTAACAGATTCACAAAATGTGTATTGATATCATAGAGCCCAGTCAGGGATACCTTCCCTTTTGCTGCTGCAGGCTGATTGGTTACAATGAAAATATAATAACCCTTTTCCCGAATCATACGAATCGCCTCAATTGCTCTCGGAAGCAATTGAAACTCCGAGATCCTCAAGGGAGAATCCATCTGCTCTGCGTCTTCATTGAAAACAATCTCATTGATCACGCCATCTCGATCTAAAAAAACTGCGGGATGCTCTTCCAACAAACGTCTTCTGACATATCCCTTAAACTCTGCCAAAGATGCGGGACTTCCGATCTCATAAAATCTTTTTGTTACAACATGTGCAACCATTTTTCCACTCACAGACAATTGATGCTGCACCTCGGCCACATCAAACTTACATCCTGCCTGATAGCCTGCAAACAACTGCTTCTCGTAGATACAGATTCCATAATCTATATAATCCATCTCAGGAGTCGGGTGATGCTTGTCATATAAAACAAGCTGTCCATCTCGTACAACCGCATTGCTCTTGTCAAACTGATTATTGTTCTTCAGAACCGTCATCAGTCCCTGCATACCGTTCTGTTTTCCCTTGTCATAACGATATAGGGTTTCGTCAAAATCAATGTCCATGAAGGAATCCCCATACATCAGGATAAAATCTTCCTCCAGCAAATCATAGGCACGTCTGACTGCACCGCCTGTTCCAAGCAGTTCCTCGCCGTCATAACAATATTGAATGGAAATGCCTCTGTCAGAACCGTCTCCATAGTGATCTTCTATCATGTTTGCACGATAGCCAATCAGAAAAACAAACTTACGAAAGCCCCATAGCTGCATCAGATCTAACTGATAGTCAAAGAATGGTTTTCCCTCTACCTCAACAAGGGATTTCGGCTTGTCTGCAGTAAACTCCTTCAATCTGGTTCCCAAGCCTCCCATAAGAACCACTACCTGCATATCTTCCGGCTTTATCATAAGATCTTGGATCCTTCCTTTTCAAATCTGAATCTGACCTCTGACATACCTGTATGACTCAATGCTTTACGAAGCTTAATCTTGTCCTTTGCGTAGAACATTAAAAATCCACCACCGCCGGCACCGATCATCTTGCCACCCATAGCGCCATTCTTCAGGGCAAGATCATACCACTCATCAATCTGCGGATTGCTCATACCGCCGGAACGCTTTTTCTTATACTGCCAATGAACATTCATGATATCGGCAAATGTATCCAGATCACCCTTCTCAAATGCCGCCTTGCTCTGATATCCCATATCCTTGACATAATCCAGATTCTTGATCATTTCAGCGTCCATTTCCTTGCTCTTTTTATCCTGCTCAGCCAGAATGCTACCGGCAGAACGTGAAAAGCCCGTAAAATATAGACACAGATTATCCTCTAGATTATACATGGTTTCCTTTGAAATGTTGAGCGGATCCACCCATACATACCCATCCTTGTGGAAATTCATACAGGTAATACCACCATAAGCAGCGATATATTGATCTTGCTTTCCAATCGGCTCATGCAGACGATTCATCTCGATCTCACAAGCCTCTTCTGCTAAAGTCCTAGTGCTGACAATATTTCCATTCATGGAATGTAAGGCACGCAGCAAAGCAGTTGTAAAGCTGCTCGAAGAACCAAGACCTGTTCCTGCCGGAATGTCTGCCATAGAACAAATCTCCAAATTCGGGCTCGTGATATTCAGCATTCTTAAAGCCTCTCTTATGATAGGATGCTGTACCTCATCAACCGATTGTACCTTTTCATATTTTGAATATTTTAATAAAATCTCCTGATCAAATGTCTGATGCAGCGTAATATAAACATATTTATCGATGGCAGCTGAAATCAAAAATCCCTCATGCTTTTCATAGTAGGAAGGCAGATCTGTTCCACCTCCGCCAAGTGAAATTCTAAGTGGACTGCGTGCGATTATCATTTCATTTGTCTCCTTTTAACTATTTTCTCACTGATTGAATTGATTTTCCTTCAAACAGAAACTAATCTTCTCTTGAAAATACCCATGGATTAGCCTGCAGGTACTCCACTGTCTTTACAACGCCTTCAGAAATACTGTATTTGGGTTTCCACCCAAGTGAACGAACCTTTTTGGTATCCAGATAAATAAATGGATTATCTCCGATCCAGCCACGTTCGCCACCCTCATACTCAAGTTCCGGTGTCAGACCCAGCTTACCAGTAATCCAACCGATAGAATCATTTACTTCACAATACTCGTCTGTTCCAAGGTTATAGATGTTGACCTTTTCATTTGTATTACGAACAACTGTCAGAATCGCTTCCATACAGTCCTTCACATACAGATAAGACTTTCTCTGCTTTCCATTTCCCAATACATGCAGCTTCGTAGGATCTGTATTCAATTTCTTGATAAAGTCAAATACATGACCATGTGTATAACGTTCTCCCAAAATCGAAACAAAACGGAAGATATATGCCTGGAATCCAAAGCCCTCTGCATACGCCGCAATCAACCCCTCACATGCCAACTTAGATGCTCCGTATAATGAGGTTTGGATAGGAAAGGGTGCATTTTCCGGTGTAGGAATGACCTCTGCTTCACCATAAACTGAACCTGTAGAAGAAAATCCGATTCTCTTGATTCCGTTTGCCCGCATTGCCTCCAAAACATTATAGGTAGCGATCGTATTCTGCTCCAAATCCTTACGTGGATGCTCACAGCCCATACGAACATCTGCATTGGCGGCAAAATGGAAAACAAATTCACAGCCCTTCATTGCCTTTGTGAGTGCATCGAGATCCTGTGTGTCACCCTGAACCAGAGTAAATCTGTCGCTTTTCTGTGCTTCCTCCAAAAACTCCATCCTACCTGTTACCAGACTGTCATATACCACGACCTCATTTTCCGGTTCAGACAACAGCCTGTCCGTCATATTGGAACCAATAAATCCGGCACCGCCGGTAATAAAATACTTCATACTATTTCTCCTTCTTTCCATCGTTTTTATCAAATTCATCGATGATAAATCTCGGTCTGCCCTTAACATCATCGTAAATTCTCGTCACATACTCACCCAGCAATCCGGAAACAAAAATCTGTAATCCTCCGATCAGCCAGATTAACACACTTGTACCGGATAAGCCCTTCTTCTTGGAAAAAGCCTTTTGAAATGCATAAACAGCCGTTAAGAGTCCTCCAATTCCTGTGATAAATGCCCCCAGGAAAGTAACATACTCGAGCGGCTTTGAAGAAAAACAGAAAATACCGTGAAATCCCATACGGAATTCTCCCCATAATCTGTTATATTTACTCGTATCTGCCTCACGAGCTTCTCTGTGATATCGTACTGCAGTCTGTTTAAAACCGATGTAAGAAACCATGCCACGGAAGAACATATTGGTTTCCGGCATTTTTCGGATCTCCTCAATCACCCTGCGATTAATCAGTCGAAAATCTGCTGTATCCACCGGTATTTCTACCAATGAAAGGTAATTTATCACTCGATAGGCAGCCAAATCAATGATCTTTCTGATCCTAGTCTCTCCCTGACGATCAATACGCTGGGCATAAACTACATCATAACCCTCCTGCCACTTTTCTACGAGCTCAGGTATGACTTCCGGTGGATCCTGGAGGTCTACATCTATTACTACACAGACATCTCCGGTACAATTCAATACACCTGCCATGGTAGCAGCTGCCTGACGAAACCTGCGACTCATCGTAATCAGTTGAATATGAGAATTACGTTCCATATTCTCTTTGATCACTTCATAGGTTCTGTCCTTGCCTGGATCCATGCTGAAAATGATCTCATAATCGCATCCCAGGTCTTCCATGACCTTTTCTGTCCGATCAAGAAACGGTTTGATACTGTGCTCTTCATTATATACGGGTACAACCACCGACATCTTGTAGTTATTCATGGCATTCTCCTCTGAACCAAATTATTATTAGTATACCATAATATACACCTATATGTCACTCTGCAATTTTGTACTCAGTCAGCCTACTTTTCACAATAAGTATACGCTAACATTGGCATAATCTGATCAAAGGATGTGATACCAGATCCATCCTCATTACCAAATGCTCCATTATAACTCAGAGCAGTGTCGTTGATTCTCATCTTCTCCATCTTCTTAAGTGCTTTTCCTGTGATTTCATCGTCTCCGATTTCTCGACCAATCATAGCCACCAAAGCATACACTGCTGTCGATTCATAATTATATCCTGAAACCACCTCTCCTGCAACGTTATATCTGGCCTTAATACCATTTCCATTCAGTTGTTGTCTGATCCATTCGACTGTGATATGACTCAAGTTACCAACCTCTGCCAGATGCAATGCAGTTACCATTGCCTCCGAAGTATTCAGATCTGTCATCTCATAACGTTCCTTAGCATAATTATACCAACTGTAATACAACGGAAAATCATTACTGATGAAGCCCTTTGTGATAATTTCACTTGTATGATCATATGCTGCCTGCAGATCAGAATCCTCTTCTGCCAACTGTTTCATCGTTTTCAGATCACCATAACATAAAGTAAATCGCTTTGCTTTCTCTTTATTTTTAAAATCATAAA
Source organism: uncultured Lachnospiraceae bacterium (assembly GCA_964631375.1). Lineage (GTDB taxonomy): Bacteria > Bacillota > Clostridia > Lachnospirales > Lachnospiraceae > JAAYYM01. The sequence continues at coordinate 38,047 of CAZVYQ010000007.1, read as the reverse complement.
AATCATAATAACAGTCGTCCTGAATTCCGTATTTCTTAATATTCTCCCGATAGTTTGCAAGGATCTGACCGTATCCACCCCATAGCACCTCAGCTTCCTCCAAGGCATGATAAACTCGTAAATCATCAATCAGAGCATTGACGCGGTCAGGCTGACCTGCTGTCGTCTGCCATGAAATCATCCCATCTGTCCACATATTATCTTCTATATATTTCCATGTCTGGTCAAACAGTTCTTTGTTTCCTTTTAAATATGCATACTCCAGCATTGCACCCTGAGATTCGCTCAAAACCGAAGATTCCATCGTTGATTGAACTGAATTGGGTTCATATACACTGTGTATCCCTCCCGCTTCATCGGTTATACCTGTATTAATAAACTGCTGGGTCATCACATCACTTCCGTTCAGACAGTCTGACAGATAGGATTCAAACACAGAGGGCTTCTTAATCTGTATGCCTGACCATGCTTTTAAGATTCCCTGTGAGTCAATGAAAAAGGTAGTCGGAACATTGTGCATTCCCAGCATGTCATAGGCCTTCAGCCCATCATCAAAATAGGTCGGAACGGTGATATTATGATCCTTTAGGTACTGTAAGGCTTGTTCTTCTGTCTCTTTTTCATGATCCAGCTTATCAATCAATATGTATGTTGTATCATCTTGATTATCCACAATCTCCTTGCACTGCTGCATGATCTCCATTTGCTCATGACAATCCGGACACCAACTCGCCCAAAAAGTGATCACCAGATTCTGACCTCTAAAATCGGACACTTTGATTTCTTTACCTTCTATATCCAGAAAAGAGATATCCGGCATTTCAGTATACAGATCACAATGATCCGGTAAAAACGTCGTTTCATCCGCCAATCCCGCCTGTTCCACCGGCTGTTCTTCTTCGATTTCCTGCTGTGGTCTCATACTGAGATAGACATAGTATGAAACACTCCCGACAACAACCAATGCCAGAACACATAAACATATCGTCAATATCTTTTGAATTGTTCGAAGTCTCTGTTCATCCATACAACACCTCTTATTCTTCCGTTTGAGCAGAATCTGTATCCTGATTCTCCTCAGAACGATAAGCCTGTGATACCGTCATCTTAACATGACCATTTTCAAGTGCCTGCTTCATATCAAAAACATTTGCCATAACTTCCTTTTGTAACTCCGCCTTCTTTTCATCTAGCATTTGAATCTGCTTGGTTTCCATTTCTTCAATCTGTTCGATGACCGTCTGTTCTTCCTTCTGCTTCTCCCGAAGCTTCATCTGCTCCTTCGCATCATTGAAAATAAACTGAAGTCCCATTCCGGCAAGGATAATAAAGGCCTGAATGACAAAATAATGATATCGATTCTGTGTTTCCACCATCAGATGCATCGCAACAGTTCCCAGATATAACAAAACTAAAAGAACAGACCAATTTCCATCCTTTTTCCACATGTAAATCAAGGCAATCAGACCCAGAAAGATAAAGATCACATATACTACATCATTCCAGTCTCTTATCGTATAGAGCAGCATTTCCAGTTCTTCCGGAAGCCGATCATCTTCTGCCAAAAACATGATATTCGTTGTCGCACCATAATCATCATTTCCCCACAGTAACTCATATTTCAGAATGAACAGATTAAATATTCCCTTGGGATTAATGATCAGCCTGGTGAATGCTAGATCTCTACAAGTAATATGTGCCTGTGTAGCCGAACCGGTCTCCTCCATAGTATTATACAGCAGATCCTTATCTTCCTGGTTCCAGCCTCCCTCAGATTCGGTGTTCAAGCCAACCAACAGATTGTATCCAAAGGAAGCACTGGATGATGGCAGCGTACGGTTAACTGCAAGTTCTTCATTCGTCGTAACCACCGTTGAAATAATCAAATACGGTATCAATATCAGTATGATTCGAATCCATCCCTTTCCCAATGCTCTCACTGTTAAGGGAATATCATTAATGCTTTTTCCAACAGGCATTTTGGTCTTTTGCGGAATCAAAACCAAAATGACCGCAATCAAAAGTATCAGTGCCATCGGTCTGATCGCGGCGGCGATGGCAATCAATGCTCCTAACAACAGATGTAAGGTAAAGCCTCTGACGGAATGCTTGGTATCGGCTCCATAATCCATCACCAATGATATAAACAGCCACACACATAAAAACAAAAAGAAGGTAAAGGAATATTCTGCAGACAATATGTTGATATACATCACCTGTGATGGCCAAAATGCACATCCCACCAATGCTACCAGACCTGTAATTCGTCCACCAAGCTTCCTTCCAATTCTATATGTAATCAAAATCGTAGCCATGGAAAAGAAAACATTTAAGTATAAGCCTGCCTGCACATTGACTCCAACAACGTCAAACAGTTTGCTCAATATAAAGGAATAACCCAATACATGTGGGAACATGGCAATATAATCGCAATAACCCTTTCCCGCTTTCTGTAACGTCCCTTCATGTAACAGTTGGGCAATTTCAAAATAGGTTTTATAATCGGCTTTTGGTGGAACAGATATCCAGTTAATCATATAGAGTCTTACATATAATGCAGCCGCCAAAACTATAATTACTATGATTCCCTCCGTGATTCTAACCCAAACCTTACGGGCAGCAAACACTTCCGACAAATGAAACTTTGCCGATACGACCGCCGAAAACTGAGCTGTCATCCAGACTATAAATAGACCCAGTATCAAAAGTCCCTTCGGAAAATAGGAATATTCCTGTCCCTTCCCCAATGACATAAAGCCACACACAATAATATATAGAAATCCGATTGCGGAGAAAGCAATACAGAAGTTATAAAACCAGTTCTTTCTACAATTCATCTTTTAACAGTTCCTCACTTTCATCCATTTTCATCCCTTTGATCGGTCTCACTTTACCATAAATCCAACAGCCTAACCAAAAAACCGCAATCGCAAAGACTACATCATGGATTAATCTAAAAGCATATAATTGCTTGATATTATCAGTAAAACCATTTCCGATTACAGACAGCGGGAACTGAGCAATTCCCATACACATAATCACAATGTAGAACATACCGAGTAGTCTGCGTTTCGCATCGCTTTTCTTTGAAAAAACCTGAATAGCCGATAGCGTAAATAATATACCATAAAATAAAATATACGCAATAAATGTCTTGGGCGTCACATTTGCCCTGACTGCACTCCAAATATTAAACTTTGATACCGTTCTATGAGGGAGCGTTGTTTTTTCTCCAACGTACAGAAAATAATCAGGCATCGTTGCAGCTGATTCCTTTGCTGCCTGATTCATCATAATCCACAATTTATCTGGATGTACCAGATACCATTTCAGCACCTTAAATGTATTCACTTTACTATAAATCATCTCTTCTGCTTTCTCTGTACGAGGAGCACAAAAGAATTCAGATTTATCGGCATAAGTACTCTTTCCTGCATCTACTGCCAAGCTGGTATCTAGACCTAGTTCCTGTAATGCCTGTTCTTTATCATCTGCAATCAGCAATACTCCTGAAAAAATAGAAGAATATATGGTATCCTGTGAAGAAATGGCACTGTCCTTCTGAAATATGATCACAGCACTTCTACATAAGAATACACATGCAATACCAATCATCAGAATCTGTAATATCCATTTATAAATCCTATTTTTGCGATGATAAATCGCTAAGATCATAGCCCATATCACCAAAAATGCTACTTCTATCGTCACTTGAGATTTCGCGCCAATGAAAAAACGTACTGAGATTAAGAATAACACCCAATTCTTCCAGTTACAGGTTCCTCTCTCCTTTGAAATCAGATATATACTGCTTCCAAGTACCATTAAAAATCCAGCCATTTCCGTGGCTTCACTGAACAATGAATTAAACCATCCCAGATTATAACTTCCGAATAATATCACAATCAATAGCCCATCTAATATAATGGATTTCTTTCCAACCAGTTTATAGAGACTCCACACAATTGCCGCAAAACTAATGCTCATAAATATAACATATATAATGGTCGCATAAATCGTTGAAAACTGTAGTCCTGCCGCTCCTGCAGTCAGTTTGACAATCAATGAAATAAAAACCTGACTCATCGTGGGACTGATCGGGGTAACAGTCGCCCAATCAAAGTTATCCAGCCAATCATATACCTCAACAACCTTTGTTACATACTGTTCATCCTGATGAATCAGATCATACTCTGTAAAATAGATGCCCATAGAATCCATCATACGACCAAAGTCTCCATTATTGTATGCACCGATTCGATCGGGCAAAAAGAGAACCCATACCATAATTATGGTGGCCAAACCGCCAAATAGAATGGTCGTATATTTTCTATTATTCAATATTGTGCTGTTTATCCACCGAGTAGCATTTTTTAATGCATTCCCGATTTTCTGACGCAGAATACTATTTGAAACATAATACTCTTCATAAATCACCTGACCTGCACCAATTTTTCCCGTTTGCGGATCTTTTTCATCCAGGCTCAATTTTTGCGATAATAATCTGAACGTTATAATCACAAAGCTCAACGTACAGACAAACAGTATATCCTGACTGATCATATAGGTAAACAAACGAGTTTTGATATCCCAATTCCCATACAAAAACAATGTAATGATCAAACTCCATATACAGAAAGCATTAATAAAAAGATAGATGTAGCAGACTCTGCATGACAGTTTTCTGTCTTTTTGGCGGAAAAACATAATCAATAGTATCATACATGCCAAGATGAGTCCAAAATAGATCAGCATACCCGTTATTCCAAATCTAAATATAAATGGTCTGATCAATTGCCAAAAATCAAACCTCTCTACCTGTTCTTTTTGTCCATCAATATTTCTATCATCTAAGTATATGTATTTTTCATGACTGACCTGACCTGTTTCTTTTAAAGTCTGATCCATTAAAGTGAAGAATGTCTGTGGATGCGATATGTAATATTGAAATAGTTTTCCATAAGTAATCTTATCGAATAGAACCGTATCTGCCTCCTCTAAATATGGAGCCAATACATACTCCTCTTCCGGCAAGTAATATCCCTTCCCGATATCATCCGCAAATTGAGGATCAATTCCAAAAGAGGACAGTGCATTTTCTTGATTCTCTGCATATAAAAATGCACCGTTAAAAGTTGCTGAATATAACCTTTCTTTAGTCTTTTCAGGTGCCATCGAATTAATATGACTTCCACAAAGAAGAATGATAGATAGCAAGATTAGTCCTGACACAGCATAATAGACTCTTCGTTCTTCACCATGTGGATGATTCAGCCATATACAATAAGCAATAAGGGGAAGCATCGGAACAATCATGTAGGGAGTTGATTCGCCTGCTGTCAGTAGTAAAAAAGCACTGATTAGCATCCAAATGACTTGTTTCAAGCCTTTTCCTTCTCCGTTACTGATGCATCTGCATACCATACTGATAAACAAAATGAGTGTTACAAAGATCATTCCCTCGCTATACAGCGAATTCAACGGAACCAGATTGGCACCACTTAATACACAGAAAATAAACAGTACAGAAATAATCTTTGTCTGGCTACCTAGTAACGTATATAGCGATTTGAAAAGAAAATAAATAGAAAGTACTAATATAATGATATAGCCCAGCATCAAATAAACAGTTGAAAACGATGCATTGAACAGATTACATATCCAACTGATCAAAACGACCGGAAACACAATACTCTCAGTCTGTGATGATGCAAAAAGCCGCTCCATTGATAATCCGTCTATATGATACTCTTCTATCAACTTCATAAAATACATTTCATCAGGCTGACTCAGTGTCTCTTCTGTTCTGCTTAATCCTAGATCACTTAATATATAATCATACTGACCAAAATCCATCATACCGGGACGAGGTGGTGATAATAACACAAAGCAAATCACAAATACAGCAAATACTGCTGTACATAATGCCACAACATTCTGACTATAACTAAAATAATTTTTGATCTGTTGGATAAATGCTTTCATTCCCGACTTCATTCTATGACTCTCTCTTTCTTACCAGGCTGCTATTTCAGCCTCTGAGGCCATTTCATCATAAATTTCCAGCTGCTTTACTGTAACAGGACTGAATCTCATCTTTTCACCCTTTGTATCTTCCTGGCAGCCTAATAACAAATCACCAAAATAGGAGGAACAATAACTGGATATATCAGCTGCATATTCTTCTCCATTTACATATACAGTATATGTACTTTGGTTCTTGACAACTGCGATCTTCATGGTATTGGTGTCTTCTATCGGAATCGTCATATAGTAGTTATTACCCAGTATCAATTCTATCTTATCATCCTTCTGCCGCAATAAAAGTCCACGATAATTATTCTCTTCCTCACTAAAACACGATAAATATACATAATCATTGCTGTTTTCAGGAACTTTGGGATCGATTTCAGTCAACAGTGTCCAATTCCTGTCAGGAGCATCATAAAGATGAATCCCTGTATCACAGAATTGATCCTCTCCATTACCCTTGAACTCCTTCTCTAAATAATATTCCACTGATTCCTGAATCTGATTATAAATATTGTTTGCATTGGAACGTTCTTGCTTCATCCACTTTAGTGCATCCTTCTCCGAGATTGCTTCATTGTAAATTTCCATCTCATAAATACGTGCAGCACTATATCGATATGGCTCCCCGGCTGCGTCCATTTCACATCCTAAAACAAGGGGGCCATCATATTGTGCACAGGTGGTGTTGATATGATCTTGTAGTAATTCTCCATTTAGATATACAGTATAGGAAGTCCCATCCTTAATTATCACCAGACGAGCATAACCTTCTTTAGGAATCTCGGTTTCAATATAATAGCTTTCTCCGACAATAATATATAGTTTTTCATCCTCTCGTTTAACCAATAGTCCTCTATATGCACTTTCCTCCTCAGCAAAGCAAGAAAAATATACTTTTTCATCACTTAACAGTTCTGTATCAAAATCTGCAACAAGTGTCCAACTTCTGTTTGGATCATCATATAAAGTCTGTTTTGTATCGATGTAGGAATTTGCTGCATTTCCCTCAAACATCTCTTCCAAACGATATGCTAATTTAGAATATATCTTCTGTAGGTTATACTTTGCTGCTGCTTTTCTATCGCGAATAGGTAACTTATAAGTATCTCTCAAATATTTTCCCAGATACATTGTAAATTTCTTAATACCATAGTTATTAAAATGTCCTCCCTCATCAGCAAAATCCATACTATAATCAATACCAATATCATGATACTGATTGTTATAATTGTTATATCGTATTCCGTATTCGTCTGCAATTTTCTGTATTTCATTACAACGCATCTGTGCAATTTTGTTTGCTGAAAAAGGAGATGTAAACAGAAAAACATCTATTCCATTTGATTGTGCCAGTTCAATGAATTTTCGAAGATATTCCTCCTCCTTTGGATATAAGGACATGGTTTCAGTGTCCGCAACCATTTCCGGCTCATCAATTGGACAACTGTTATACCCAGAATTAATCGTTCTGGTTCCCATACTATAGTTCCATGGAAACCATTCAAAATCCATCTCTGATAATTCCGTATAACGGGTATGAAAAGTAGGCCATCCAAGTGCCAGATCCATTTGGGTATCCTCAGGTATTGATACCTTTATAGCTTCCCATTTATCAAGCGAAGGCTTCATTCCAAAAGTGTTAAAAATTGCATAACTATAATCATTGTATTCCATATCTTGTGAAATAATATATGTATCAAGACAAACCAATTCCGGTGTCTGTGTCTTGAGTGCTTCTTTTAGATAATAATAACTATTCCATGCCGGCTGCATGGCAGCCCACAGATTGTAACTTTCTATTCCGTACTCCTCAGCCAGAATATCCGAATCAACATTCACACCAACATGACTGCTCCCTATAAAAATAATGTCAAATACATCGTCATATCGATAAAAATCTCTCATTTGACGTATACCATATTCATTCTTAAATTCGAAGACGACTGTTACACAATAAAACAGGAATCCAAACAGACATAGATAAAGTAACACGTGTAAAAACTTTTTCATTTGAATTCCTCCTCCTAAAATTGAAAATAAATAAATGCACTTGCATCATAATTTGGACCATATATTCCAAAAATCAATAATGAAAATACTGTGATTGTATATGTAAGCCATCTAAACCATACACCTTGTTTTGCCAGTTCCATACGGATATGAATCCCTTTATAATGAAGATAATCAACAACTAACAATGTGAATATGCCGAGCATAGTGATCCAAAATTCCAGTCTGTTAAGACCCAAATTATACAATCCTCCATTAAACAATACCCATGGATTGAAGTATGAAAACATTCTTCGAATCAATATAAATGCTGTTTTAATGTCTTTTGCTCGAAAGAAAACCCATGCAAAATCAACCAAAACAAAGGTGACTACCCACTGGAGTATTTTATGACTGAATGTTGCTACATCAATATTGGCCTTTTCACATAGTTTCTTTCTCACTCCTCCAAACATCTTTCCTATGACCTGATATAAACCATTTAATCCACCCCAGATCACATAGGTCCAGTTTGCTCCATGCCATAGTCCACTGACTAAGAAAACAATCATGATATTGCGATAATTTTTCTTTTTATCACATCGACTGCCACCCAGCGGAAAGTATAGATAATCTCTGAACCATGTAGTCAATGATATATGCCATCTTCTCCAAAAATCTGCCACTGTCCGTGCAAAATAAGGACAATTGAAATTCTCCATCAAATGAAACCCCATGACCTGTGAGGCCCCGATCGCAATATTAGAGTATCCAGCAAAATCACAATATACCTGAATCGCGAAAAAAATTGTGGCAAGCATGATTTCAAACCCCTGATAATATTGCGGATAATTATATACCTTGTCTACAAGAATCGCAATTCTATCTGCAAGCACGATCTTTTGAAACAATCCCCACGCCATCATCAGCAATCCATTTTTTACACGCTGATATTCAAAATAATGCTTTTCATCAAATTGTTTCAATAAATTAGAAGATCTCTCAATGGGACCTGCTACTAACTGTGGAAAGAAAGAAACAAAAACAGCATACTTAATTAAATTCTTCTCTACTGGTACGTCTCCACGATAAACATCCATTGTATAGCCCAGAGCCTGAAATATGTAAAATGAAATTCCTACAGGCAACACAATATCAAATGGAATCTCGACCAATTCGACTCCCAGATTCTCCAGTACAACATTGATATTGTTCACAAGAAAGTCCGTATATTTAAAGAAAAACAAAATTGAAAGGTTGATGGTAAAGCCTACTCCGACAAATATCTTTCTTAGAATGATGCGCTGTTTGTCTTCCTCCTCGGCTGATATCATTCCAATCAATCGACCTACAAAGTATGTGATCAGCGTTGAAAACGCCAGCAACAATGCATATCTTGCATTCCAGCACATATAGAAATAGTAACTGGCAATCAAGAGTAAAACATTTCTGAACCGATGTGGAACGGCAAAATATAATAAAACGATGATCGGGAAAAAAATCATAAACTGAATTGAGTTGAATAGCATCCTATTTTTCCTTTCTCTTTCGATCCAAGACTATTACAATTATACATGCAACGACAAATCCACCTACCAACAACAAAATCACATGTCCATTTTCCTGAAATAGCTGATACAGAACATCACTCCACGAAGTCTCTTCTTCATAGTCTCGGTTTTTTAATACACGCTTTGTAACTGATCCCTCTGTATCGTTATTTCTTACTAACATTTCTTCCATTGTTTTTGCTGTAATGGAAGGAGACTGTGTGCCCTCATATACAATCAATTCAGATATTTCGGTTGAACTGAATCTAAACAAATTACCCTCTGCATCTGTCTGACAACCAAGCAGTAGATTCCCGGTATAAATGTCTGCTTCAGAATCAAATTGTTTTACAATCTCACCATTACAAAATACAATATAATGATCCTCTTTCTTCTGAACAGCAATAGTTAGATAGTTTGCATCCTCGTTATATACCAGCTGATATCCCGTTGTCCCACATACAAATTCATATGAATTTTTGGTAGGATTTCTCAGAAGAAGACCTCTATAAGGTTCCTTTTCCGAAAAACATGAAAAAAACACGTTATTTCCATCACCCAACTTATTTGAGATGCATGCAATTACGATCCAGTCGTCCATATTGCCATCATAAAGAGGCAATTTTGTATCAACATACGCCGCATTACCATCTCCTTCAAATGGAGTTTTTAGTTGATAAACAGGTACTGCTTTTACCAATTCCTCATCCGCTGCAGACACAGTATTTTTCACATTTACAATACAGGTTATCGTGATAATACAGACAAGAATGATATTCAGTTTTTTTTGATCCAGTAATCGCATAAATAACACCTACCAGTTCACAATCTCAGTCGTATCCAACACTCTGTCATAAACCTCGAGGCGATTGATGGTTACCTCGCTCATTCGGAATTTTGTACCATTTGATTCCTGTGCCCCTAGCAATAGTGTTCCTATATAGTCATCACAGGAAGATTTCATACCGCTTGCCAAGAGTGTTCCGTTTGCATAAATTGAATATTCATCTTTATCCTTTACAATTGCCAGTCTCGCATAATGATCCTCATAAAATGGAATCCCATAATAAGTAGCATTACCAAATATTACATTGATGACATCCTCATCTCGTCGAATCAACAATCCTCTGTAGTTTGTTCCACTCTCATCAAAACAAGACACATAAACCTTATTATCACTGTCGCATTCGGTATTAAAGTCCATCAAAAATGTCCAAGAGTCCGAAGCATCTTTGTAAAGCTGCAATCCCGTATCCACATAAGTTGTCTTACCATTTCCGGAAAATCTACCCGGTAACTGATAGGACAGACCTTCTATGTTTGTATTCTCCAGTTTTTGTTCTCTCTCAGCCGCCTTTTTACGTTCCTGTAATGCAGTCCAGCTTCTTACACGTGTATTTGACCAAACTTCATTATATACCTCCATAGAGTTCACAGTCACTGCACTGTTGCGAATAACCTGGCCATCCTTATCTAGCTCACAGCCTATTACAAGATTGCCATTATATTCTTCATATGGAGCTTCCCAATTACCTTTTGCAATTTCACCATTCACGGTGATGGTATACGAATCACGAGATTTCGTAATTGCAAGAAGAATGCTGTCTCCTAAAGGAATTTCTATCTCTGTGCTGTAATTACTTCCTACAACAATATTTAAATGATCCTCTACGCGACGAACAAGTAGTCCTCCATAATTTGTCTCATTCTCATTAAAGCACGCGAAATAGATACCGCTGTCATCAAGATCTTCTCTTGAGATATCAATATCTGCTAACAAAGTCCACGAATCATAAGGATTCTCATACAACTTGATCCCTGTATCTATATAAGATGTACTTTCTGCATTTCCCACAAATGCTTTGGGTAGTACGTATACCTGACTCTTGTCATCAACCTTCTGAAACCACGCATTATCATAGGTCTCCGGCAAATCATATAACGCTCTCAATCGTTCTCCTAAATATTTTGTTGTTTTCTCTATCCCGGCATCGTTCATATGTCCGAGTGCATCTGCATAGTCTGTTGAATAGTCCAGTCCGAACTGGTCATAGATCAGATTATAATTTTCATATTCTATGCCGTACTCCTTTGCTATATTTGCAATGGTGTTAAAACGCATCTGTTCTTTTTCAGATACAATGTAGGGTGATGTATACAGGTATAGTTCTATTCCTTCAGCCTGGCATAAATCAATAATTTTCTTTAAATAAATCTCATGCTTCTCCACTAAGGGTTCTGTATCCATCACATGACTGATATCATTTGGTTCACAAGCCACAAAACTCCAACTGGAAGCACTTTTGTCTGCAATCTCAAAATTCCAGAAATAGCGGCTGAAATCCATCTTATTTAATTCTGTATATCTTGTATGATATGTAGGAAGTCCCATCATCAGATCAATCACGGAACTATCCGAACCAGAAACCTCAATATCATTATATTTATCCTCAGAAGTCTTCATTCCAGTGATACTCTTGACTAACGTTCCATAACCTGTACTTTCATTGTCCTGCGCAACTACATAAGTCTCCAGTACAACAACCTTCGGTTTTTGTGTTTTTAATGCTTCCTTTAGGAAATAGTAAGTGTTCCATGTCGGTTGTGCTGATCCCCATAAAACATAAGAGGCAATTCCCTGTTTTTCATACAGCTGAGTTGGATCAATATTCGAACCAACGTGTGAACTTCCCAACAAAAGTACATCGATGGAATTCTCCGGATATTGATAAAAATCCTCCATAGTCAGTACTCCATCTTCATATTTAAACTGAAGAGTTGCATCTACAATATATACTGCCAACAGGAGTACTGCTACAAAGCAAATGGTTCCTATTGTGAACTTTAATATCTTTTTCAAATTAAGCACTCCTCTCGCTAGAATTGAAAGTATATAAACTGACTTGCATCATATTCTGATCCGTAGGTACCAAAAATCAACAGGATGCATACTGCTACAACATAAATACACCATCTAAACCACACCTGTTGCTCTCCAAGAAACTTTCTGATTTCAAAATGTTTATAATGCAAAATATCTACCAACAGAAGTAATACAATCGCAAATATCCCTATCTTAAACTCAATTTGACTAAGCCCTAAATTGTATAAACTTCCGTCAAACAGAATCCACGGATTAAACTCCGAAAACATTCTGCCTATATACCCAATGGCATCCTCTAAGGAAGGTGCACGGAAAAATATCCAAGCAAAATCAATTAAAATAAAAGTAATGATCATCTGTAAGAAATGTGCACTAAAAACCTCTTGTTTGATTCCCAAACAATCATTAATTCTCTTTTTCAATCCCTTCGTAATCTGTCCGATCACCTGATATAAACCATTCAATCCACCCCAAATCACATATGTCCAATTTGCACCATGCCATAATCCACTGCATAAAAAAACAATCATAAGATTAATATATTTACGTTTTTTCCCTTTCCGATTTCCTCCCAATGGTATATATAAATAATCTCTGAACCAGGTTGATAATGATATATGCCATCTCCTCCAAAATTCTGTTACACTTCTGGAGAAATATGGACAATCAAAGTTTTTCATAAGATCAAAACCCATAACCTGTGCTGTACCAATTGCAATATTCGAATATCCAGCAAAATCACAATACACTTGAAATGCAAATAATACAGCCGCCACTACCATGTATAAGCCCGAGTAGTAGGAATAATAATCAAAGACCTGATCCACAAGTACCGCTATGCGATCAGCCAACACAATCTTTTGAAAGAGACCCCAAAGCATCAGTAAGATTCCATCTCTAATTCTTAAGTAATCGAAATATTTTCTCTCTCTGAATTGATGGAGCAGATTTGTAGAACGCTCAATAGGACCTGCCACAAGTTGTGGAAAGAAGGATACAAAGACAGCGTATCGAAATACATTTTTCTCGACCTCAACCTCTCCTCTGTAAACATCCATTGTATAGCTAAGTGCCTGAAAAATATAAAAGGATATTCCAACCGGAAGAATGATATCAAAGCCCGGTTGTATCAATTGTACATGCATATTACCCAAAATGACATTAATACTGCTGACAGCAAATTCAAAGTACTTAAAGAAAAAGAGAATACCCAGATTTGTTACAAAACTGAATGCAACTACAATATCCATAGCTACCTTACGTTTTCTAGCTTCCTGATCACTGTCTCCCTTAAACAGAATCTTTGTTCCTTCGAGCATAAGAGCAGAAAAATATGAAATCAAGGTAGATGCTAAAAGTAATAATGCATAGGTTGGATTCCAGCACATGTAGAAAAAGTAACTCGTAAATAAGAGCCAGATATATCGTATTTTATGCGGAAACAAAAAATAAATAAGAACAACAATCGGAAAGAAAACCATGAAATTAAGAGAATTAAAAAGCATACCCCTGTTCCCCCTATAATTTTGTCTCTAGAATCTCCACAATCTGCCTGCAGGCAGTTCCGTCGCCATATGGATTAGATGCTTTACTCATGGCCTGATAAGCATCATGATCGGTTAATAATTTTAGGAACTCCCTATGAATCACATCTGCATCGGTACCAACAAGTTTTAATGTTCCTGCTGCGATTCCCTCAGGTCTTTCTGTTACATTACGCATGACAAGAACAGGCTTCCCTAGTGCCGGAGCCTCCTCCTGTATTCCACCACTGTCTGTCAGGATCATATAGGAGCGATCCATAAAATTATGAAAATCCAAGACATCCAACGGTTCGATGATTCTCATCCTCGGATGATCGCCAAATACATCTGCTGCAGTCTTTCTGACAACAGGATTGAGATGGATCGGATAGATCACCTTTACGTCTTCTACCTCATTTAATGTCCTCTTGATTCCTTCAAAAATATGATAGAGCGGCTGTCCAAGATTCTCTCTGCGATGTGCCGTCAGCATAACCAATCTGGAACCTTTTGCCCATTCTAAGATCGGATGAGTATATGACGGTACAATTGTAGTCTGTAATGCATCGATCACTGTATTACCGGTTACGAATATTCCTTCCGGCTTTTTCCCTTCCTTCAACAAATGATCTCTAGCCGTTGTAGTGGGTGCAAAATGATATTTGGCAAATATCCCTACTCCCTGTCTGTTGAATTCTTCCGGAAACGGTGCAGAAAGATCATAAGTTCTCAAACCTGCCTCTACATGTCCTACTGGTATTTCCAGATAAAAGGCTGCCAGACCGGTTGCAAATGTCGTCGTAGTATCTCCGTGAACCAATACAACATCCGGACGTTCCTTTTCTAATATCTCTTTCATTCCGTTCAATACGGCAGTTGTTACATCGAATAGTGTCTGGCGGTCCTTCATAACCGCCAGATCATATTCGGGTTCTATCTCAAATGCCCGTAAAACCTGTTCTAACATCTGTCTATGTTGTCCAGTAACGCATACAATCGTATGAAAGCAATCATGTTTTCTCAGTTCTTTCACAAGCGGACACATTTTGATTGCTTCCGGTCTTGTGCCAAAGACCACCATTACTTTTTTCATCTGTTTAGTCCTCTTTATTTCTATGATATAGTCTGATTCTGATCAATACCAGAATAACCGCAATCAACAGCATCAGCATGACAGAGGTTGCAACAATCGTGAAGATCAGAGACTGTTTATTCTGTGTCAGACTGCCCATGAGTGAGGGCTCTTGCTCTGATGCGAGTGTTGATATGAATTGATAAGCCTTTGTATTAAATTCTGAATCAACCAACACACAGTCCTTTGACAGGCTGTATCTCTTCTCTCGGATTCTCATAAAGTCACTTACAACAGACAGTGTCTTCTGATCAATGCCCGTTACGGCCAGTATTCCACGGTTTGAAGCATATGG
Organism: uncultured Lachnospiraceae bacterium; assembly: GCA_964631375.1. Lineage (GTDB taxonomy): Bacteria > Bacillota > Clostridia > Lachnospirales > Lachnospiraceae > JAAYYM01. Next base: position 22,641 of record CAZVYQ010000007.1, on the reverse strand, counting down.
TGATTCCAATAGCTGTAGGATAGCTATATCTCCAGCATAGGAATCTGACAAGATCAGTTTCTCATTACTTGCGAATCGGGTTCCTCCATTTTCATATGGGAAGTACAGCTTACTGTTCAGATTTTGAAGCAATTTATTCTCCTGATAGGTACCGACTGTAATAATGTTATAATCTGCGTCTGATTCCGTAAACTCACCGGAACGTTTTACAAAGAATGTTCCGTATGGATCGACACCTTCTCCGTACATTCCAATGATCTGAGCGTATAGATTCAGTTCCTCGGTGGTCGGATGATCAGAAATCACCAACATCAAATCATTAAACTTTCCGTCTGTTCTAAACGGTGAGGGTTTTAAGTCAAACGTCAGAACAATTCCTGTCGATGCTGGCAGGTATAATATGGACTCCTCAGAAACATACGCCCATGGCATCAGTTCCTGTCTTGGTGTACAGATCATATCCTGTATCTCCAAGTCAAATGCAATCTTGATACTCCCTGCTGTCGTTCCCACGACATCTGCAGGCATTGTGAAAATCAATTCGTCACCGGTCGCATTTTCTTTCGTCAGTCGTTTACTTGCAACAGGAATATCACCCCAATATACCGAAACAAGAGATCGCGTGAAATCCAGATTATCACTATATCTGAATTTAAGTGTTACCTTTCCTGCATCAGAGAGGAAATAGTCTTCAGAAAATGGGAGATATATCAATTGTTCCTGATGAAACGGTCCTGCATAAGTCAAGCCACTGCCGATTATATCAGCGATTGTATAATTACCTGCTACCATCTGGCTGATTGCCGTTGAGTTGATTGCAACATCGGCGCTTCCCTTTTTTACAACTGCTACATTGGTTTTCTCCTGATCAACTCTGTCTTCATCCATTAACATATAAGCAGCTTCCAACAGACAGTCATCATCCTTGGATGATACAAGTAATAACGGATTTCCGGACTGATCATCGGTGAAGGTTACTACACCGGCATCCGCCAGGCGATCCTGTTCCAAAACCATAGATTTATAATTTGAAGGCAGATTATCATAATTTGCAACTATGATTGTTCGATTAGCCCCCATACTCGGTAGATCGGATAATAATCCGAATTGGATCTCATTTTCTTTTCCGGTTGCTGTTGACAGATCTGCCATCAGGTTCATAGCCGCAGCCACCTCACCATTGGTTGCCTTGTCAGATACAACAATCGCCAGACCTTTACCAGTATCCTCTATCGTAGACATAAACGGATATGGGTAGTAGCCTATTTTATGATCATGTGGTTTAACCTCATAGCCACATCGAATATAGGAATCCTCTGATATGGTCAACCAGTTGGCACCGGAAAAATCATCAATACAGCCTTCTTCATCATATAGACGTGCGTATGCAGATACACCAAATGAATTAAAATCCTTTTCTTTGAGTAATTCCATCGGTATTTCTACATATACAACCTGTGCATCGCCATCTTTATAGGAAACCCTACAGGAATCAATCGGTACGTTATTCACGGAAAATGTAAGAGAAGATGCAATACTCTGAACCAACTGACTCACATCATACTGAATCTCTGCATACACATATTCGGCATCCCAGTAATCCGGTATTTCAAAAAACACCTCTGAACTGGAAAAAATCCCATGCAGAGTGGTTTCTGTAAAAGAAACATCCTTAGTATACGACGTTTTCTTGACCGTCGGACGAATTGTGTTTGGTTCTCCGGCATCCTCCGGATTGCCTGACAGAATCGAAACAATTGCTTCTTCACGACTCACAGGATTATCATCAACCCTGATCTCAGGAATCGAAGGAACCGTATCCCCCTCTTTCTTTTCATCCGTTTCTCCTGATTTTTCTTCATCCTTTGTTTCAGTATCCTTCGTCTGTTCAGCTTGTGTATCTTCCTTCTTCGTATCTACGGAAGCAAAGACACTGGCTGTACTTCCAAATACCAGACAACCGAGAACAATAGACAGTGTAATCAATTTTTTCATTTTCTCACCTTTTCCCTCTTTTTTTTTGCTTTTGTGTCAGAGACTCATCAATTCGTTCAGTTTTATCCCACACTACTTCTTTATTGTATATTTTATCCTGTGCACTCAATATGATTGCATTGACAACAACAGCGACCCACATCTTGGAATATGTAAATAACATCAGTAATACCAGAAAAGCACTTTGTAAACCAAATTCATTTTCTTCTACCGATAATGTAATCATGACATTCAATACAAACAGTAAAATCGCCATTCCCCATAACAGCGTGGAAAAGCCTCCCAATGTACTGTGACACAATCCTAAGACACCCAACACAAAGATTACATCAGAACAAATCAACGAGGTTAACATCAGTACATATACAAGACCATAATAAAAAACATCCAGTCTCATCGGTCCTGCTGATTTATCAAAAGCGTACTTAAAATTCTTTAATAATACATAGAGATTACCTTTTGCCCATCTTGTTCTTTGTTTAAACCATTGCTTTAGCAGCTGTGGTTCCTGTTCCCATGTAACTGCCTTTGGCATGAATTTGATATAATAACCCATTCGATATATTCGAAAACTGATCTCTGTGTCCTCTGACAGAGCCTTGGTGTCCCAGCCACCCATACCATCAATGATGCTCCGGCGGATCACAAAATTTGTTCCCGGTATCGTACACAGCTTAAAGAAAAAATATCTCCCTGCCTGATTCATACACTGATAAGCCAATGTTTCAATATTCACAAATCTGGTTAACAATGAAGCATTTCTGTTTCTGGTTCTGAACTTTCCGATAACCGCTCCCAGTTTATCGTCCGTCATCAGATTCTCAACCAAAATGATCAAGGCATCCGGTGCCGGCGTATTATCCGCATCATAAATTGCTATAATGCTTCCGGTCGCTACTGATAAGGCTACATTGAGTGCATTTGATTTTCCTTTTCCTCCAACGACATTGTCAGTATTGATTGCAATCAGCTTTCGATCCGGATTTCTAGCCTGTAATTCAGCCAGAACCTCTGCTGTATTATCTGTTGAATTATCATTGATTACAATAATCTCATAACGATCCTTAGGATAATCAAAGGCAAGTAATGCCTCTACAGTCTTACGGATCACGATACTTTCATTATGAGCAGGTACCATGACACTGACCATTGGATATTCCTCTAAAGGAATGCGACCACTGGTCTTTCCAACCTTGACCATGTAGATAAAACCGCCGATTGACAGAAATATATTCAGAAACATCAGTCCCCAAATCGCTATTATGGCATATAAAGACAAACAATCCGCTAAAGACATCGTTTCACTCCTCTTTTTCCGAATCCGCTTCTCCATGATAAAAGAATTTACGTCTATTGTTTCTTCTGGCGACCAGTATAAATATCAAAAATAATACTGATACAATCACTACAGCTACGATTAGTTTTCGGTTTTCATTCGTCAAATCCTTTGAAAAACGTTGCAAGATATTTCTCTTGTATTCAAAATTTTCTTCATATTCTGAAGGTACAAATGTCTTCTCTACACGCTCATGGTTCAACATGATAATATGATTTTTATAACTCATCAAATCCTCATCTGTCCAAAAAGTGTGTTCAATATCCCAGAGACTCTTTAACGGAACAAATGATTGTCTGCAGGCATTTACCTTATCTGATATCACGTCGAGATCCTCTGACATATTGATATAAACAGCTGTAGAGTATACCTTTGTATAACTGATTCCTGAATAATCCAGTGCAATGGCAGGTCCGATCCATTGATGTCCATACTGATAGACTTTGTTTGTATGTGCATCACGTGGAAACTCTACCAGCGGGTCGTCTTCGTTTGTCGTAAAAACGGTACCAAATCTACCAATTACGTTCATAGCCTCTTCATCATACATCCAAGCTTTTGGAGCTTGAATTGCCATTGGATACACCCCTTGACTAAGGTAGTACTTAATTGCGATCGTGATATATTCATTCAACAATTGAGAATCAATGCTTGTTTTCTGATTAATCGGACTATGCATGATAATGGTACCTCCATTGTCCTGTGCATAACGAAGCACTTCGCAAAACCTCTGCATAGCCGGGTAATCACCATTTGCATAAACCGGCATAACAGATATCACAAACGGTTCCTGTATACTGGTCATGATTTTGATTACTTCCATCAACTTCTCAGGATCCTGAAACGGATACACCTCATTGATGACAATATATTGAGCATAGATATGAGGCTCCCCTTCATAAGGCCATTTCCATAGTGCAACCTCTCTTGCAAAAATTGCCTTGACAAGATTGTTATCCATATCACTCGTCGGCATGTGCGTGATGTTATCCCATTTTGCAACCACATAACCTTCTATGTCGCCCACCTGCAGTTGACCGGTTTTTTCGATTTTCTCACCCGTCATAAACACAAATCCATCAGGCTCCTCGATCAATCCCTCTTTTTGGGACATCGTATCAAAATAATACGATATCTTCCCGACTTCTGTTTGATCTGAAACATAAGGCATACGTTTTCTGGAACTATTTTCATGATACTGTTCCAGATAGTCTTGCATCAGACCGTTTCCGACAATCATGATATTGGTATTTTGAGAACTCCTGTCTAACAATGCCTTAGAAAACGCAGTTTCATAACGGTTAATATGGTAACATATAATATAATCAAATTGTCCCAGTACAGCAACACTTTGTGATGCCGATGCATATGAGACCTGAAAGGCTTGATAGGTCAGTATCTCCACCATATCAGACACCGCTTCCATATCCTTGTCTGAAACAGCATCAGAATAAATAATCAATATGTCTCCCTTGGGAACCTCAGCACCTTTTTCTGCAGCAAAAACTTCCTGTGGGATCATCAGACTCACCAAAAGAACGATCATGAAGATCGCTCTTATCGCGGCTTTACACGTCATACTGTAATTCACTTTCCGCTCTTTGCTTAAATGAAACAATATCATCGCCATATTCTTCCTTATTATACTGTACAGTCGCTATCTTAACATCTACCTTAACAGCCTCATCGGTGATCCCGGCAAACGCCTCCTTGGCACCGACTCTGGATTTGATTCTATTTACCACAAATTGTGTTCCCTCTTTATCACAGGTCAACAGTACCCCGATTGCGCCGTTATTATCTAATGAATAAACCCGATCCTCGATACGGACTGCATCAACCACAATTTGTGCCAGCTTTTGTACCATTGCCTCATAATGTGATCTGGAAAGTACCTTGCGAAGCTCCGGCTCATAACGCAGCCTGATGATCATAAGTGATAATGGAAGTCCATTTCTTTCTGTATAGGAAATCTGCTTTGACAGATCGTTATATAGACTCCTGAGATTATACAGACCTGTAAGAGCATTTACCATTACCAGTTCCTCTACTTGTTCCTTGAGGATATCATTTTCTGTCTCTGTACGATGACTACCGCTGACAAACATACTCATCGCACCAACCGAAACAAGTGGCAGAACAATCCAGATATAACAGATCCACAAGATATCCTGTTCAAAGGAATACAACATAAACAGTTTGTATGCGGAGTATACCAATACCTCAAACCCGGCTACGACAATTGCAATACTGGTCATTTTGTAAGCAGCAAACAAAATGGAGATAAAGATACCGAGAAGCATTACAACCCCCTCTAAATATAGTGTTTTATCACCATTTACGATTGTCAGAACTCCCACCAACACAGATACCAGCAACGCAAATATTCCGACATCCTGAACTAAATACCCTGTTGTACTTTTCCTTACCATAATCGATCTCCTTTACAAAATGTTCAGTTTATGCAGTATCTCTGCTAAAACAAAATATGACATGATATCAATCCCAAACCCTAACAGAAAGCAATGCTGTACAAGTTCAGCGTCACCACTGTTGATAATTGTAATGATTGCCTGTGACAGTCCTACGGCCAATACCAGAATCAGCGTATCAACCATTACGGTGCTTCTCCTGTCTCTCTCCGGTCGCAGAGAATAGGACTTTCCATATAACATAATGATTCCTGCAACCAACAGAATCACATATCCGATCGTTTTGGGTGCAGACACATCCTTAAAGGTGCTCCACCCCGACCAAAACAGACTCTTTGCCTGTGGCGGAAGTCCTACTTGAATTTCATAATTACCGCAATAACTTCTTCGGATTGTAAACGATGCCTTAATTGCCACATCCAACATAGAAAACATCTCGCCCGGATGCCGCACATAGTACGTCAGGATATCCTGAATTGTATAATGATCATAAAATCCTTCATCCAGTACTTCTTTGTTTTCGGCCTTTACCAACGGCAGATAATCATATGAGGACGCATCTGTCAGCATCTCATATGAGGGGTCAATCCCAAACTCCTCCAGTGTTTTGCTTGGATTCTTGGATTGAAATAATACACCTCTTGTCATTGCATGAAATTTGCTTCTTTCATCAAAGTCATTTTCCAAGCGAAGCATACACATTAATGATACAAACATTAGCAAAATTGATATACTGACACAGGCAAAGCTCCATAACCAATGCCTCCTGATAAACATCAGTTTTAATATGTACACTGCAACCAGTATTCCGATTACCGCACATTGCTGACGAGACGTGATTAATATAAATGTAGATGTTAGGATGAGCATCATGTATGCAAAATCTTTGCCGACGCGATTTACTTCCTGAAAAGCCATTGCTCCCGCTATACAATACATAAATGCTATAAACCACAATGCTTCCGGATAAAAAGAATTAAAATATGTAATATAAGAAACATCTGCGAACATCAAGACTCCAAAAAAGCCTATCACTACTCCTTCGGAAAAACGTTTGACTCTGGTACAGGCCTGCTTTACAAACAGCCATAAAGCCGGGGCATACAAAAGACTATAAATCAATCCCAAAAACCTCATATCAAAATATTTATCTCTTGTAATTACATTATCAAGCCATACAGCAAACCGAACTAATGTGATCTGACTGGATTCACGCTTAATCGTTTTTTGATAATCAGATAATACATTTGTATAGTTTCGAACAAAATAATTATTATAGATTTCATCAACATCATCCTGAATATAGTTCAGACCTGCACTATTAATAACCTTAGACAATGATCCGTCATCAGCCACTCCCAGATAATTCGGAATAAACAGCATCATGATCAATAGAAGCATGGCAATCACCGTAACATAAGATGCAATCGCCGCAGGTGAATATGCATGTTCCATACGTTTGTTCATGTCATCTCTGATTTTTTTCAGCTTCTGTAGAATTGCCACGAAAACATTGATTCGTTTGGCAATTTTATTCTTTTCTGTTGGCTCCATCCCTACTCCTCATGTTTTAGTATACATTCAATGTTATAACGCGGACGTTCCTTTACCTCGATATAAATCTTTCCTATATACTGTCCAATCAGACCAAGTGCAAACAGGATCACTCCTCCGATAAACCATAATGACAAAATCAATGACGTCCATCCTGATGTTACATGTCCCGATATATATGATAATAAGGCATATATTCCGGCTATGATACTGACCATAACCATTGCAAAACCCAAGCCCAAAATAAACATCATCGGTTTCGTGCTGAATGATGTAATCCCATCAAAGGCAAAGCTCATCATCTTTTTCAGTGGATACTTAGACTCTCCAGCAAAACGTTCTTTTCTTTCGTAATAAACGCATTCGGTTTTATAGCCAATCAAAGGAACGATTCCACGAAGAAACAGGTTTCTCTCTTTATATTGAGACAACTGATCCAATGCTCTCTTACTCATCAGTCTGTAATCAGCATGATTATACACACTTTTAATACCCATTGCTCTCATGATCTTGTAAAAGCCCTCTGCAGTGGTTCTTTTAAAGAATGTATCTGTTTTACGTGCACTTCGTACGCCATATACGATATCACATCCTGCTTCAAACTGATCGACCATTTCCTCGATTACATCTACATCATCCTGCAGATCCGCATCAATTGATATACACATATCTGCCATTTCCTTGGCCGTCAACAATCCGGCAACCAGTGCATTCTGATGTCCGACATTTCCTGCAAGATTTAACCCATATACATACTGGCTATTCTCATAAGCCTCTTTAATCAGTTCCCATGTCTGATCTTTACTGCCATCATTTACAAACATCACAAAACTATCCGCCTTGATCTTTTCGGCGTTTATCATTCCTTGAAGTACCTGTGTCAATTGCTTGACCGATTCGCGAATTACCGGTTCCTCATTATAACAAGGTACAACTATGGCCAGCTTATGCATACTCCGGTTCCTCCTCTTTATTTACATATGAGATGCTTTGGTTCCTCATATATTATATTTATACATACAGTGGTTAATTATATCACATTTTTCGCTCTTTTTCTATCCGCCAAAAGTAGGATTTTTCTTTACTATTAGTTTTAATTTGGTTACAATAATAGAAAGTGTTACTTAAATAATATATACGGAGGAATTACAATTATGTCACAAAATCCAATCATTACCATTACAATGGAAAACGGCGATGTTATGAAAGCTGAGCTTTATCCTGACATTGCTCCAAACACAGTTAATAATTTTATCAGTCTTGTCTCCAAGGGATTTTATGATGGACTGATTTTTCATAGGGTCATCAATGGCTTTATGATTCAGGGAGGATGCCCTTCCGGAACCGGTTATGACGGACCCGGATACAGTATTCCAGGAGAGTTTACACAAAACGGTTTTCAAAATGACCTTGCACATGAGCCTGGTGTTCTGTCTATGGCAAGAAGTGCTCATCCTGATTCTGCAGGTTCGCAGTTTTTCCTAATGCACAAAACCTCTCCTCATCTGGATGGTGCGTACGCCGCCTTTGGAAAAGTAACAGAGGGACTTGACATCGTTGATAAAATTGCTTCTGTACAGGTTGATTACTCAGACCGACCAGTTCAGGAACAGAAAATAAAGTCAATGACCGTAGAAACCTTTGGAATCGACTATCCGGAGCCGAAAAAGGCTTAAAAGCCTGTATGTTCATGAATTGTTCATAAATCATTTTAATAAAATTCATTAACATAACATTGTTTATCCATTTATGTGAACTATACTAAGACCATAGAAACAAGAGATAACAAATTTTCGACAAACTCATAGTAACATTACTATTTAAATACTTTTTCATAATAATGCCAAGTGACCCGGTCACTTGGCATCCTCCCTTTTTAGGGGCTTTTTTACGATGATATTCAGTGCTTCTTTTTTATTCTGTATCCATACCTTCTTGTGTTCGCCACCAAATTCTCCATCCAGTGTCCATGGTATCCTTTTTGTTGATTCAATTTTGATCTCTTTTGTCCTGAAACTATACATATATCTTTCATCTGTTTCCTGTGCCAGCAGAGATGTCATGATCCCCTGCATTTCGATCGGATTTCTCGGACGTTTGATCAGTGTTACTTCAAACAATCCGTCATTCAGCTTCACATTTTTCCCTGTAATACTCTTAAACCCACCTACAGAATACGAATTTGTAACCATACCGAACACAAAATCCTCTTCTATTTTTTTACCGTTACACTCCACTCGCAGATGACAGGTATTACTCACTTCCGGCAGGCGCTTCATCCCTTCCATTAGATAGGCCATATGTCCCAATATGTTTTTTTCTTCCTGTGGTGTACCATATGAGACGTCCGTAAAAAGTCCAAATGCGGCAATATAGACAAATACATCATCATTAAAGGCTCCAATATCACATGGAAAGCGATAATCCTGAACCACCACCTCTGCCGCTTTTTCCATTGTTTTAGGCAAGTGCAGACTGTTCGCAAAATCATTGGTGCTTCCTGCTGGAATATATCCGACGGGAATCTTGTGATTTCCTTTCATGATTCCTGTTACTACCTCATCCAGTGTACCGTCACCGCCGCTGCAGACCAGCAGATCATACTCGCTCCCCATTCGTTCTGCTGCCGCAATGGCATCTCTTGGATATTTGGTAGGATATACAGTAACCAAATATCCTTCCTTTGCGAAAATATCCAGTATCTTCATGAGATGACCCTTGATCTGCCCTTTACCGGCACGCGGATTATATATGAAAAACATCTTTCGTTCATCCATATGTCCAACCTCCTGTTACTTACTCCTTTCGTTTTCGATCAGCGTATGCAACAACATAAAACATCACTGCAAATATCAGTTGCATAAAAAAGCACCTGATAATCTCCACCAGTGAAGATATCTCGGGCAACTGAAAGGAGCGGATCAAGTCATTCGCCCTGATATACCAATACACAGGCGTAAATACCGCAAAATCCTTTGTTGTATTCCCGAGAAGATAGTCCGGAATAAATCCTCCGCTGATAAAACACATAATTGCTATTGCCGCGATTAAAGTCACTCTCATCGTAATCACATCTTTTGTAACCCGTGGTATCAAAAAAGCAAATCCAATACCTGCCACAGAAAGCATCAGTATGTTCATAATCATCAAAAGTCCTTGGATACTTAACAGTGTACTTCCAATTAATATGCCGGCCGCAATGGTATGGATCACCCATATCACCGGAAGCTGGAGTAGCGGGAGCAGTGCTTCACTGGCAGCTAGTTCACAATTTTTGATCGGGGCACATAAAATCCTCTCTCTCACCGATTTTTCCTCGACCACCCGGATTAACATCAACGTACCTAATGCACTGATGCCCATAATAGAAAAAGCCATTCCGTTTAGATATAATTTCATAATTTCAAATTGATTGCTATTTTGTATCTGTTGATACAGAATGACCTTTGTCTCTCCAGTCATGATATGTTCCAGCCGCATAACCTCCATCATCTCTATATATCGAATCTGGATTGTCAGCAAAATCGACGCTGCCATCATCAAAACAACGGAAATAAGTACCTTCCATTTATGATACTTTAACAATTTTCCATAAGTTAAATACAGGTTCATATTTCCTCCGATGCCATGCAATCATACTTTCAGTATAAAATAAATATATCCATATAATATTAAAAAAATGAATGTGAGCAGTACCGTCACAATGATCAGATCCTGTGCAATCATACTTAATCCCGATTTTGCGGCAATGCTGCTTCGTACAGCAATTTCACGTCGTTTCTTACCCAGCAACGTCATTAACAACAACCCGGATATACACGTCCCTGTTATAGCCATGGATAATTTTGCAAAATTAGGAATACCTGCTGAACGTTCTGCTCCTTCAAGCATTCCGATCATATGCTGTTCTCTTATTCTTGCAGGTGCTGTTCCTGTCAGATATGCATCCAGATAAGCTTTTGTGATTTTTTGTTCGTCCTCATATTTGACCGTAATCAACTCAGGCGGACTGGTCAATCGTATATAAGAAGAAATCACTCCATCCTCCAGATACTTTTCGGCCACTGTTTCCGTAATGTTATAAACTTCAAATCGCTCCTGATCAAAAATCTCCTTGAGGGTATGATCATCTCCCACAATTCCAATCGCAATCCTGTCTCCTTCCGATATTGTTGCATACTGTACTCGTTCAAAGGAAGTGTAGCATAATGTAGCGACTATGATTGGACATATTACACAGCGGAGCATAAATCCCTTCATTCTCAAAATAATCTTAAATCGATATAGTAACTGATCCAATCATCACAACTCCTTTCCGGTTAATTCCCAGAACACATCCTTTAGCATTGGAACCTCCGAGTATACTTTCCCGAACGGAATCTTTCTATCCTCCAAAAAATGCAGAATATTTGCAAGATTATTTCTTCCTTTTTCAGATCTGACCACTAATTCGTGATTCACATAATTCGTAAACGCCACACCACGCAATCCGCTGATTTCTTCAACGTATTCGGGGCTCATTTTATAAACTTCAATCGTGACTTTCTCACCCACAGAGATAAATGCTTTCAATTCATCAGTGGTTGCGGTTATAATAACTTTCCCCTGATTCATGATTGCGATTCGGCTACATAATTGTGACATCTCTTCGATATCTCTGGACGCATAAAAGATTGTAGTCCCTTTTCTGTTCAACTGCTTGATGGCTTCGATGAGAACTGCTCTACTCAATGCATCTGACCCGATAATCGGCTCGTCTACAATCAGAAAATCAGGTTTATGTGCAATGCCACATGCAAAGTTCAGTCTCTTACATACTCCGGGTGATATGTCACGCGGATACAGTGCCAATACCGTACAGAGGTCGCATAGGGTGATCGCCTCATCTACATACTGTTTCCTGACTGCATGATCAGAAATATAGAGTCCGCAAAAGAAATCTATATTCTCATAGACCGTCAGCTCTTGAATTAAAACAAGCTGTTCAGGAACAATTCCGATCCTCCTCTTCAGATCCAGATGATTCTTACCCATTGTTTCAGAGAAAATCGTAATCTCTCCTCTGTCGTACTCCTGTAATCCCAGAATGCAGTCTATAACGGTTGATTTCCCGGCTCCGTCAGAACCAAGCAGTCCAAACAGTTCTCCATCCTGAACCTCCAAATCGAGAAAATCTAATATCAATCTGTCTCCATATCTCTTTACCAATTGATTAATTTTAAGTGCCATACGCTCTCCAAACTTTATTTTCTGAACAAAAAATGATATACTGTTTTCATCAGTTCTATCTTCCGGAGGTAACCCTTTGAACAGTCTGATTCATAAGATTATATTGCTTTTATGCTGTGCCGGTTTTGCAGTCAGTCTCAACGGTACATACTATATCGCATTTCCGGTACTCCTTGTTGTCATCATGAGTGCTTTATGTACGGTATTCGACCATCCGATATTTCATCTGATCGTCTTTGTTCTATATCTGCTTTTATGTTGTTTTGATCCTTTGCTGTTATATTTTCTGCCAATGACCGTTTATGAAATTACAAATGAAAAGTTCTATTTCATAGCCGGTTTGGCTTGTATTCCCTTGCTGATTCAATATAAAAGTGTAAACGGAATTCATCTGGTGATCATTCTGATCCTTTGTGCACTTGCCTCTATTTTAAAACATAACTCTCATAAATTAAAGATATTTCAGGATAATTATATCAAATTGCGTGATGAGACCGCCGGTATGGCAAATGAATTGGAAAAGAAGAACCGGGATCTTCTTGAGAAACAGGATTATGAGGTCAATCTGGCCACTCTCAATGAAAGAAATCGAATCGCACGTGAAATACATGACAATGTCGGGCATATGCTATCAAGATCTATTCTTCAGGTTGGAGCTCTGATCGCGATTTCCAAAGATGATACAATTAAGACTGCCTTGAATGATGTTAAAAATTCTCTCACAGACGGAATGGATAGTATTCGTAACAGCATTCATAACATTCATGATGAATCCATAGATCTAAAAACCAAGCTGGATGCACTGGTTCATGAATTTACTTTTTGCAGTGTATATCTTGATTATAACGTAACCAATGACTTTACAACAAAGGCGAAATATTCTATTCTATATATAGTAAAAGAAGCACTCAATAACGTTATGAAGCATTCCAATGCGACCCGTGTAACCATCTCGATCATGGAGCATCAGAGCATCTATCAGATTGTGATTACCGATAACGGAACCAAAGCTAAATCTGATCATAAACTCAAGTCAGAGACCGGAATGGGTGTCGGCAGTATGCAGGAACGAGTGGAATCCTTGAATGGCACTATGCATATCGATCAGGACAACGGATATCAGATCTTCATTTCCCTACCAAAGAGAGAAGGAGCTTAATCAATTATGAAAATCTTACTTGTAGATGACGACAGACTGGTTTGTCAGGCATTGAAAACAATTCTTGAAGCAGAAGACAATATTGAAATACCAGCAATCGGAAATGATGGCAGTGATGCCATAGTACTGTATGATCAATATCAGCCCGATATCCTTCTTATGGATATCCGTATGGCCAATATGACCGGTATTGATGCTGGCAGGCAGATCATTGACAAATATCCTGATGCAAAAATCTTATATCTGACAACCTTTGCAGATAACGAATACATCATAGATGCACTTAAACTGGGAGCGAAGGGCTATCTGCTGAAACAGAATTTCGAAAGTATCGTCCCTGCGATTCACGCAGTGTTTATGGGACAGCGTGTGTTTGGAGATGAGATTATATCCAAGATACCCGGTATGATGGTTGAATCTCCTGTTGCTTCATTTGCGGAATATGGCTTGACCGATAAGGAGATTGAAATGATTACCCTGATCGCTGACGGTCTCAGCAACAAGGAAATTGCAAATAACAGCTTTTTAAGTGAAGGTACCGTTAGAAATTATATCAGTACAATTCTTGAGAAGCTTGATCTGCGTGATCGTACACAGCTTGCAATTTTCTATTATAAAAACAAGTAGCATTACCGAACACTCTATGATCGTTCCCTATATACTTACATAAAAATAAACGCCGGGCAAAACCGACGTTTTATTTTTGCATACTAATTCCGACTGCTTAGATAGTCTTCAATTCCTTTCATGGCATCCTGCTCATCTGTTCCATCAGCTGATACTGTCAATTCCTCTCCGTTTGCCATGCCCAATGACATCATTCCCATAATGCTCTTAGCATTTACCCTCTTTCCTTCAGCCTCGATGTAAATAATGCTGTCATACTGGCTTGCTACCTGTACTAACATTGCTACAGGTCTTGCCTCAAGTCCATTTTTCAGTTGAATCTTCATTGATTTTCGAACCATGCCGATTTACTCCTCCTTTAACTTCTATAACTGTCAGCCAATTCACTTAGCTTTCTCAATCTATGATTGACTCCGGATTTTCCGATTGCCGGAGTTAATAGTTCTCCCAATTCTGACAGTGTTGCATTCGGATAGTCCAGCCTGGCCTGTGCCACCTCGCGTAACCCTGCCGGTAAATTACTGAACTCTGATATCTGAATCAGATATTGGATGTCATCCAATTGCTTCACTGCTGCAGATACAGTTTTACCTATATTTGCAGTCTCACAATTAACCCGTCTGTTTACAGAATTTCTGACTTCCTTCACAATACGCATATTCTCCAAATTCATAAGAGCCACATGTGCACCCATAATATTCAGAACTTCAACGATTTGTGTTCCTTCCTTGATGTAAACTACGTAATAGCGCTTCCTCTGGACAATTTTCGCTTCCAGCGAAAATGTATTCATGATATCTACAAGCTGATCTGCATCTGACTGCTTACTGCATACAATTTCAAAGTGATAGGATTTTTCCGGATCGCTGATCGAGCCTGTCGACAGAAAAGCCCCACGAATAAATGCCCTCCGACAACAAGCCTGTTGGACAATAAATGGATGTCTGACTGCCTCAATAACTCGTAAAGCATCATTTGAATCCAATACCACAAGCTCATACGTTGGACTTTTTTTAGAACCAACATGCTCTCTTACTCGCACATCCGTATATATATTAAATGTTTTTCTTAGTAATGTAAAGCCTTTTCTGGCAACGACAGCTTTTTCAGTCTGAATCAGAACATGGCATCTGTCATTGTCTTTCATTATGATCTTTCCGCAAAATTGTATCATTGCCGCCAATTCTGCAATCATGCAGTGTCTGGAAGAACCGATCTGTTTTGAGAGTTCCTCTCTGACAGTTCCCGAAAAAGACATCCTGTCACCTCTCTCAATTTATTTTCTAAGTGAGTCCTTCATAATATCTTTATGCTCGACTTTTAAACCATAGTCCCCTTTATCCTTGATTCTTTGGTACAATTGGTTCGCCAGTGTGACACTACGGTGCTTTCCGCCTGTACAGCCTATGGAAATAATGAGTTGATTCTTACCCTCCAGGATATAGTTTGGAATCAGGAACTGCAACATATCCTCCAGTTTATCCAGAAAAACCTCTGCTTCTGAAAAACTCATGACATAATCATTGACCACCTGATCATTTCCTGTCTTGTATTTCATTTCTTCAATATAATATGGGTTTGGAAGAAATCTGACGTCAAATACCAGATCTGAATCCATCGGTATCCCATATTTATAACCAAACGATAGTATTGTAATATAGAGACTGTTATAGTTCTGATTCTTTACAAATATACGCTCCAGTTCTGCCTTTAGTTCCCTGGTCAACAACTGACTGGTATCCAAAATGTAGTCTGCACGCTGCTTGATGTCATATAACTTCTCTCGTTCTCTCTCAATTCCCTGATCAATTCGGTCTCCTGCTGCCAACGGATGCGAACGCCTGGTTTCCTTATATCGTTTAATCAATACCTCATCTGAGGATTCAAAAAACAACACTTCGTACTGAAATCCCGCACGCTTCATACTATCCAAAACCTTAGCAAGCTCTTCAAAAGCCTGACCTGTTCGCACATCAACTCCCAGCGCAACTTTTTCTGTCTCACTGTTTGGCATGGTTACAAGTTCTGAGAATTTTTCGATCAGGGGAACCGGAAGATTATCCACACAATAATAGCCGACATCCTCCAGCATTTTAAGTGCAGTACTTTTTCCCGCTCCTGACATTCCGGTTACAATTACAAATCTCATACTAACTCCTTTGTGGTCAAGTTATCATTCAAACTCACCCAGCATGCAAACCTCCGGCTCCAATACAACTCCAAACTGACGTTTTACTTCTGAACGAACATGGTTGATCACAGTATACACATCTGAAGCTGTTGCCTCTCCATGATTGATTACAAATCCACAATGCTTCTCTGAAACTGCAGCGCCTCCCACAGTATACCCCCGAAGTCCTGCATCCATTATCAATTTCCCCGCAAAGTATCCCTCGGGACGTTTGAATGTAGATCCGGCACTTGGATATTCCAACGGCTGCTTTTCGATACGCTGTGCTTTTAGACCTTCCATTTTTGCCTTGATATCCTCACGATCACCCTTGATCAACTGCAACATGGCACTTATGACAATATAGGGATGCTTTTTAATCAGACTGGTTCGATAACCAAACTCCATCTGTTCTGAATCTATGGTTTCTGTGTTACCATGATCTGTTAGGACTCTGACTGATTTAATAATTTGCTTCATCTCACCGCCATATGCACCTGCATTCATAACTATGGCTCCACCCAATGATCCCGGTATCCCGGAGGCAAACTCCATACCCTTCAGAGATTGATCACAGGCAGCCGATGAAATCTGTGATAACAAAGCACCCGCTGAAGCCTCGATCTGATCATCAATGATTTTGATTGCACCCATTTTCTGACCCAGCTTGATAATCGTTCCCCGATACCCCTTATCACTCACTAATAAATTGCTGCCATTTCCTATAATATAGTGATTCTCGTTATTTTCTGTCAAAACCTTCAATACCCCGGCAAGCTGTTCCTCGCTCTCCGGGGTTAAAAACAGATCTGCATTTCCACCCACGCGAAAGGTAGTGTGTTTCTTCATTGGCTCAGTCACAAAAATATTCGTCGGCTGTAAGATCCTCTTGATCTGTTCCAGTGAATTTTGTTTCAAGATCATTCTCCTCTATTCTGTTATGATGCTAATA
Organism: uncultured Lachnospiraceae bacterium; assembly: GCA_964631375.1. GTDB lineage: Bacteria > Bacillota > Clostridia > Lachnospirales > Lachnospiraceae > JAAYYM01. Next base: position 5,187 of record CAZVYQ010000007.1, on the reverse strand, counting down.
CTAACTTTGCCGCACCATATATGCCTGCATCATTTCCAAGTGTGGCAAGTGTGAATCTGGCATCTCTACTGCCATGAAATACATACTTTCGATAGTACTTTTGTATATAATCAATCAGAATCGGACCTGCCTTTGAGACTCCTCCTCCGATTACAAACACCTCAGGGTTACAGACTGCTGCAATTGCAGCCAAGCCTTTTCCAAGATACTCTCCAAACTCCTCAGCGATCTCCATTGCCAGTTGATCTCCTGCCTTCACTGCATCAAATACTGTTTTGGAATTCACTTCTCCATTCCGTAAAACAGATGGCGATGAATCTGCACTCAACTTTCTGTTAGCTAATCTGACAATTCCTGTGGCAGATGCATACTGCTCCAGACATCCATGATTCCCACAGCCACACTCCTCCGGCTCGTCATCCACCATATGCATGTGTCCGATCTCACCTGCAGCACCAGTTGTCCCTGTCAGAATCTTACCATTCACAATGATTCCTCCTCCAACTCCAGTACCAAGCGTTGCCAGTACAACATTATGATAGCCTTGTCCGCCACCCTTCCACATCTCTCCAAGTGCAGCTACATTGGCATCATTACCTGCCTTAACCGGAACATGAACCAGCTTTTTCAGTTCATCCTCCAGATTCATAACACCCCATCCCAGATTAACAGCCTTGTGTACAACTCCTTCATCATCTACCGGTCCGGGTGTTCCGATCCCTACACCAATAATATCTTCGACTGTAAGAGACTGATCTATAATCTTTTTCTGAATCGCTTCTGCTATATCAGAAACAATTTTACTTCCGTGATCCTCCGTTCTGGTCTTGATCTCCCATTGATCCAACAAATCTCCATCTGGACTAAATAATCCCATTTTTACTGTAGTACCGCCAACATCAACTCCAAAACAATACCTGCTCATTTAATCATCCTCTTCATTCCGTTTATTTAATGAATTTTGTACTCGGCTGTATAATTCCTTTGCTGCATTGTATCCCATCTTCTTTTGTCTGTAGTTGACTGCAGCAGACTCACAAATAACAGCCAGATTACGACCGGGACGAATCGGGATTGAATGACATACAATTTTATTTCCAAGATATTCTGTATATTCCTCCTCCAGACCAATCCTGTCATATTCTTTATCTTTATTCCATTCTTCCAGTTTTATTACCAGATCAATGGATTGTGTATCCTTTACAGAAGAAACACCAAACAACGTCTTAACATCTACGATTCCAATACCTCTCAGTTCGATCAGATAACGGGTTATGTCAGGTGCCGATCCAATCAAAGTATCATCACTGACCTTTCTGATCTCTACGACATCATCCGTTACCAGACGATGGCCACGCTTGATCAGTTCCAGAGCCGCTTCACTCTTTCCGATACCACTTTCACCGGTGATTAACACGCCCTCTCCATAGACATCCACTAAAACACCATGTACGGAAATACAAGGTGCAAGCTTGACATTCAGCCATCTGATAATCTCTGACATAAATGAAGACGTTGATTTTGAAGTACTTAATACCGGAACATGATGCTTTTGTGCGGTCTCAATAAATAATGGATCCGGGGTCAAGTCACGACAAAATACAAAACAAGGAATCGCTACTTCATCGTCCATCATTTTTTCAAAGATTTCTTGCTTCCGTCCGTGATCCATCCCTTCCATATAGGTAAATTCCACAAAACCAATAATCTGAACACGGGATCTCTCAAAATGCTCAAAAAAACCTGTCAATTGCAGTGCAGGCCTGTTGATATCAGGCTGCGTAATCTTGATACTCGAAATATCTACATCCGGAGTCAGATTTTGAAGCTTCATCTTATCAATTAATTTTGTTAACGCTACGGTTGCCATAATATTCTTCTCCTTTGCCTATATCAGCTTATGTTATCATAAATTGCCTGCAATTTATGATAACATACCTAACATTGAACATCAACCTTCATACTGTCCTATTTTTCGTGAAAAAACTGATAAATACTCTCTGCTGCCTGTCGATTGATACTTGGTGTTTTCAAAAGCTCTTCTATTGATGCCGCTTTTAAATCCTCTATGGATTCGAACTGACGCATAAGTGCCTTCCGCCGTGTTGCCCCGACTCCCGGTATATCATCCAGTATAGAATGAACCTGTCCTTTGCTTCGCAGAGATCGATGATACTCTATAGCAAATCGATGTGCCTCATCCTGTATCCGTGTGATCAGTTTGAAGCCTTCAGATCCTCTGTCTATCGGCAGTTCCTCGTCATGAAAATACAGTCCTCTCGTCCTGTGATTATCATCCTTGACCATCCCGCAGACCGGAATATCCAGACCCAGTTCTTCCAGCACTCTGATCGCTACATGTACCTGTCCCTTTCCTCCGTCCATCATAATCAGATCCGGGAATTTGGTAAATCTGCCATACCTGATATCCTTATCATCACTTTCATGCAGTTCTTCCAACTCCTGCAATCCATGTGCAAATCTGCGTCCAAGCACCTCTTCCATACTGGCATAATCATCAGGACCATCTACAGACTTAATCTTAAATTTCCGATAATCGCTTCTCTTTGGTTTACCTTCCTCATATACCACCATGGATCCTACTGATTGATACCCACTGATATTCGAAATATCAAAGGCCTCCACGCGATGTATATCTTCCAGCTCCAGAAGCTCTGCAATCTCATTTAATGCTCCTGCTGTCCTGTCAATCTCTCGCTTCAGTTTATCCTCATCCTGGCGTAGCAAAATCTCGGCATTATGTTCTGCAAGCTCGACTAACTTTTCCTTTTGTCCCTTTTGCGGTACAACAATCCTGACCTTGTGTCCACGTATTCCCGTTAACCATTCCTCAATCAGTTCGGCATCATCTATTGCTTCCTGAATGAATATTTCTTTTGGTACAAAGGGTGTTCCTGCATAGAATTGCTGGATAAATCCCTGAATCACCTGTTTTCTTTCATTCTCAGAAATATTGGTCATATAAAAATGTTCTCTACCGATCAATTTTCCGCCACGAACAAAAAATATTTGTATGATTCCTGCGGTTTCATTTGTCGCAAGAGCAATGATATCCCTGTCGTCTCCTGTATGATTGGTTATCTTCTGCTTTTGTGCAACACCTTTGACACTGTATAAAAGATCTCTGTACTCCTTTGCCCTTTCAAATTCAAGTTGCTCCGAAGCAGCTTCCATTTTCTGTTCCAGATCCTGCAGGATCGGTTTGTAGTTTCCACCCAGAAAATCCACGGCCTCATTTATGGATTTTCGATAATCCTCTTTAGACACTGCATTAATACAGGGAGCACTACATTGATTAATATGATAATACAGACAAGGCTTCCCGGATTCTCTGCTGCTATCAAAATTTCTCGTACAGGTACGTAGTTTATACAGCTTTCGCAGCAGCTCTACCGTATCCTTTACAGAAGTACCTGAGGAATATGGACCATAATACTTTGCATTATCTTTTTTTTGTTCTCTTGTAATCAGAACACGTGGATATTCTTCCCCTGTTGTTACTTTTATATAAGGATAGGTCTTATCATCCTTGAGCATCGTATTATATTTAGGCTGATGTTCCTTGATCAGATTGTTTTCCAGAACTAAGGCTTCTAATTCAGAATCTGTTACAATATACTCAAAACGTCTGATTTTAGAAACCATTCTCTTGATCTTGGCTGTTTTATTTGTACTTTCACGGAAATATGAACGAACACGATTTTTAAGGATAATGGCTTTACCTACATAGATAATGTTATCATCCTCATCATGCATGATATAGACGCCCGGCTTTCGTGGTAGCTTTTTGAGTTCTTCTTCAATGTCAAACATAAGATCTCCCTAAAAAGAGACCCAGATGTACCGTTGTACAAATGGGCCTCTCCCTGATTAGATATATGAGTAAATCGTATATCTCATAATAATTCGTATCCTATTTATCGCTCTTCTTGGATACAACATCAAAGATTACTGCAATCAACAGAACTCCGCCCTTTACTACCTTCTGCCAGTTTGCGTCTACACCCATGATAATCATACCTTGGTTGATAACACCCATCAATAACGCACCTACTACAACACCGGCTGTTGAACCGATTCCACCATATGCAGAAGCACCACCGATGAAGCATGATCCAATCGCATCCATTTCATAGTTGACTCCGGCTGTCGGATTTGCTGAATTCAGACGGGCTGCCGTTACCAAACCTGCTACAGCTGCTAAAAACGCCATATTCAAATATACGAAGAAATAAATTCTGTTTGTATTGATTCCGGAAAGTGTGGTTGCCTTTTCATTACCACCAACAGCGTAAATATGACGTCCGATTACAGTCTTCTTTGTAATGTATGTATAGATAAATACAATTGCTGCAATCCAAAGAAGCATAAAAGGAATTCCTTTATACAATGACAACTTGTAGGTAAACCACAAAATTACTGCACAGATAATGGCTGCTCTGATTACCATAGAAGACATTTTGTCCACTTCATAACCTTTCTTCGCCTTGTTTACACGACTGCGAAGCTGCAACAATATATATACAATACAGGCTGCAATACCTACAATAATACAGGTATAATTCATTGTGCTGCCACCAAGAAAGTCCGGAACATAATTATTAAATAAAGCCAGATAACTATCAGGAAGCGGTGCCAATGTAAGACCCTGCAGGATAACGTTTGACAGTCCTCTCCAAATCAACATACCTGCCAGTGTAACGATAAAGGGTGGGATTCTGACATATGCAATCCAAAAGCCCTGCCAGATACCAATTACAATACCCATGAGCAGCATGACCGGAATTGCCAATGCCGGGCTGATATTGTGCTGTACCATCATGCTTCCGCCGATTGCTCCGGAGATACATACAATACATCCTACAGAAAGATCGATGTTACCACCTGTTAAAATACATAACAACATACCGGTTGCAAGAATGAATACATATGCATTCTGTGAAATCAGGTTATTTACATTCTGAGGCAGAAGCATCTTTCCCCCGGTTGCGATGGTAAAAAAGATGAGAACTACGATCAGTGCAATGACCATTGTGTTTTTCTTTAAAACGCTTATTGCTTTATCCATTGTTTATTCTCCTTTACTTGATTTCAAAATATGGGACATAATCACTTCCTGTGTTGCCTCTTCCCTGCCAAGCTCTCCGACCATCTTTCCTTCATTCA
>CAZVYQ010000006.1:69974-85677 GCA_964631375.1 uncultured Lachnospiraceae bacterium | reverse complement strand
TGGATAGAGCAACGGCCTTCTAAGCCGTGGGTCGGGGGTTCGAATCCCTTCGGGCACGTTTCGTCAGATGAGGCGATATTTATAAAGTAATATCCGTAGTTATGGTGGGTGTAGCACAGTTGGTTAGCGCGCCAGATTGTGGTTCTGGAGGTCGAGGGTTCGAATCCCTCCATCCACCTTGCTTCGCAAGGTAGCATTCATTTAGGGCTATCGCCAAGCGGTAAGGCACAGCACTTTGACTGCTGCATTCGCAAGTTCGAATCTTGCTAGCCCTGCTATTTCTAAAGTATCATCATAGCATTAAAAGACAACCCGAAGATGAAAATCTTTGGGTTTTATTGTTGTTGCCAACAAAATCGGAAAATGTTAGAATAAAAATGTATCTCGGCAATCAAAATACCACAATGAGGATATGCGATGCTGTTCAATTCTTTGGAGTTTTTATTTTTTTTCCCAATTGTACTAATGATCTATTTTATCATACCGAGAAAACTGCGATATATCTGGTTACTTATGACCAGTTACTATTTTTATTTCAGTTTGAGTCCTCAATATGTCATTTTACTGGCGTTACTGACGCTGTTGACCTTCTTTACCGGTATCCTTATGGAACGGGCGACGCAAAAACGAAAAAAGGGACTTATGGTGCTGTGTCTGCTCCTCAGTCTTGGGACACTGGGGGTATTCAAGTATTCGACATTTGTGATCGACAGTATAAACGGAGTCTTGACAACTATGCATATGACCCCGGTTTCGAGTCGTTTTAACCCGATTCTGCCGATCGGAATTTCTTTTTATACATTTCAGGCAGTAGGATATATCATAGATTTGTATCATGGTAAGATTAAAGTCGAGCGTAATGTTGCGAAATATGCTCTTTTTGTTTCATTCTTTCCTAATATACTATCCGGTCCGATTGAGCGTGGGAAAAATATATTGCCGCAGATCCATCTGCTGGAGAAAATCAGACTATGGGATTATGACAGAGTTACTTCCGGTGCGGTATTGATGTTATGGGGCTATTTTCAAAAGATGGTTATAGCAGACCGTGTCGCCCTGTTAGTCAATGAGGTATATGATCATTATCATATGTATGGCTCCATAGCCATCCTGACTGCAACACTTTTCTTTTCGGTTCAGGTATATTGTGACTTTGCCAGCTATTCCAATATGGCGATCGGTGCAGCAAAGATCATGGGGATCGAACTGATGCGCAACTTTGAAACACCCTATTTTTCCAGGAGTGTCGGTGAATTCTGGCGGAGATGGCATATATCGCTCAGTACATGGTTTCGCGATTATCTCTACATCCCACTCGGTGGGAACCGCTGTTCCAAATGGAAGCATTATCGGAATCTGATGATTGTATTTCTGGTTAGTGGTCTTTGGCATGGTGCCAGCTGGGGGTACGTCGTATGGGGTGCATTGCATGGTGTTTACCAGCTGATTGGGATACAGACCAAGCAGTTACGAAAGAGGGTAGCTGACAGACTGCAGTTCAAGCAGGAGAGTTTTAGTTATAAATTGATGCAGATGGGAATGACATTTTCTCTGGTAGGCTTTGCGTGGATCTTTTTTCGCGCGGAGAAGATCACTCAAGCAGGAGCAATGATCAGAAGGATTTTTACCAGATGGGATCCGTGGTCGTTGTTGGATGAATCTATCTATACATGGGGACTGGACAGAAAAGAGTTTTGGATTGCAATTACAGCGATCGGGGTGCTCCTATTGGTAGATCTGGTTCGAAGACTTAAGAAGCAGGATGTCATTCAGTTGTTAAATACACAATGTATTTGGTTTCGCTGGGGACTTTACCTGACATTATTATTTGCAGTTTTGATTCTCGGTCAATATGGACCGGCGTATGATCCACAGGCTTTCCTGTATTTTGAGTTCTAGGCATGAATTATAAGGTCACATGAGATTGTCATCTGTGAGGTGGACTTATGGAGAAGACGAGAAAAAGGATTGAAAGAGACGCAACGAGATTGGCTATGGTGCTGTTAGCATCGTTGGTGATTGCATTCAATATCAAGAGCTTTGTACGAGCCGGCAATCTGTTTCCCGGTGGGTTTACCGGACTGAGCCTTTTGGTACAGCGTGGTGCATCGAAGTACTGGGGACTGGAAATACCATATACACCGATCAATCTGTTATTTAACATTGGTCCGATCATTTTGAGCTTTAAAACTTTGGGGAAGAAATTTACGCTCTATTCCTGTGTCGTGATTATCCTGAGTGCGCTGTTTACAGATATTTTGCCTGTTACGGCGATTACTTATGACAAGCCTTTGATCAGTATTTTCGGTGGGTTGATCAATGGTGCTGTGATGAGCTTTTGCCTGTATGCAAATGCTACAACAGGCGGAACTGATTTCATAGCGGTTTATTTTTCAGAGAAAAAAGGCATTGATGCATGGGATTATATCTTTGCAGGTAATGCAGTGATCTTAGTGACCGCAGGAGCACTGTTTGGCTGGGATGCGGCTCTGTATTCGATCATTTTTCAGTTTACCTCTACTCAGGTCGTACATACTTTATATAGACATTATTATCAGGATACGCTGTTAGTCATCACGGATAAACCGAATCAAATCTATGAGGTGATTAAAAAAGTCACAAGGCATGATGCGACTGTGTTTAAAGGTATTGGCTGTTATGAACGCGAAGAACGTAATATGGTTTATTCTGTTGTGAGTCGTGATGAGGTAAAAAAGGTAACGGATGCCATACGAAGTCTGGATGAGCATGTATTTATCAATATTATCCGTACAGAACAGGTAGAGGGAAGGTTTTATCATAGGCCGAAGGACTGATTTCTGAAGGTCTATGGAAAGTTACTTGAAATATCATGTTTCTTATGATAATATATTGAATGTTCGGTATGAGAATTATTATATTGAAATAAGCGGATATGGCGGAATTGGCAGACGCGCTAGATTTAGGTTCTAGTGGGAGACCGTGCAGGTTCAAGTCCTGTTATCCGCAGCAAAAAAGCCCCGATTTTTCGGGGCTTTTTTCTATGCAATATGACATTTATCACTTTTTTTATAAATTTTTATATATGTATTGACACAGTATAATATACGATATATAATATACACATATCAGACATATAAATAAATTATATATATGAAAAGGAGGCACATATATGATCTATCCATTGAACCAGCCACTGACAGAATTGCTGATCCTTTCTATCATTTCAAAAAATGACAGCTACGGATACATCATCAGTCAGAGTCTGAAAAAGGTATCAAACCTGAAGGATTCTGCACTTTATCCAATACTCAAGAGGTTATCTGATCAACAGTTTGTTGAGATTTATGATCAGCAATATCAGGGTAGAAACAGAAAGTATTACCGTATTACGACATCAGGTGATACACATCGTACGGAACTGATGAATGAATGGAGAGAGTATTGCAAGGAAATCGAAGCGATTCTTCATGCTTCACAGGAAACAGGCACTATGCTTGAGGGAGGAACGGAAAATGACTAAAAATGAGTACATGGTGGAGTTGCGTCAGAAGTTAAAGAGACTCCCAAAGGATAATTTTGATCAGGCAATTGATTATTTCGAAGAATACTTTGCAGAAGCCGGTGAGGAAAATGTAGCACAGGCAATTGAGGATTTAGGTAGCCCACAACTTGCGGCGGATCAGATCGTAAGAGATTTTGCAGTTGATAACAGTGTAAAGGGTGAGGCGAAGAAGGATGTCCGCAAGGGAATTGACGGAGTGTGGATCGTAATACTAGCAATCTGTGCATCACCGATTGCGTTCCCATTTGCATTAGCAGCCGTGGTACTGATGTTTGCATTTTTGCTTGTGGTAATCTCACTGTTATTATCTTTTGGTCTTTCAGGTGTGGCCTTTGTACTAACGGCTCCCATAGCACTGGTTGGTGCTATTATGATGATCACTAAGAGCATACCGGTAGCTTTGGTTTGTCTGGGAACAGCATTGGTTACGGCAGGAGCCGGTATCTTGATCATCTATGCATCCTATTTAATGATACGAAAGTTTTTATACTGGGTTGTACTGACATTTGGTAAGAAGTTTGCTAAGGGAGGAAGAGATAATGAAAATCAATCGATTGGTTAAGGTATGCCTGATCATGGCAGCAGCAGGTCTTGTGCTTTGTGCAACAGGCTTTGCATTTGGAGGTCGTGTGTACGGGATCAACCTCGGAAGAGGAGGAATTGTTGTGAATTCTAACCATTCTACAGGAGTTAATGGCAGTATTCAATATATAGATGAGGAAAAGGAGCTACCGTCATTTTCTAATATCAATATTGATATGGCATTTGCTGATCTGAAGGTGGTTGAATCCGATCACTTTGGTGTAAAGTCTCATCTGAATGAGGAATGTCCTATTACAACTGAAGTGGAAGGAGATACATTGTCCATTACACAGAAACGAGGAAATGTAGGGAGTACAACATTCACATTTTTCTCAGTAGGCTTTCCTTCGGCAAGCGGACTTAACAATGAGCAGGAGTATGTGATCATCTATGTTCCCGAGAAGACAGAGTTTGATCAGGTGATGATTGAAAATGAGTGTGGAGATGTAACAACAGGAGATCTACAGGCTAAGGATGTACAGATTAGTGATCAATTTGGTAGCTTTCAAGCAAAAACAGTGACAGCAGAGACGATCAATATCGAAATGGAATCCGGAGATGCTGAAATGAAGAATGTTGCAGCAACAATGCTTACAGTAAAAAATCAATTTGGCAGTATTAAAATTGACAACGCAATGATCGCAGATGAATTTCGAGGAACAATCGAGACGGGCGATGTGACACTTGGAACAGTTGAAACAGGAAGTCTTAATCTAAAGACAAGCTTTGGCGGAGTCGAGGGAGACAGAATTACAGCAGATGATGTTGTACTGGATCTCGAAAGTGGAGAATGTACCATTGACGTATTATCCGGTAAGAAAACCAAGGTAGACTCTACCTTTGGCAGTGTCAACCTTGGCTTATCAAACTCTGTAGATGACTATGCTATTGACGCTTCATCAGAAATGGGCGGTGTCTGCATCAATGATGAAGATATGGGAATGAAATATAGAGAGTCCTCGTCTGATGCAGTAAACAGTGTAGAAGTTCACAGCCAGTCAGGAGAGATCAATCTGTTTGACGCCGATTAGGCAGCATGATCCTTCGAATGATACCGATTAGAACCAAAATGATCCATAAAGCGATACATGTTAATTTGCATCTCGTAGCAATGCTCGAGATGCAAATTGCATTTACGGGAATGGCAGAGCTAGAATGTAGGATCACTAATAACAGACTGTTTTCGACCAAATCAAATACGCCACGTAAAATGGGAATGAGTAGAGTAAGTTTGTAAAAAAGATCATGTGGCAGTTTTTTGTAAAGCATCATGGATAACATCAGCTGGAATGCACCAAAGGCAAGTATAAAGAGATAATCGCCACATAGGTACAAATCGTAGATCCGAAAACCTTCCGGACGCATGGTCATGAGAACTCGTGTTACAGATTCAACATTGTAGGATTTCATATCAAAAGTGCCATAACCATTGTTGTATGCAGCGAGAGCACGACTGCTCCAAGGGCTGAATTCCACCCAGTAGAATGCCAGAAAAAATGCAATTGTGATTGAGATGCGAATGATTCGCTGTTTTGTTGGTCTCATTTACATATACGCTCCCGGTAGTTTGTTGGCATGACAGTACCATGTGCAGCTTCCACAGTGGATACAGGTCTCAGGATGGAATGCACTAATGTCCGCGTTCGGATCCTTTTCCTTTCGTGCAATGATACTTTTAACATCGATACCCATAGGACATTTGCGGCTACAGGCGCCACAACCCTTGCAACGGTTTTGGTTAGACAGGATTCCTTCATAGGTTTTTGGTAGATAGGCAGCGAGTCCGAGTTGGATACCACAGGAGTCTGATTCGGAAGCGGGACATGCTGTCATAACGCCCGCACCCATATAACAGGAACGACTGAAGCCCTTATCTCCGAATGCTTTTTGCAGCAGTGCATTAATCTTGGTATCAGGCATGACATAGGCCGGTTTTGCCTGCCCAGAAGACAGGTCTGCGACTGTCATAAACCTGCCGCCGTCATAAGTTCCGTTTATAATACGTGAGATCTGCCAGATGGTTTGTATATTCATCACGAGGATTCCATCATTAACAGGTGGCTGATCTTTAGGAATCTCTATACCAAGGACAGTTCGAATCAGGAAATGTTCTTCACCTGCTGGATAACGTGCAGGAACAGGATATACCTCAAGGCTCTGATCTGAGGCAGGCAGTGCTGTTTCGTTGGGACGTCTGACTGCTTTGACTGCAAAGATGGATCGTTTGATCTCAAGTATGGAAGCGATTGTGTGAATGCATTGTCTGATTTCATCGAAATGTGTTCTCATTAGCCATTCATCATGGATCAACCCCGGTTCGCATTCTACACCATTGATGAGAAGCAAGGATTTTGTCTGGTCATTACAGGCAGAAATCAATGCTTCGATTTTTTGTGATACCGAGAAGCCATTGCCGCTCATACCGGTTAAGCTTGTATCTTGGATCAGTGTGAGGAACTGTTCCTTTGTGAGGGGCTGCGTTGAGGTGTTGGCTGTGCTGCTTTTACCAAGTAATGATTCTGTAGGTATGTTTGTCATGTTGACAATGTCATTTCTGTCAGAAGCAGGCACAACAACCTTGAACAGAGTACTTTTTAATGATTTGTCCTGTCTGTTTCTGTGGTCATAATACCTTCTGGCTGCTTTCCATACAGCCTTTGTCTCTCTGTTTTTCATGATCATTTTTCTGTTTACAATCGGTTTTAGTTCCATTCTTCGTTTCCTCCTAAGTGAATTCAATTTATTTCAGGGAGTGTTCTATCACTCACTCTAATACATAGTTTTCAAAAAAATATTCCGCATGTAGTTCATATAATTTCTGCAGCTCTGCTTCATCACGTTCTACAATGTGATAAAGAAAAAAAGGTGCGTACAGTTCCATGGACAGGACTTCAGGATTCTTTTTCTTCATGATGCCTCTTTCCATCAGATCCACAAATATGTCCTGCTGGATTTTCACCGGGATATCCACAAAGAACTCTTTATAGATCGTTGCCATTTGGGGATTGCGAAACTTTTCGATCAGCAGCATCTGGCGAAACATGACAATCCATTCATCGTGTATCTGATAATAAAACATACCAAGACAGACTTCCTTTAATTGTTCGATGGTTCTGACATCCATCTTTACGGCATCCTTGCATTGCTTCAGATATCGATCCTTACATAGGTCTACAATGGCGTCAAAGATTGCCTGTTTATTTTTATAATGCTTGTATAAGGCACTGTTGGTGACGCCGACCTCATCAGCAATTGTGCGGATCGATACTGCTTCAAATCCACTGATGGCAAATAGTTTCATAGATTCATATAGGATACGTTCCTTGGTTGTCAGCTCGGATTGATCATCAGTTTTCATAATTATCACCTCCTTGTGGTGTGTTGCGTATATAAGCGGGTGAGCAACTGCTCACCTGATGAATTTCATTATAGTGAGCAATTGCTCACTTGTCAAGTACTTTTTTAATCAATTGCTCTTAATCTTATCTATATATAACTACTCATGATTTTGATCGCTATTTTGTAGAATCATCATTTTAGAAATTTATAAGAAATATATAGAATATGTTTACAAAGCTATAGAAGACGGTTTGGACAAATCATATATTATCCAATTCACCATCCATGTAATATTTAAACTTCATAGAGATTCGACAAAATTTCAATTGAGAGGTTCTAATAAATTATGTGGTCTTGTTTGTCATGTAATTGGAATGGAAAGTGGTATCGTGTATAATAAATATGGTAAAGCGAGATCAGAGGTCAATCAGAGGTCAATCATAGTACATTTTGGAGGAAAACAGATGGCGAGATGGGATCCGTGGAGAGGATGCAAACGATGCAGTGAGGGATGTCTACACTGCTATATCCATAAAGGAGATTATAAAAGAAATGTAGATACATCAAATATCATTCAAACCAAAGATTTTTACAAACCGATCGAGAAATTAAAGAATGGAAATTACAAGATGAAGCCGGGACTGACTTATATGTGCTTTTCTTCTGATTTTTTGATTGAGGAAGCAGACGTATGGAGACCGGAATGTTGGAAGATGATCAAGGAGCGTTCTGATGTGATGTTTTTGTTTCTGACAAAAAGAATTGATCGATTTAAGCAGTGTATGCCTAAGGACTGGGAAGATGGATATGAAAATGTGATTGTGTGCTGTACAATTGAGAATCAGAAAAATGCTGACTACAGATTAGCTATTTTTCAAGATCTGCCGATTCGTCATAAGACTATCACAGCACAGCCTTTGATAGAAGGGATTCAAATAGAAAAGTATCTTGAGGGAATCGATCAGGTAGTGGTAGGCGGAGAGTCTGATTATCAGGGCAGACCGCTCTATTATGACTGGGTTCTGGATATCCGAGAACAGTGTATCCGTACACAGACTAACTTTGAATTTCGTCAGTGTGGTACATATTTCATCAAGGACGGAAAAGAATACAAGCTACAAACCAGAGACCTGTGCAAGCAAGCAAAACTGGCAGGGATTAATTATCATATCTCCGAATAGCGGTTTAGTGCCCAAGTATTGATGTTGATTTCGGTTACGGCGAGACCACAGTATTCACAGGCCTTCTGACCAATAGAGGTAATTGGAGCCCCACAGTTTGGACAGGTAGTACCGATGGCGGTTTCACCGGTATCAATTTTGGTGGTGTCTTGTATGTATTGGAGTTCTATGTTGTAACGTGTCTGATATTTCACGGTCTTGGAGCCTTCTGTTACTTCTCCATGGTCTTCTATATAGTGAATATACCCGACTGAAGTTTGTAGCGTGATAACACAGGTGCCACCCTGTTTGCGATAGGTTGCAATCTCGGTCTGATGTACCTCGATGTTCTGGAATACCTCACGCATTCCATTGTCACGATTAGCGGCAATCTGTAACGAAACCTGATTGCGCAGGTCCAAAGAAGCATCTGTTAATAAGGAAATATCACCGTTTGATATGGCCTGAAGAGCGGATTTTAACATATTTTCTGCTTTCTGCTTGAATTCATACCAGTTAAAGGCAGGGAAATCCTTTGTGATACGAGGCAAACACAAGGATGTCATACCGTTGACGGATTTTGGAGTATGTTCAATCTCAGCTGCTTGATCCTCCAGACCTTCTTTTAAGGCGGAGACAACAAAAGCGGCATCTCTTGTAAAGGATTTCAGGCGAATCATTGCGTATCCGACACCTCCGATCACAACCAATATAATAATAATGAAGAAAATCGTAACAAGTGACATTAGTGGAAACTCCTTTGTAATATTGCATAATTCTACTTGAACACGAACAATTACACTATACCAAAAAAAAGAAAAAAGGGAAAGTAAAACCTGACTTCACACTGGTTTTTGTTTGATTTTTGTGTATTTATGAGAATGTACTTGACAAGTTAACAACTGTTCACTATAATGCGATTGTGAACAGTTGTTAACGTTTTGGAAGGGACATAAAATGGCGAAAAGAAATACAAAGGAATTAATACGAAATGAGGCTTTGACTCTCTTCTCGGAAAAGGGCTTTGAAACGGTGGGAGTCAGAGAGATCGCCGGTGCTGTTGGGATCAAGGAGAGTGCACTTTATAGACATTATAAGAATAAGAGAGATATTTTTGACAGTATCCTTGCATGGATGAATACATATTATATGGAAAAGATGAGTGAGATCCAGCTGCCGGGAGCTGGACTGCAGGAAACGGTTGATGTGGCGGTGGATGTTTATGCAAAAAGTGACAGTGACAGAGTCCGTGAGTGGACGTTACATGTGTTCCTGTTTTGGCTAAAGGATGAGTATGGAGCAAAATTTCGGAGAATGTTGACCATTGAACAATTTCAAAATGGTGATGCTCGGAATGTATATAGAGAGATCTTCTATGACAGTGTGGTTGATTATACCGAACAGATATTTATAGGACTACGGCAGCAGGGGATACTTAGACAATATCCGCCAAGGATCATGGCAATTCAGTTCTATGCACCGATGTACCTGTTTTTTACTATGTACGACAGACAGCCTGAAAGAGAGGCAGAGGTCATAGCTAAGATCAAGGAACATATCAATGTGTTTCAAGACATTTTTTTCACAAAGTGAGTACAACAATACAGTTTGATATCCATGAAATATAAGTCATAGAAAGGATGAAAGATCATGACAAAGGAATTTCAGTTAGAAAGTTATCTGAGCGACGGAGTGGAGCACATTATTAAGGATGCAATGAGAGCAACCTTGACGAATCCAGAAGAAAGTCTGTTTCTGGCGAAATATACTCGAACGGCAAAAAAGGCAAGGGCATTACGAAGGAAGGCAGAGCAAACCGGAGAGCATATTCCCCCGTTTTTGATCTGCAGTATTACGAGTAGCTGCAATCTGCACTGCAAGGGATGCTATGCCAGAGCAAATCACGCCTGTCATGATACAGAAGCGTCGGAACAATTAAAGGATTTTCAATGGAAATCATTATTTGATCAGGCAAAGGAGCTTGGAATCGGTTTTGCACTGTTGGCCGGTGGTGAGCCACTGCTTCGTATGGATGTGATCAAGGAGGCAGCGAAAATCAAGGAAATGATATTTCCGATCTTTACAAACGGTATGATGATCGAGGAACAGTACATAGAGTTGTTTCAAAAGAACAGAAATCTGCTTCCAATCCTCAGCATAGAAGGAAATGAAGCCGGGACAGACAGCCGGAGAGGCGTCGGTGTATACGAAAAATTAGTGCAAACTATGGAGATAATGCATGGTAAGGGGATTTTTTACGGTGCCTCTGTTACCGTCACGACTGAGAATCTGGAGGAGGTTTTTTCACAGGATTTCATCAAGGGGTTATCCGAGAGAGGCTGTAAGGTGGTATTCTATGTAGAGTATGTGCCGGTGGATCATGCTTCACAATCATTGGCTCCGCAGGATAGAGAACGTAGACAAATGAAAAAGCATCTTGACGTACTGCGTAGTAACTCTCAGGATATGTTGTTTATCTCATTTCCGGGAGATGAGAAATCCTCCGGAGGCTGTCTGGCTGCCGGAAGGGGATTCTTCCATATTAATTCACACGGAAGTGCAGAACCCTGCCCATTTTCACCTTATTCCGATACAAATCTTAAGGAAGTATCATTAAGAGAGGCATTACATTCTCCGCTGTTTCTCAGACTGCAAAATGAGGGTGCTCTTTTGGAAGAGCATGCAGGAGGCTGCGTATTATTCGAAAAGGAAGAAATCGTAAGAGAATATCTGTCGGAGCGTGTAAAATCTGTTGGATAAACCAATCAAATCGGATATAATAAAACGGAACAGGTAACAATCAGCAGAAAAGGTGGACAGGTTATGTCAGAAGGCTATGCACGCAGAAAGTATGGAATAGCGATCGATATAGGAACAACCACACTTGCCCTACAGTTAGTAGACATGGAAACAAAGGAAATCTGTGATACCTGCACACTACTAAACAGCCAGCGACTTTATGGTGCAGATGTCTTGCGAAGGATCAATGCAGCAAACAGAGGAAAGGCAGATCATCTGCAGGAGCTGATTTGCGAGGATCTGCGAAAAGGAATACACAAGCTGTTGACGAAACAGCATCTGAATTGTAGGCAGCTTCGTCAGATCGTGATCGCATGTAATACAACTATGGTACATTTGCTGATGAATCTGTCCTGTGAGACCTTGGGGATTTATCCCTTTACACCGGTTACGCTTTCCAGACTGGAACCTCAGGGAGCGGTTCCTGTTGTGATTATGCCTGGTATCTCAACCTATATCGGCGGTGATATCGTATCAGGATTGATGGCATGTGAATTGGATCGTATGACAGAATGCTTTCTTTTTGTGGATCTGGGAACCAACGGAGAAATGGTGCTTGGCAGATATAATGAACTTCTGTGTACATCGACTGCGGCGGGGCCGGCATTTGAGGGTGGCAATATCAGCTGCGGCAGCGGTGGTGTGCCGGGTGCGATCGACAGTGTCACCATCAGTCAGACCAATCAAGCGGATTCGCAATGTGAGATTCAGACGATTGAAGAAGCCCCTCCGATTGGAATCTGCGGAGCAGGTCTGGTGGAAGCAGTCAGTGAGTTTTTAAAGGCAGGCATCATTGATGAGACAGGATGTTATATCGATTCTTATTTTGAATCAGGCTTCACGCTGGCAGTAAACCCTTCCGGTAAAAGGATCAAACTAACACAACAGGATATTCGGGAATTTCAGATGGCAAAAGCGGCGATCAGGGCGGGATTGGAACTGCTGATTGAACGTTTTCACTGCTCTTATCAGGAAATCTGTCATGTATATCTGGCAGGTGGCCTGGGGCAGTACATGAATATTGAAAAAGCTGTACAGGTTGGCTTATTTCCGAAGGAACTACAGGACAAGATCATTGCAGTGGGAAATACATCCCTAAAGGGAGCTTATCTGGAATTAACAGAGCCTGAGGCAGAGAAGCGTGAGGAGTCTCTGATCACTGTGGCAAGAGACTTTCCGTTAGCGATGGATGATGATTTTAATGAGTTATATATGAAATATATGTATTTTGAATCGTAACTGCAGGAGGAGAATGACATGGTATCCATAAAGGATGTGGCAGAACATGCAGGTGTGGCAATTTCAACCGTTTCCAAGGTTCTGAATAATTATCCATATATCAGTGAGGCAACCAAGAAGAAAGTAAGGGAATCCATCCATACCTTGAACTATGTACCTAATACAATCGCAGCAGCATTGTCCTCTAAACAGGCAGGACGTTCGGCATTGATTCTTTCTCTCAATACAAAGACACAGGCGATTGACGAGATTACAATGCAGTATCTGGCGGGTGCAATCAATCAGGCTATGGAACTGAATATTGAAGTGATCACAATCTTTTTTTCCATGATACAACATATGTCTCCGGAGGAGATGATCCGTTATTTTCAATCCCAGGGCATTTCAGGACTTTTGATCTTTGGGATGAATAAAGACGATACAAACCTGCAGCAGCTGGTTGATATGCAGGTGTTTCAATGTGTGTTGGTAGATGCACCCATCACAAACAACAAGACCACAGCAGTTGGAATCGATCATGAACAGGCACAGTATGATGTTGCGAAAAAGACAATCGAGGACAATACCTGCAAAAGGGTTCTGTATATAAGCGGAAGAAAAAACGGGTATGTGACTGATGAGCGTTTAAAAGGAATGCATCGTCTGGTCAAGGATCTGCATCTGACGATGATGACTCGAGAAGGAGAGTTCAGTGAACTCAAGGCACGTCAGATTGCATTTAAGTATGCAAAAAACAAAGATGTAGTAGTTTGTGCATCCGATTTGATGGCAATCGGGGCCATGAATGCACTCACGGAGATGGATATCTTTCGTCCGGTTTGTGGTTTTGACGGAATCACATTGATGGGATATGTGGGAAAACAGATGAATACAATCTATCAGGATTTCTATCACATTTCAGCAGCAGCTGTTACAGAGTTGGATAGATTATTTGATGGAGAAGAAGGACATAGAGTGATACTGGAGCACAGAATTGTTCGTATGGAATATAGTGATATCATAAGATAATCAGAACGAACGGTCTATGATTGGAAGATTGTGCATGTAATTGACAAGTAAAAAGGGCAGCGTTATACTTCACATAAACAGTAGAGGAAATGAATGCAAAGTACAAAAGGGATGATTTAAATGAGTCAGGAAACACCAAATCAATCAGGCAATGCGGCAATGTTAAAAATATGCGGATTCATCGTTGACAAACGGAATCTGTTTTTTTTATTGTTTGGATTATTGATGATATTTTCAGTGGTGGCAAGAAACTGGGTTCATGTAGAGAATTCGATGTCTTATTATTTGCCGGGAACAACAGAGACTAAACAGGGACTTGATCTGATGGAGCAAGAGTTTACGACTTATGGAACCTGTAAGGTTATGATCGCAAATGTTTCTTATGAGCAGGCAGAGAAAATCTTAAAGAAGATAGAGAATCAGATAGGTATCTTTTCAGTGGATTTTGATGACAGTGAGGATCACTATACAAATGGATCTGCACTTTTTGATGTAACGTTTCAATATGATGAGAATGATGATGCATGTCTGACAGCATTGGATACATTAAAGGAATCTCTGAAGGATTATGACGTCTATTTGACAACAAGTCTCGGTAATACGGCTTCGGAACTGATCGCTGATGAGATGAGTGTCATTTCTGTAATCGTAGCAATTATTGTGGTAACAGTACTGTTGCTGACCTCGCAGGCTTATGCAGAGGTTCCGGTACTCCTGCTGACTTTTGGCTCATCGGCAGTCATTCAGATGGGAACCAATTTCGTGTTTGGTACGATTTCCTTTGTATCCAATTCGGTTACAATCGTCCTACAACTGGCTCTGTCAGTGGATTATGCGGTCATTTTCCTGAATCGTTATAAGGAGGAACATGCGAGTCTTCCGGCTAGAGAGGCAGTGATTGTAGCTCTGAGTAAGGCGATTCCGGAGATATCGGGAAGCTCGTTGACAACCATCGGAGGTCTGATTGCAATGACCTTCATGCAGTATAAAATGGGCCCTGATATGGGTATTGTTCTGATCAAGGCGATTATTCTAAGTCTATTATCTGTATTTTTGTTAATGCCCGGAATCATTATGCTGTTTGCAAAGTTGATGGATTGTTCACAGCATAGGAATTTCATCCCCAATATTCCGTTTGTTGGGAAGTTTGCTTATGCAACGAGATATTTTATTCCTCCGATCTTTTTAGCAATGATTATTGGAGGCTTCTTCGTTTCTAATAAATGTCCTTATGTGTTTGGTTATAGCAGATTGACGACTCCTCTACAAAACGATGTACAGATCGCAGAACAAATGCAGGAGGATAATTTTGGCAAGACCAATATGATGGCACTGGTGGTTCCATCCGGTAATTATGAAAACGAAAAGCGTCTACTCAGAGAACTGGAGGATTGTCCAGAGGTCAAATCCGCCATGGGTCTGTCCAATATAGAAGCGATGGATGGCTATATGCTGACTGATCGTCTGACTCCAAGACAATTCTCCGAACTGCTGAATCTGGATTATGAGGTGGCTGAGCTGATTTATGCTGCTTATGCAGTGAATGATGAAGACTACGCCAAGGCGGTCAATGGTCTGTCTGCTTATAAAGTGCCTCTGATTGATATGTTTATGTTCCTGCATCAGGAAATTGATGAGGGTTATGTGACGTTGGAGCCGGATCTGCAGAAACAGTTGGATGATGCCTATAAACAGATGAATTTTGCTAAGAAACAGTTGCAGGGTGAAGATAACAGTCGTATGTTAGTCTATCTGAATCTACCGGAAGAGAGTGAGGAGACCTTCGAGTTTATTGATCGGATGCATGAGATTGCAGGAAGATATTATTCCGGGAAGGTTCTGGTGGTAGGAGAATCTGTCAGCCAGTATGATCTGCAAAAAACCTTCGCAAGAGATAATAATGTTGTCAATATCGTCTCAATCCTGGCAGTTTTGGTTGTGCTGCTCTTTACCTTCAAGTCAGCGGGTATGCCGATTCTCTTGATTGTTGTCATTCAGGGAAGTATCTGGATTAACTTCTCTGTACCGACGA
>CAZVYQ010000006.1:35832-69874 GCA_964631375.1 uncultured Lachnospiraceae bacterium | reverse complement strand
CTCTTGATTGTTGTCATTCAGGGAAGTATCTGGATTAACTTCTCTGTACCGACGATTATGAATAATGATCTCTTTTTTATGAGTTATTTGATTGTTAGTTCAATTCAAATGGGTGCTAACATTGACTATGCAATTGTGATTGCAAGCAGATATACTGAACTGAGAAAGAGTATGGGCAGACGTAAGTCTATTATTAATACAATGAATTTGTCTTTTCCGACAATCGTAACAAGTGGCACAATGCTTGCAGTAGCAGGTGTTTTAATTGGCAGGATGACATCAGATGGGGCAATTTACGGAATCGGTCAATGTATTGGACGTGGTACATTAATTTCCATTTTTATTACCATGTTTGTATTGCCGCAGATCTTGTTAGTGGGCGATAAAATTATAGAGAAGACGGCATTTATCATGAATATGCCGATCAGAACCAAGACGGCTACAGGATTGATGCGTGTGGATGGTGTGGTACGAGGCCGGATCAACGGTACCGTAACAGGTACGGTGCATGCCATTATCAGAGGAAGCGTCAGTGCCTATGTAGAGGCAGGAGATTTGACGGAACTGTCGGAGGAGGAGTATGAAGGTCTGAATTCAGGCGGAACACTGACAAAACTCATTGAGCAAACAGAAGGATCCGATTCTGCGAATGCAGAGGAAGTCACAAAGGAACAGGCAGATCCGAAGTCAGAGAATACGGATAAGGAGGCGAGTGAGCATGAATAAGAAATATGTATGCGTGGGACTGTCTCTATTGCTTGCTTTCCTTCCGATCATAAACGTTTATGCAGAGGTTCCGACAATCACAATCGCTGAGGAACAGACATCGGATGATGAGAGTACGGATACAATCGGGATTACGACAGGAACACAGGAAGCGGCAAAGGAACAGAAGGCAGATCAAGAAGAGACAACAGCTGCGGAGGATGATTATGAGGAAACAGAGCCGGAGGAAGAAATCGTTACGGAGTGGGAGGACATCCACATTCAGTCTACAGCAGATCTGGTAGGGTTATCGAGAAGCTGCTGGCTGGATACCTGGTCACGTAATAAGCGAGTGTATCTGGACAACGATTTGACGTTGACGGGAAGTGAATTTAGTTCTATACCGACCTTTGGCGGTGTATTTGATGGGCAGGGACACAAGATTGATGGTTTCTATATTAATGATACGGTTTCTTATACCGGATTGTTCTGCTATCTACAGGAAAATGCGGTTGTGATCAATCTGACGGTAGAGGGAATGATACAGCCCACAGGCAAGCAGATGGTTGTTGGAGGCATCGTCGGAGATAACAGTGGAACAATAAAGAACTGTAAGTTTAAAGGAATCGTAGAAGGAAATGATTATACCGGAGGAATTGCAGGCTTTAATGAATTGACGGGACACATTGCAGATTGCAGTAGCGAAGGTTCTGTAACCGGGGTTCATTTTACGGGTGGTATCACCGGTGAAAATATGGGAAATATCTCTCGTTGTACAAATATGGCAGAGGTTAATATCACAAATGTTGATAAGGGAATGTCATTAGAGGATATTAATCTGGAGCAGTATGCGTCGGAGTTATTCAATCTGGAGGACGGACAGAAAAAGCAGGATTCTGCAGAAACGGTAAACAGTACGGTGGATATTGGAGGAATCGCAGGTCAGTCGATCGGCGTGATCCAGTACTGTAGCAATCAGGGAACGATTGGTTATGAACATGTGGGCTATAATGTAGGCGGTATTGCAGGTCGTCAGTCAGGGTACATCTATTCCTGCCAGAATTCCGGCTTGGTTTATGGGCGTAAGGATGTCGGTGGTATCACCGGTCAGGCAGAACCATATGTGGTTGTGGATTTTTCACAGGATATTGTTTATCAATTGTCTGAGAATATCAACAAGCTACATGATCTGATCAGCCAGACCATTCGTGATGCAGGGTCACAGTCAGATACGATTTCCAGCCGTTTGTCAGTGATTCAGTCCTTTACGGACAAGGCTTTGGGGGACACCTCTTACCTTGCTGATAAGACAGTAGAGTGGACAGACGGTGTGGTAGCCGCTACAAATGAAACAGCCAGCCGAGCAGAGTACATTATGGATGAGGCTGCTAAGAAGGATGGGGCACTGGATCAGACGAAAAATGCTGCATCCAATACAAAAAATGCCGCCACAGAACTAACCAAAGCAGTCAAAGATCTTGATATTTATCAGTACATGACACCGGAAGAACGGCAGCAGTATGATGCATACCAGAAGAATCTAGAGGATGCTACAAAAGAACATGCAGGATATGTGACGACAGCGACAGAAGCATATTCGGATTATTATCTAGATAAGATCAGATCAACAGAACCTTCGTATAATGATGCGACGAAGGCGGTTAATGAACTGAATTTGAGACCTGTGATCTCAGGAACAACAGATACAACATGGAGTTGGAATGATGCTAATACATATCAAAACTACATTAGAGATGATGGAACTAAAAAGGTAAGAAAGGCAGATAGGTGGGTACACTATAATAACGCAGTTACACCATCTGAAGAGACAGATTTTCCTGCAACAGTTGATGGAGAACAGAAGAATCTTGATAATCAATTGATTTCCGCCAGAGATCAAGCCCTTACCACCAATGCCACCCAGATTGAAAGCGACAGTACAAGTTATGCCAATACACAGTATACTTCAAATCACCCCGGCCATTCCTACACAACCGACATCACTAATTATGTGACCGGTATGTCAAATATCATTATGGCACATACGAATCAAATGTCCGAGAGTGCCAGAAAGGATGCCACCAATGCAGTTGAGTATGCAAAAAGTGCAGCAGGCAATCTGGAGTCTGCCGGTGGTGAGGTAAAGAACATCGTATCAAACGTAGCAGGTAGATCCGATGTTAGACTACCACAGCTGGGAAGTGAATACAGAGCCAAGACCAACAGTCTGGTATCCAATCTGCAGGGTATGTCAGACAATATGGGCTATCTGAACAGCGAGATGGGTTCAGCTACTGATACACTCTTAGCTGATATTGAAGCAGTCAATGATCAGTTCAATGTCATTATGCTGCTCTATACCGATGCCATTGATGGTGTGTTGGAAATGGATTATACAGACGCATATGAGGACAATTCTCATAGTGTTGCAGAGGAATGCACTGACGCAACAATTGCGGAATGTGTTAATCAGGGCAAGGTACAGGGCGATATTGATGTGTCCGGTATCACGGGGACGATGGCGATCGAGTATGACTTCGATCTGGAAAGCGATGTGACGGGCATCAAGGATGCCAAGACCAATTCCACCTATCAGACGAAATGTGTCATGAGAAGAAATAACAATCAAGGCGAGATCATAGGACAGAAGAGTTACGTTGGAGGCATCTGTGGTCTGCAGGAGATGGGTACGATCCTGAAATGTGAGAATTATGGTAAATTGCACAGTAATTCCGGTGATTATGTGGGAGGTATTGCAGGTCAGTCTCTCTCCTATATCCAGAAGAGCTATGCAAAAGGTTATCTGTCCGGTGGAAAATATGTAGCAGGAATCACGGGATCCGGAACCAATCTTTCAGATTGTGTTGCTATGGTAAGGATCACTGAAGCAGAAGCATTTTCAGGAGCAATTGCAGGAGAAGTGGCAGAGGAAGGCAAGATACATAACAATCTGTTCGTCGGAACCGATCTTGCAGGAATCGATCGTATCAGTTACAGCAGAAAGGCAGAACCGACTTCTTATGAGGCTTTGTTAGCACGAGAGGATCTCCCGGATGGTTTTCGCAAGCTTACGGTTACATTTTACAGCGAGGATTCGATTATTAAGAAGGTAGAATGTCAGTATGGTGTGACGATTCATGCAGAAGATTATCCTGAGATTCCACAGAAGGAAGGTTATTATGCTGACTGGGATATGAAAGGACTGAATCAGATTGCATTTGATGAGGAGGTCACAGTAGAGTATGTTCGTTATCTAACATCTCTTGCATGTGTTCAGAAGCGAGATCAGGGACAATCTGTTTTTCTGGTGGATGGTCAGTTTAAACAGGGAGAAGAACTGCGAATAGGTCAATACGAAGCCAATACGATTCCTGTCAAGAATGTACTGGAATATTGGAAACTGAGCATTCCTGATGATGGTTCTGTCGTCCATCAGCTCCGTTATTTGGCACCAAAGGATCAGAAGAAGATCAGTGTTTATGTTAAGAATGGAGATATTTGGGAGAAAAAATCGCCAAATACTATGGGCAGCTATCTGCTGTTTGAAGTGCAGGGCAATGCTGTCGAGATCGCCATTGTACCGCAGGATACCGGATATGTTTTATATCTTAAGTGTATCGGTATCATTGCTGCCATAGTACTTGTATTGCTATTCCTGTTTATCTTATTTAATAAGAAACATCCGAAAAAACATTTAAAAAAGACTTGATTGATTCAAATATATTTATTCAGAATCTGTATTTAGTATAAAGGCGGCCGTGCATCCTTCGAGTTGACAGGTTTCATCCTCTATGGTAGCCTTTCTGCCTATGGTGTGAAGCAGTTCACCATGAATATCTGAAACTGTGGCGGGGCGAATGGAGGGATTGAGGATCACGGTGATGGATTGGGTGTCGCAGAATCTCTTATACACAAGAGGATAGCCTGTTTCAAGAAATTCTATCCCGGAGCAGTTTTGCAGTGCTTTGTTCTCCTGACGAAGCTGAAGTAATGTTTTTACTTCATTCCAGAGAGAACTCTTGTTGGACATCTGTTCATCAACGGTGGGTCTGTTGACACTCG
Organism: uncultured Lachnospiraceae bacterium; assembly: GCA_964631375.1. Lineage (GTDB taxonomy): Bacteria > Bacillota > Clostridia > Lachnospirales > Lachnospiraceae > JAAYYM01. The sequence continues at coordinate 65,107 of CAZVYQ010000006.1, read as the reverse complement.
GATCTATCGGAATATAAAGCTTGTCCTTTGGTGCTGTACTGAAGCCTGCATTTGTACTGTCATCCCACTGCATGGGAGAACGAGAGCCGGTACGATCATACCCTCCCTCTACAGAGTTCAGACCTTCCACATAGTTCATTCCAATTTCATCTCCATAATAGATAAAGGGTGCACCGGGCATCGATAACAGAAAGGCAAAGGCAATTTTTAATTCGTTGCCATGCAAATATTTTGCCAGTCGATCCATATCATGATTACCGGATGGTATACAGATCATTCCCTTTTCTCCGGATCTTCCGTAGTTCTCCAGATACTTGGCAACAAACTCGGAGGCATCTCCTTTTCCACGACTGGAAAAGTAGGGTTCCTCGCATCGAAACAAATCATTATAATGAGATGATCCAAAATGAAGCAGAAAATCCATATGGAAGCCACCGAGAAGCGACTTATCGGGCTCTCCCCACTCAGAGATCATAGCGGCTTCCGGGAATTCCTGATCCAAAAACGCTCTAATATCTTGCCAGAGACGAATGGTTCCTTTTTGATCAGGGTCATTTTTTACCAGAGAACCTGCCATATCAACACGAAATCCGTCTGCACCGAGTGCAAGCCAGAATCTCATGATCTTTTTCAATTCCTCACGTGTCGTCATAGGTCCCGATGCATCCATTGACTGTTGCCATGGGAGTTCCGGTTCATAGAATCCGTAGTTTAGTGCAGGCTGATGAGAAAAGAAATTAACCACACAAGAACCGTTTCTCTCAGAGATACCACGAATACATTCGAAAGCTTCAGGCACCTCCCATACATTGTCTGTCCAGACATAGCGGTCTGTATAAGCATTAGGATCAGCCTTCATGGATTCCTCAAACCATTTATGCTTAATTGAGGTGTGTCCCGGAACCAGATCAAGCAGGACGTGCATTCCTTTTTCATGAGCGGCTTCAAACAGAAACTTTAGATCCACATTGGTTCCATAACGTGGGGCAGTACAGTAATAATCTGAAATATCATATCCGGCATCTAAAAAGGGTGATTCAAAGCAGGGATTCATCCAGATGGCGTTGCAGCCGGTCTCTTTGATATAATCAAGCTTTTCCATGATACCCTGAAAATCACCGATCCCATCCTGATTGGTGTCACGAAAGGATTGCGGATAGATTTCATAGAAAACAGCATCATTCAACCATTGGGGTTGTCTTGTATTCATTGTTGTTGACCTCTTCTTTCTTCAAAATCATATCAGTAGTCTCATTATATATCAGAAATGTGTTTGCGAAAAGACAGATATGATCAGTTCTTTGTCTATATGTGAAAAGTGAACAAAACCCTCTTCCTAAAATGGTATATTTTAACCAAAGTTTTATTATGGTATTGCAGAAATGATATGGGTGTGCTATTATCTTTGTAAGGTTATTGGAAACGTTACCGACAACGATACCGACACCGTTTCCAAAAAACTGACGGAAGGAAATACATACAAAAAAGTATAAATACTTCCATTCCGTGGCAACCTATAACTGTTGTATTGCAAAGCAGTACAATGAAAAGAGTAAAAAGGAGAGGTAAGCATTATGAAAAAGAAAATGATTAGCGTGTTATTATCTGTAGCAATGGTATCTGCATTGTTAGCAGGCTGTGGTTCATCAGCATCTACAGAGACAGCACCGGCAACAGAAGAAGCTGCACCTGCAGAAGAAGAGGCACCCGCAGCAGAGGAAGCAGCACCTGCAGACGATACAGCAGCTGCAGCAGGCGAAGGCCAGGTTTACTACCTGAACTTCAAACCTGAAGTAGACGAGATTTGGCAGAGCTTAGCAGCTAAGTACACAGAGGAGACAGGAGTTCCTGTTAAGGTTGTTACAGCAGCAAGCGGAACTTATGAGCAGACATTGATGTCAGAAGTAGCAAATGCAGACGCACCTACACTGTTCCAGATCAACGGACCTGTTGGATATCAGAATTGGAAAGATTATTGTCTGGATCTGAAAGACACAAACCTTTACAGCTGGTTGCTTGACAAGAGTCTTGCAGTAACAGGTGAAGATGGCGGTGTATATGGTATCCCTTATGTAGTTGAAGGTTACGGCATCATTTACAATAATGCAATCATGGATAAGTATTTTGCAATGGACGGTGCTAAGGCAGCTTCCATCGACGAGATCAAGAACTTTGATACATTAAAGGCAGTTGTAGAAGATATGCAGTCTAAGGCAGCAGATCTTGGTATCGAAGGCGTATTCGCATCCACATCATTAACACCTGGTGAGGATTGGAGATGGCAGACACACCTTGCAAACATTCCTGTATATTATGAGTACAAGGACAAAGGTATCACAGATACAGACGCACTTGAGTTCACATATTCAGACAACTACAAGAATATCTTTGATCTGTATATCAACAATTCATGTACTAAGGCAGGCCTTTTAGGAAGCAAGTCAGTTGATGACTCTATGGCAGAGTTCGCACTTGGAAAAGCAGCTATGGTACAGAACGGTAACTGGGGCTGGGGACAGATCTCAGGTGTAGAAGGCAACACAGTTAAGGATACAGATGTTAAATTCTTACCGATTTACACAGGCGTTAAGGGTGAGGAGACACAGGGTCTCTGCACAGGTACAGAGAACTTCTTCTCTATCAACAGCCAGGCTAAGCCGGAAGATCAGGCAGCTTCAATCGCATTCGTAGAGTGGTTATTCAGCTCAGATGCAGGTAAGGCAGCAGTTACAAACGATCTTGGATTCATCGCTCCGTTCAACACATTTGCTGACAATGAGAAGCCAACCGATCCTCTTGCACAGGAAGTAATCAAGTATATGGCTGATTCATCATTGACAAGTGTAGCATGGAACTTCACATCATTCCCGAGCCAGACCTTCAAGGATGACTTTGGAGCAGCTCTTCTGGAGTATGCATCAGGTTCTATGGAATGGGATGATGTAAAGCAGTTAGTAATTGATGAGTGGGCATCAGAGAAAGCAGCTACAGCTGCAGCTCAGGAATAGACTCTAGAGGCAATTACAACAACGATTCAATAATGAAATTAAAGTAATCATATGATATAATGATCAGTGGGCAGTGGCTTAGCCTAGCCACTGCCCATATTTTAGGTAATGAATTAAAAGACAGGACAGGATGCACAGATACAATGTCTCTGGCATTCCGGAAGTAGAAAAAGGAGAGAGCATATGCAGAAAACATTGAAAAAGTATTTTCCCATATTCGTGATTCCAACGTTAATTGCGTTTATCTTTGCATTCGTTGCACCATTTTTAATGGGACTATATCTGTCATTCTGTAAATTTAAGACCGTTACCAGTGCAAAGTGGGTAGGACTGAGCAATTATACACAGATATTTGCCGATCAGAAATTCACAAATGCGTTCTGGTTTACCCTCAGATTCGCATTGGTATCGATTGTATCAATTAATCTTCTGGCATTTCTGATTGCACTGGCACTTACAAAGAAAATCAAAGGAACCAACCTGTTCCGTACCGTCTTTTTTATGCCAAATCTGATAGGCGGTATCATTTTGGGGTATATCTGGCAATCCATGATCAATGCTTTACTTGTAAAATATGAGACAACACTTGTAGCAAATGCGACCTATGGATTTTGGGGTCTGGTTGTGTTGATGAACTGGCAGCTGATCGGATATATGATGATTATCTATATTGCAGGTCTGCAAAATGTTCCGCCTGAATTGATAGAGGCAGCTAAAATAGATGGAGCAACACCATGGCAGGTGTTAATGAATGTGAAAATTCCGATGGTAATGCCATCGATTACGATATGTTTATTTTTAACTGTATCAAACAGTTTTAAGTTATTTGACCAAAATCTGGCTCTGACTGCAGGTGCACCAAGTAATAAAACAGCAATGCTGGCACTTGATATTTATAATACTTTTTATGGACGTGTAGGATTTGAGGGTGTAGGCCAGGCTAAGGCAGTATTGTTCTTTATTGTGGTAGCAGCGATCGCCTTGTCACAGCTTGTTGCCACCAGAAAGAGGGAGGTGGAGCAATGATGAAAAAATCAATCGCAAATGGCATTCTCACAGTTCTAATGGCTATGGTTGCACTTGTTTTTCTTGTTCCAATCTTCTTTGTAGTATTGAATTCATTCAAAGGAAAGCTCTATATCAGCGATGATCCGTTTGCATTGCCTACAGCACTGACCTTTTCAGGACTGACAAACTATATCAACGGTATTCAGAAGACAGGATTTTTCTCAGCATTCGGATGGTCATGTTTTATTACGATCTTCTCTGTTCTTGCCATCTTGCTCTTTACGTCCATGACGGCATATTATATAACGAGAGTAAAATCAAAACTTACCGGTGCTCTATATTATATGTTTGTATTTTCCATGATCGTTCCCTTTCAGATGGTCATGTTTACGATGACAAAGCTTGCAAATATGTTTAAACTGAACAACCCGTTAGGTATGGTGTTGCTCTATCTGGGATTTGGAGCGGGGCTTTCGGTGTTCATGTTCAGTGGTTTTGTCAAATCAATTCCGCTGGAGATCGAGGAAGCTGCCATGATCGATGGCTGCAATCCACTGCAAACCTTCTTCGGTGTAGTAATGCCGATCCTGAAACCTACAGCGATCACAGTTTCGATCTTGAATGCAATGTGGATATGGAACGACTATTTGCTGCCATATTTGATTATTGGTCTTAGTACAGAATATAAGACGATACCGGTTGTAGTACAGTACCTGGTAGGCTCGTATGGAGCAAAGGATATGGGTGCCATGATGGCATTATTGGTACTTGCAATTATTCCGATCATTATTTTCTATCTGTTCTGTCAGAAATACATCATTGAAGGTGTAGCGGCAGGGGCAGTGAAGGGCTAATTCTGTTGGAGTCAGAGAGGAATCGATTATGAGAAAAAGCGGGATTTTATTACCAATAGCAAGCTTGCCGGGGAAATATGGGATTGGCTCATTTTCCAAGCATGCATATCGTTTTGTGGATCAGTTGAGAGAGGCGGGGCAATCCTATTGGCAGTTATTACCCTTGGGACCTACAGGCTATGGAGATTCTCCTTACCAATCCTTTTCAACCTATGCCGGAAATCCATACTTCATTGATTTGGAAACATTGATTGAGGAAGGATTGCTGACAAGGGGAGAATGTGACAGCTGTGACTTCGGGAAAAACAGCAGATACATTGACTATGAGAAATTGTATCTGTCCAGATTTAAGGTTCTTCATATTGCATATGAGAGAAGCAATATCTCCCGAAAAAAGAAGTTTAGAGAGTTCATTGCAGAAAATGCATATTGGCTGGATGACTATGCACTTTATATGGCAGTCAAAAATTCCTTTGGTGGTGCCAGCTTTATCGAGTGGGATGAGGATATCCGAAACCGTAAGCCGGATGCATTGACTAAGTATCGCAAGAGGTTTGCCAAGGAAATAGAATTTTATCAGTTTCAGCAGTTTAAATTTACTGAACAATGGACGAAACTCAAAAAGTATGCCAATGACAGAGGTATTAAGATCATTGGAGATATTCCGATCTATGTTGCGTTTGACAGTGCAGATACTTGGGCAGCTCCTAAGCTGTTCCAATTTGATAAGGATAATAAGCCTACAGCAGTTGCAGGCTGTCCTCCGGATGCGTTCTCCACAACAGGTCAGTTGTGGGGCAATCCACTTTATGATTGGAGTTATCATAAAAAGACCAATTATGATTGGTGGGTAAAGAGAATCGGTTACTGTTTCAAACTTTACGATGTGGTTCGAGTGGATCATTTCAGAGGCTTTGATGAGTATTATGCGATTCCATATGGTAACAAGACTGCAGAAAAAGGGAAATGGAAAAAGGGGCCGGGTATTGAGATTTTTAAAACACTTGCATCCAGATTGGGTAAAATGGACATTATAGCAGAGGATCTGGGCTATTTGACTCCATCGGTCATTAAATTGGTAAAGGATACAGGCTACCCCGGAATGAAGGTACTGCAGTTTGCTTTTGATTCCCGTGAGGAAAGCGATTATCTGCCACATAACTACACAGCAAACAGTGTGGTTTATACAGGGACACATGATAATAATACAATACGTGGATGGTATGATGAATTGTCTAGACCTGATAAAAAGCTATCCATTTCCTATATCAATAATTTTGACACACCACCCAAAGAGATCAGTTGGGACTTCATACGACTGGCTCAGTCAAGTGTTGCAAAGCTGTGTATCATTCCGATTCAGGACTATTTATGTATGGGGGCAGAAGCACGTATCAATACACCTTCGACCATAGGAGACAACTGGAAATGGAGAATGTCAGAAAAAGATATCAATAAAAAGCTGCTAAAACGAATGTATGATATGACAAAACTGTACGGCAGAGTATAATAGAGTTATAATATGTCCTACAAGAATGTTATGCTTTCAGAAATGAAACGAGGATTGAGAAATCATGGAGACAATTACGATCAAAGATATTGCTAGGATGTGCGGTGTAGGTGTCAGTACTGTTTCGCGCGCCATGAACAACCATCCGGATATCAATGAAGAGACCAAACAGAAGGTCATGGAGATCATCAAGGAATACAATTATATTCCCAATAATAGTGCCAGAAATCTCAAACTGTCTGAGTCAAATGCAATTGCCATCTTAGTCAAGGGTATCTCAAATCCTTTTTTTATGAAGATGATCAAGGTAATGGAGAAAGAAATCCAGAAGAAAAAGTATGCACTGGTGCTGCGTCATGTAGAGTTAAATGAGGATGAAGTTGATGTTGCACTGGAACTGATCAAAGAGAAGCGTTTACAGGGTATTGTCTTTTTGGGAGGTTATTTCTCGCATACAAAGGAGAAATTGGAACAATTACAGGTACCGTTTGTTTTGAGCACCATTGCTATGGCACAGAAGAATCCAAGTGAGAGTTATTCCTCCGTGTCGGTGGATGATGTCAGAGAAAGTTATAAAATTGTGGATTATCTCTGTAAATTGGGACATAAGCGAATAGCAACCATTGTGGCATGTTCTTCTGATGAAAGTGTTGGTAATCTGAGACGCGAGGGGTATAAAATGGCTCTTCGAGACAATGGGATAAAAATTGACGAATCGTTGATCTATGAAATGAATTATAAACTGGATACATATACCATGGAAAATGGATATGCAGTTATGCAGGAGATTCTGAAACGTAAGGATCTGCCGACGGCAGTTTATGCGATTTCAGATACACTGGCAATTGGTGCCTGTAAAGCAATCTTGGAAAGCGGACGCAGGATTCCGGAAGACATCTCGGTTGCAGGATATGATGGGATTGATATGGCATATTTCTATAGTCCATCTATCACAACCATCAGACAGCCCATTGAGGAAATGGCAAAGGAAACAGTGAAGGTACTGTTTGATGTTATTCAAAATGATAATAAGCACCAGCATAAAACGTTTGAAGGAGAGTTGATCATTGGAGAATCAACAAAATGATCAAAATGTTTGTCTACTCATATTGCTATTATGATAATTTGGATCATTGGTTACGTCTTGACCGAACCAGTCAGGAGGGGTGAAGGAATGAGCGGCCTCCTCAGTCTCGAATTCAACCTCAGCTAATTGAAGCGGAGCAAAGGGCTCTGCAAACAGATCGAGTTCTATCACATATTCTAAATATGGGATGAGGACTCTTTTTTTTGCAATCAGATTTCCTTCTGCCTTGGTCTTTAGTTGTTCATAGGCTTTCTGGTTCAGAGGCAGATTGTATTCCTCTCTGGCGAGAAGTCCCTTTCCTTTATAGGTCATATAGTATTGATCATCCTCCTTGCGGACACGTATGACCGGATCGGTACACAAATAAGCCTGCTCGATCATATGAAATGAATAGGAATCCAGATCTGCAGGTAGCTGCTTGATCAAAAACTTTCTCTCTATTTCCATGAATATGCTCCTTATGAAGTACTGTTATGATGTGCCGGGATGTAACTCAGTATAAATGATATGAACTCTCTCCTGATTGTAACATACATTATTGATTGGAACTATCAAAATTATTCGCCATTATACATTGAGTTTAACGAGGTGGACGGGTATAATAAATATTAACAGTATAATACATAAGGAGGATATGACTATGCCAGGTATAAAAACAGAAAAATTTCAGATGGGTGATGTGATCTTCAATCAAGGTGATGATGGAGATAAAATGTATGAGATCAAAAGTGGTTTGGTTGGAATCTATGTAAATTATGGAACAGAAAATGAGAGATGTCTGGTAGAACTGGGAGAAGGCAAGTATTTCGGAGAGATGGCGATGATCGAAGAAGTACCTCGTAGTGCCACAGCAGTTGCATTTCAGGAAACAGAAGTGGAAACGATCTCAAAAGAGGATTTTGTATGTTATCTTGCAATCCATACTGATATTGCTCTGTCCATCATGACACAACTATCCGGTAGACTTCGTAATCTGACCGAGGATTATATAGACGTGTGCAAGACGATGTCAGAGGTGATTGCAGAGGGCATGACATCCAAAAAACCAAGCCTCTGGGAGAGAATGAAGAAGTACGCCGCAGAATATGATCAGCTCTCAAATGAAGCATTTGTCAAAAGCGGGTATGATGCCTATTATATGATGGATCATTTCAGTATGTATTACTAAGCCATATAGGAGAGTCAGATGATACAGTGTCAGACCATTAGAAGATATGCAGCAGAATTCCTGAAATTAGGGTATCCATGTGAGATCATGGATATTGCATATCCTGATTATATTGAGAAAACAATACTTGAGACATATCATGGCTGTTCTGTTTCGTCAATGCATGCTGCCTTCATTGATATCAATTACGCAAGCAATGATGTACGGATCAGGGAGATCTCCCAAAAACGGGTGGAAACATCAATAGAGACAGGAAAGAAGCTGGGTGTCACCAATGTAGTTGTTCATACATGCTGCTATCCTGTGATGATCAATCAGAGTGTGATCGATATCTGGTGTGAAACGGCAGTATCTTATTTAAGTATGCTTGCAGAGAGATATCAGGTGAGGATATTTATAGAAAATACGTTGGACATCAATCCGGACATTCTAAAAAGAATGATGGATATGGCTGATCCGAAGCTACTGGGTGTATGCTTGGATGTCGGTCATGCAAATCTGACCAGAGTTCCTATAGAGAGTTGGATTGAGGCGTTGGCTTCCCATATCGGCTATATGCACCTCAACGACAATCACGGTGTCTATGATGAGCATTTGCCGATCGGTGAAGGAATCATAGACTGGAGAATACTTTATAGTCAGATCAGCAGATTAAAACAGGAGCCGATCATGACGATCGAGGTCACAAAGCCTGAGGAGTTTGAACGGTCAATGACATATTGGGAGAAACTTGGATGAGCGATGAACATAAGATTTACAGGCAGATTGTTGAAGATATGGCTGAGGGCGTTATCACCATCGGTGCAGACGGAGTCACAACGTTAGTTAATGATTCGTGTAAAAAAATACTGGGTGTAGATGATGCCATTGTCGGAGTCAGTTTTGCCAAGTCTTTTTTTGGACGAGAGGAAAACGATGCGTTTAATCAGACAATCCTGAATGCCATTTATGATCATACAACGACACAGAGCAGTATCGTAGATTATGTTTTAGGAGATCAGAAAAAGAAACTGTATGTGACGTCCTCTTATCTTAAGGAAAGCGGAGTTCATCAAAATAGTGGTATTGTAGTTGTGATCAATGATTTGTCAGAACTGTATGAATTAAAAGATGCAGTGAAGGCGATGGAACAGATCAAGGCTCTGAATGTACAGTTGAAACTACGAAATGAACTGATCTCTGAGACTTTTGGACGTTATCTGTCAGATGAGATCGTGGAGAAGCTGCTCAGTTCGCCGGATGGCAGGAAGCTTGGCGGAGAAAAGCAGGAGGTCACGATCATCATGAGTGACATCCGTGGCTTTACTGCAATGAGTGAAATCATGCCACCTGTAGATTTGATGACAATGCTCAATCATTATCTGGCAATTATGACTGATATCATCCAAAAATACAAGGGAACCATTATTGAGTTTATTGGAGATGCGATTTTTGCGATTTTCGGTGCTCCAATTGAATGTGAAAATGGGGCTGAAAATGCAGTCAGGTGTGCAGTGGAGATGCAGAATGCAATGCTTTTGGTGAATCAGTTGAATGAGGAACAGGGTTATCCGCATCTGGAGATGGGGATTGGCATCAATACCGGTGATGTGATTCTCGGAAATATTGGTAGTGAAAAACGTGCCAAGTATGGAGTTGTAGGACAGAATGTAAATCTGGCAGGACGAATCGAGGGATATACGGTTGGAGGACAGGTGCTTGCATCTGAGAGTACAACCTGCAGACTGACACAATTCGAGTCGCGAAGTATACACGAGATTTATCCCAAGGGTATCAAGATTCCGATCAATGTATATGACATTGCTTCAATCGGAGATCTGATCTGCCGTACAGAAACAGAAGAACTGACAGCACTTGAGTCACCATGTGAGATAGAAGTGCATGTATTTGAAGGGAAATATGCAAGAGAAGAGGCGTTGAATTGTCACATTCTTGAAAAGTCCAAGAATCGCATGCGGTTAGATAAAAAGATGGAACTTTATACCAACATTCGCTTTCTTTATGAAGGCGCAGAGGTTATGGGAAAATATATTGAGAATGATTTGATACAGATTGTTCAGGTATAGGTAGTAAAGCTAAGTGTAAAGGGAGGGCAAGGAGCATGGCAAAGGTTTATATTTTTTTAGCAACAGGTTTTGAAGAGGTTGAAGCACTGACAGTGGTAGACCTTTTACGTAGGGATAAGGTGGAGGTCGTTATGATCTCCATTGATAACGAAGCATATGTGACCGGTGCACATGATATTACAGTGAAGGTGGATCTGCCATATGAGGAGGCTGACTTTGAAGATGTAGATATGCTGATCCTACCGGGCGGTCCCGGACACACGAAGCTTCTGGAGCATGAAGGATTGACAGAGAGGATTAAGGCATTTAATCTCTCCAGAAAGAGAATTGCAGCCATCTGTGCTGCGCCAAGCGTGCTGGGCAAGCTGGGTGTTTTGATAGGTAAAAAGGCTGTCTGCTATCCCGGAAATGAGGAGAGTCTGCAGGGAGCAACTGTTCTTCGTGAGGAAGTAGTGACTGACGGTAATGTGACTACCAGCCGTGGCGTCGGAACGGCGATACCGTTTGCATTGGAGCTTGTGAAACTTCTTGATTGTGAGACAGAGGCAGGAGCTATGAAGAGTAAAATCATATATAGGCAGTAAAAACGTTACAAATGTCAATAGAAATATGTTGCGTTTTTGTTTATTCTGAATATAGAGAACAATCAAATAATCAGAATAGAGGAGACTGAATATGGAACCGAAGAACAAAACAGCAATACAATACTTAATAGGGACATTTCTACTGTCTTATATCTCGTGGGGGATTGTAGCACTGGCAGGTGGAAGAATAGCAGCACTGCAGTATGGTGCTCCCTGTGGAATGATTTTATATATCATCGGGGGTTTTGCACCAACGATCGTATCATGTATCTGCCTGATCAGACAAAAAGAAGTTTCTGGTTTTAAGCAGATCATAAAGGACAGCTTTACATTTAAACAAAATCCGGTGGTGTATCTTTTCATTGTCGTATTTTTGCTGGTCGCATATATTGTACATATTATAGGTGGTCAAGTGATTGTCATGAGTCCGTTTTATATGGCGATTGTCATGATACCTGCAATGATGTTTGGCGGTGGTCTTGAAGAGGTAGGCTGGAGATATCTGATGCAGCCTGCATTAGAGAGAAAATTCTCATTCCCAATTGCTACAGTTATTATGGGTGTGATCTGGGCACTCTGGCATTTACCACTCTTTTTGATCTCAGGTACAAATCAAAATCTGCATATGAGTTATCCTATCTTCGCAGTCAGCACCTTTGGACTGGCATTTATTCTGGCTTTTTTGAAGAACCGATCCAAGGGAGTCTGGCCTTGTATCCTGTTTCATTCTATGATGAATTCCTTTGCTGTAAGCTTTGCAATCAACGAGACGATGATCTTTACAGTGATTACAACGGTACTTGAAATTGTTGTAGTACTGATATTGAATCAGGTTTACAGCAATAGAGATCGAAAGAGAATCGAAGCGAGATAGAGGTTTTAAAGGTATCAGTATAACAGGAAATTGGGAGTAATTCTTCTGCATATTCCTTTATGTACTTTGCGGCTTGTATGACATCCTTTTCATTGCCAAAGTAAAGCAGTTCATATTCATTACAGAAATCTTTGAAACTGCCATCATATTCTTCTGTCATAAGAACTTTCATATATCGTTCTCTTGCCTGAGCAGGATTCTGCCTATAGTCTGCTGCCAGGCCGGTTGCTGCCAGGCCGGCTGTTGAATAACTGACATAATAAAATGGCATTGAGAATATGTGGAAGATCTGAGTCCAATATGTTTCAGATATCCAGTTGATTCCATACGACTCATTGATTCGTTTAAATTCATGATTTAGTTCTTCTATAGAGGCATCCTCATGACTATATGCATATTGCTCGAACTCATGGAGTATACAACCATCAAGCATACTTAAGGCTCCGGTACACAGATGATTGTAAATTGCCTGATCAGCCTCTTCTTGATCGAAGATATCATACATTGCCGCATCCATGATATTTTCCAAGGCTGTTGACTGAATTTCTGCAATGTCTATGGATAATAATGATCCGATTCCTTTTGATGGAGCTTTGATACCATTACTAAAGTGTCCAAGTTCATGAAAATTGTAATATAAATCTACTGATGACCCTGTGGGATAATTATATAAATAAGCGGACTTATAGTATGGAAGTGTTGTCATAAAGCCTCTGTCGGCACAGTTCTCATCATAGTGGGGTGTATACAATCTATATTTTAAAATATAATCAACCATATTCCCCAATTCAGGCATATACTGCTCAAGCCCTGCATCGCAAGTCTCAAGCATCTTACGGGTATCCGCGACCGAATACTCTGGTTCTGATATTTTGCTGCCTTTCGCATCAATCTCAATTACTACCGGTGCCAGATATTTTCGAGTGGTTTCACAGAGGCTTTCTATTTCAGAAGGAGAAAAAGCTCTCATATAGATACATTCATAAGCATATTCATCATAGGATTCATAGCTGCTGATCCTTGCCAGCTCGTTTCGTATTTTGACAAGTTTTAAGTAACAGTCTGCTCTCTCATCTGTTTTTTCTGTTGATAGATATTCTCCAATGACTTCGGCTTCTTTTTTCATAAGATCAAGCTGTTGCTGATTATCATTACTTCCTTCTATCTGGTTGATTTCTCCCGGCGTCATCACCTTATACAATTCTTTGCCACTTGAAGAATGAAGTGCATCAGCCAGAGCACTACACAATATTTCATTGGCATCATTTAAAAGAACTTGATCTATTTCAACTCGTTTAATCCAATACTCATTTGAAGTATCATTAGAATAATTGATGTCGGACATACTATAATAGGTTTGTATTCTATTCAGTTCTCTAACTGCTTTTTTATAACATGATAGTAATTTTCGAGGTCGGTTTTGATTTACGGCATTTGAAATCTCTTCTGCTATTTCGGAAGCCTTCTCTGTATTATATTCTACATATTCCATTTGGTCATAGGGCACCATCTTTACTTGTGGTACACATGAACATAGTGTGGTTGCAGTAATGATAATTGTCAAAAATATAATCAGGATTCTCTTAACCATAGGCCACCTCATTCATCTGATGGTATTATATCATAATCCCCAGTAAATCCTCAAACTTTTCCAACTGATAAGTTGCAATCCCGGCCTTGGCTGCATCAGAGATAGCAGCACAGTCCATCCCCCCACTGAGGGCTGCGTTCACCCCGGCTACAGCGTCCTCCACCACCAAACAATGATAAGTGGGAACACTGACATATTCACTGGCTTTGAGGAATACCTCAGGGTCAGGTTTACTGTAGGATATATTATTACCATCAGAAATAGCATCAAAATAGTTACCCAAACCGAGCTGGTCAAGGATAAAGCGGGCATTCTTACTCGAAGAACCAATGGCTAGCTTTAATCCTCTCAATCTAAGACAGTTCAGTGTCTCAGATACCTCTGTTGAGAGATCAGCAGGAGACATTAGATGCAACAGTTCTTTATATATCTCATTTTTCTTTGCAATATAGCTTTGGATTTCTTCTTCTGTCAAATGTCCTTTATATTGTTCCAAAATAATCTCAAAGCTTTCTCTGCGGCTTACTCCGCGTAGTCTGTTGTTAATGCTTTTATCAAAGGGAATACCAAGTTCATCTGCGACAGCCTTCCATGCCTGATAGTGATATTCATCTGTGTGACAGATCACTCCGTCAAGATCAAAAATGATTGCTTTATACTTCATGGTTCATTCCTTTCCAAATCCACTCTACAATAATCAGACAGACAGTATTCCTTGTCATAGATGATCAGATTGACTGGTGTACCGTTGAGCAGAGTCAGGGTACATTCACTGTCTGAGACATGGACTTCGATCTGACTTCCCTCATACTTGAAGCGAAAGCGATATCCGTTCCATTGTTTAGGCAGAGCGGGTGACAGAAATAGTCCGTTTTCCTTGAGACGGAGTCCACCGAAGCCATAGACAACAGCCATATAGGTGCCTCCCATATTGGCAGTATGAATACCGTCCTTTGTGTTGTGATGTGTATTAAAGAGATCAAGTTTTGCGGAATCTCCGAAATATCTATATGCCTTGTCAATCATTCCGAGCTTTGCGGCCATGATGCTGAAGATGCAGGTCGAAAGCGAGGAATCATGTGTTGTAACCTTTTCGTAATAATCATAGGAGCAGCGAATCGTCTCCAGATCCTGTGCATCTTCAAAGATAAAGTGTGCAAGCACGGTATCAGCCTGTTTACATACCTGATGTCGATACAGGTACAGAGGGTGGTAATGCAAAAGTAACGGAAAGTTCTCCTTCGGAGTGTTCTTTAGATCCCATACCTCTTTTTGTAGGAAGGAGTCATCCTGTGGATTGATGTTTAACTTCTGATCATAGGGCAGATACATAGTTTTTTCTGCATGCTTGAAGGACTGTATCTCATCTGTGGTCAGAGCGATTCTGTCACACAGCTGCTGTAGTTTGTGGCTGTTCTTCAGTAATTCATAGAATTGAACTGCCCAGTGCAGGTTGTACTTTGCTGCAACATTTGTGAAATAATTGTTGTTCACCATGCAGGTATATTCATCTGGTCCTGTTACATCGTTAATCATAAATTGACCATTATAGTCATTTCCGGCATCCATCCACAGTCTGGCTGTTTCAAATAGTATTTCGGCTCCCTTTTCTGCAATGAAGTCCAGATCCTTGGTTGCCAGATAGTAGGCTACAATTGCATAAGCAATATCTCCATTGATATGATAGGCAGCTGAACCGGAAACATAATACCCTGAGCATTCCTTACCCATGATTGTACGCCATGGGTACAGAGCTCCTTTTTGATGTCCTAACATATGAGCATTTTCTTTTGCCTGTTCCAAGGTGGCATAGCGATAGGAGATCAGGTTCTTTGATATGACCGGATTGGTTAATGTGAAGAAGGGCTGTATATACATTTCTGTATCCCAGAAATAGTGTCCCTCATAGCCTTCGCCAGATAGTCCTTTTGCTGCAATGTTACCATAGGCATCCTTTCCCACTGACTGTATCAGTTGATACATGTTGTAGAGGATGGCAAGTGACAGCTCCTCATCCCCTTCAATTGTCAACATAGCCTGTGACCAGTATTCAGACAGATATTGTTTCTGTTGTTCATAGATCTGAGCAAGAGGCATTGAGACAGCACACTCCATGTCACTAAATGCTTGATTGACACAATTATTAGAACGAAGAGAATCTGTGATGACTGTGTATTTAGTCAGAGTGACAGTTTCATCCTTTGCGATCGAGGTGGTCAATGTACAGATACTTTTATGCCCTTCCTGATGCAGATCTGTGGCGGCCTTTTTTGACAGGACGTTTTTTACAACGGAACAAACTGTCAGATCAGATTTGGAGGTACGTGTAACCAGACAGGAGGTATCATCAAACAGTTCGGCATGAACAGGGATGAGATGCTCAAAGCTTTCCCCTGCAACCCTTGGATCACTAGGGTCAAAGTAGTTTTTTACATCCCCTATGTGTGAAGACACAAAAGATACAAAACCATCAAAATTAAGTGCTTTCACACGATATTCGATTGTAAACAGGGATAACTGTACAAAGGAAGTCATGCGTTTGATGGTAATCTCCACATCCTTACCGGCAGGAGAACGCCACAGGACTTTTCGCAGTGTAAATCCGGCTTCCATGTCCAGCATACGTTCACTGCGCAGGATGGAGCCCTCAAACATGGAAAATACCTCATCATCAATCTTCAGGCGTATGCCCTGTGAATCAACAACATTTAGAATAGTCTGTTTTTCTTCGATCAGACCACAGAGTTTTTCTGCCTGTTTCATCTCGGCAAAATCATAAAAACCATTGATATAAGTGCCTCTTATAGACTGCAGTGTCGCAGGATAACCCTCCTCAAAGGAGGAACGGACACCAATGTAGCCATTGGCATTGTGAA
This sequence comes from uncultured Lachnospiraceae bacterium, assembly GCA_964631375.1. Taxonomy (GTDB): domain Bacteria; phylum Bacillota; class Clostridia; order Lachnospirales; family Lachnospiraceae; genus JAAYYM01. Next base: position 48,481 of record CAZVYQ010000006.1, on the reverse strand, counting down.
AGATGGTTTCCTGCAACAACAGTGAGTCTTGGTCGAGAGGCAGGTCATGTATTTGATAGATCATTTGATTGTTTTGATTCATGTGATTCTCCCTGGAGAGTATGTCGGTAATGCTTATTTCACAGCACCGGCTGCAACTCCCTTAATGATGTATTTCTGAGCACACAGGTAGAAGATGATGACAGGAATGATTGTCAGCGTCAGCCCTGCCATTGCCATATTCCATTGGATGGTAAATTGTCCAAAGAAGGAGGCGGTAGAAAGCGGAATAGTACGGTTGGCCTTACTGGAAATCACCAGTGACGGCAGTAGGTAATCGTTCCAGATCCAGATCACATCCAGGATGATGACTGTGACGGTTGTAGGTTTCAACATGGGGAATACAATCTTCCAAAAGACTCCCAGTTTGGTACATCCATCAATTGTTGCAGCCTCCTCGAGCGAGATCGGGATTGCCTTGACGAAGCCGTGATACAGAAAGACAGCCATACTGGCACCGAAGCCGATATTCATATAAATCAGACCACCCAGAGTGTCTAACATCGGGATGTGGAGATGATCACGTATCCAACCCATTTCCTGCATCAGAGGCATCATGAGCGTCTGGAAGGGAATTAGCATCGTGGCTACGAATACATTGAAGATGATCACACTGATCACTTTATTGGTTCTGACCAGCATCCATGCAGTCATAGAAGCAAGCGTCACAATAAAGAAAATCGAGATCAATGTTACTAAGAGTGAGTTTTTAAATGAATTTAGAAACTGCATCTTGTTCATGGCATCTGCATAATATTCAAAACTAAAATGTGATGGCAGTGCCAGAATGTTTTCATATAATTCCGATCGATTCTTGAAGGAATTCACTATGATGATGTATATCGGGAACAGGTATCCTGTACAAAGTATTACAACCAGAGTGTTGAGTACGATTTTCTTTGCTTTTTCCATTACATTGACACCTCTCTTTTCTTCGTGATTGAAACCTGAACGAGAGTCACAGCAGCTACAACAATAAAGAATACGATTGCCTTTGCCTGACCATAGCCGAAGTTGTTGAGCTGGAAGATCTCATTATAGATGTTCAATGCAAACATTTCAGTCGCATTGGAGGGACCTCCTCCGGTCAATGAAAAGTTCACGTCAAAAATTTTGAAACAGTTAGAAAGTGTCATAAATAGACAAATTGTAAAGGATGGCATCAACAGCGGGAACTTGATCTTGAACAGAGTCTGCCAGAAGCCTGCTCCATCTACTCCGGCTGCTTCGATCACATCTTCGGGAATCGCCTGGATACCAGTGATGTAGATGATCATAATATAACCGGCCATCTGCCAGGTAGCTACAACGATCAATGCTGCAAGGGCATAATTTGGATCCAGGAGCCAGTTGCGAAAGATACCTCCCCAACCTGTCATCTCTCCAATACTGGAGAGTGCATCACCCAGAATGAACTTCCATATGTAGCCCAGAATCAGTCCACCGATCAGGTATGGCATAAAGAGCATGGTACGTGCAATGTTGCGAACCTTTAGCTTTGTGGTGACCATCAATGCAAAAGCAAGGCCGAGTATATTGATCAAAACGATTGCCAACAATGTAAAGAGAACTGTATGGATAGCTGTGGATATGAATCGTGAGTCAGATCCCAGCTTGATGTAGTTATCAAATCCCACAAAAATCTTAGGATTTAGAGGGAGTCCATCCCATGAAAAGAATGAGTAACTGATACCAATGATAAACGGTATGATGACTACTGTTGTAAAGATAAAGATCAAGGGTATGGTAAAGAGTAAGAACCAACCTGTATTTTTACGCGTTTTCATGTGATGAACCCCCTTCAAAGTCTATTTTCCTGCTTCTATAAATGCGTTTTCGATTGCTTTGAGGAAGTCGTCCTCAGACATATCGGTAGTAAAGAACTGCTCTGCGATCGGAACCAGATAGACATCAACAATACCTGCCGGCCACTCGTTCATAGGCCATGTAATGGTTTTGCCTTCCTCTGTGAAACGTGCCACTTCCTTGGACAATGGATCCAGATTGTCATTTGTCATGCCTTCTACTACAGGAATGAAGCCAAATTCGTTCATCATATAGTTTTTGCCTGTTTCAGATGTATAGAGCCAGTTGATGAAATCCTTGCCTGCCTGAATCTCTGCAGGGGTTGCCTGTGAATTCACATACCAGGCAGCAGGGACACTGACTGCCAGCTTATCATTGCCCGCGATCGGAAGCCCCATCATACCCATATCAAATGTGACATCATAATCGGCAAACATTCCTGCACACCAGTTTCCCTGATGGATGGCTGCACTCTTACCGGTTGCAAAGTCACCACATTCTTTATCGTAGTTGACTTCGAGCGGATTGTAGGAATTTTCTCTGATGGCAGCATAGAACTTGGCGAACTCCTGAAATTCCGGTGTTTCTGATAGCTTTACTTCACCCTTGATTGTTTTAGCAACAAAATCAGAGGGATCGCTCTGCAGTGCAAATGGTGTATTGAGAATGTGTCCGATCAGGAAATAACTCTCCTGTGAAAGACCAAAACCGTTTATACCGGCTGTTTTTTGATCCTGCAGCATTTTTACAAAGGTGTCATAGTTGTTGACGCTTGCCGGGTCAATGAGACTTTTGTTGTATACCATACCAAAGCCTTCTACTGTATAAGGGATACCAACCGTTTTACCATCAATGACATTTGTCATACCCTGTGCTACCTTGGATGCCATCGGGATATCCGACAGATCAGCAAGATATGCTGCAACCTGTTGTGACTCTGATCCGGGTTGTAAAGAAAATACGGTAGGCCCCTGATTGTTTGCAAGTTTCGTTTTTAATTGTTGAAAATAGTCATCACCGGTTGTTCCCCAGACTTCAACCTCTACGCCGGTTTCCTTTTGGTAGTCTGCCGCACAGGCTTCCAGTTGGTCAGCAATTTCAACCTTTGATTGAAATACGACTATCTTTTTTGCTGCCTCTACACTGCCACCGTCTGTTGAAGCTGAAGCACCTGCTTTGCTTTGACAGCCCATCAGTACTGAACTGAGCAGTAGTGTTGTTGCCATAATCGTTCCTAATACCTTCTTCATGTTTTCCTTCCTCCTTGTAACTCCTTCATGATTTTGTTGTGTAAAACGTTATACTTGTGACACTTTTATGCTATGATAAATCATATGTTGTGTCAACGGAAAAGAGTGCTAAAAGCAGATGAAAGAAGGAATTTTGGAAATAATCACAAAAAGAAGAAAAAAGAAAGCCATGAAATCAAATACCATATTGGCATAATGACCATGACTTTGTAAAATAATTTACTAAAAACGAATTGATTTTACTGTATTTTATCTTTGTTTCTCTGTGACGGTTTTTCTCCACTTCACTTTTGCGGAGATTTTGAAGGGTTCTACATTATGTTTTCCACGGATATTCTCTACAAGATACTGAGCAGCCAGGTAGCCACGCTCATAATTAGGAATATCTACGGTGGTTAATCCTACAACTTCAGAAAGATCACAGTTATCAAATCCGGTCACTGCGATATCCTCTGGAACGTGGAGATTATTCTCGCGAAAGGCACGAATGGCTCCGATAGCCATATTATCGTTTGCACAAATCAGAGCTTCAGGTAACTCCTCGCTCAACAGCATAATCTTAGCTGCCCGATAACCGCTTTTTTCACGATAATTACCGGAGAAGTAATTTTCACGATGAAAGAGAATGTGGTTCTTTTCCAGTGTATCTAAGAATGCCTGATAGCGTTCGATATTGTCAGTGGTTCCTTCCAGTCCTCCAATGAATCCAAAACGTCTGTATCCTCTATTGATCACTCCCTGAACCAGCTCGCACATTGGTTCATAATTATTGACGACAATACTTTTGACGTTGGGATTCTCGACAATACGGTCAAGTACAACAATGGGATAGTTATCTCTGGCAACACGGTTTAAGAATTCATTGGTCATCTGCGAATCCAGGCTGATACAACCCGCAGTCAACGAGCTTCGCATATATTTCTCACAGGATTGAAAGGTGCAAATGATCAAGTCATAATGATTTTCATTAGCATAGTCATTGATGCCATTGATGATCTTTAGATAAAAAGAGCGATCAAAATCGCTAAAATTGAACAGAATAGTATTACTGGTACCGGTTTTCAAACCTTTTCCTGCCATATTTGGATAATATGACATTTCACTGGATATCTTTAAGATACGAGCTCGTGTTGCTTCACCGACATTTTTCTTGTTATTCATTACATTGGATACTGTCGAAACAGATACTCCTGCCGCCTTTGCGACATCCTTGATTCCTGCCATAAGGATTCCTCCGGTATTGGTTGATTATTTCGCTTTAAATGTATCACCCTTTAGTAAAATGTGCAATGTTTTACTAAAAATAAAATATTTCTTAAATGCAACAAACATGTGACAAATGTCGGTTGAAATCAATTTTGGTTTCGCATATAATCGTCATTGGACAACATGGTGTCGGGTAATGAGGGCAATATTTGAAACAGACAAAGAACGAGGAGAATTATGATGTCAGGTAAGAAAACGAAAATAATCGGACTGGTGTGCATCGTTGGGCTGATGCTTAGTGGCTGCAACAAGGAAGAGGAAACAGCTGAGGTTGAGGCATTATTGGTAAAGGAAGCCACACCGCAGATTGAGACGATCTCCAATACGGGAGAATTCATCGGAACAATTGAAACAGGAGATACGGTTTCGGTTGTGGCGAAGGCGTCAGGTGAGGTGTTGACGACTTATTTCGAAGAGGGTGATGTCGTAAATGAAGGCGATCTGCTCTTTGAAGTCGATGATACGCAGGCACAGCAGGGTATCAAATCTGCACAGGCGGCATATGCTCTCAGCAAGACAAATGCAGACAGGACACTTGGCAGTTCGTTGGATGCACAGACAATTCAAGCATCTACTTCCTATAAGAATGCAGAAGTCGGTGTTGATACTGCTTATTACAATTATTACAACACCTGTGATGCGATCGGAGATGCCAGAAGAAGCATTGAAGATATGAAGTCATCTAAAAATGGAATGAACAGTCAGAAGGATGAACTGAAAAAACAACTCAATGGATTGAATCCAACCGATCCAAAGGCAGTCGAGTTGAAAAGTGCAGTTTCAGCATTGGAAACGCAGATTGCTACTATAGAACGCTCGATCTCATCCGCCGAGGCTACAAAGTCTCAACTTGAATCCAGTATTCACACTTACGAGAACGCCATTAAAACAGCAGAGATCAGTGAAGCGGCCGCAACAGCGAATCTGAATCTGACAGTTACAAAGATACTATCAGAGGCGTTGGGTACAGCAGCGGCAACAGTCAATCAGGCACAGGTTGCTGTTGATAATGCAAAACAGGCACTGGATAATTATAAAATCAAATCACCGGTAAGCGGTGTGATTGAACAGGTAGATATTGAACAGTATGGTTTGGTACAGGCAGGTTCTCCGGCATATGTGATTGCTACAGATGAAAATCGAATCGTGAAATTCTATGTCAGTGAGAGCAATATTTATAATATTTCTGCCGGGCAGCCGGTTCGGATCGACTATGCAGGGACTGAGAGCACCGGCAAGATTACAAAAATTGAGGACAGCATTGATTCCACAACAGGTATGTTTCTGATAGAGGCTGCTGTGGACGGTGGCGGAAGCAATCTGTATTCCGGTTCCAGCGTGAAGGTAATCCTGGAGACAGCGGTTGCCACGAACGCAATTACGATTCCTCTGGATGCTGTTTATTATGAGGATGAGCAGGCCTATATCTATACGGATGAGAATGGTATCGCAACAAAGAAGTATATCAAAACAGGTATTTACGATGAGGACAGAATTGTGGTGACTGAGGGCCTTACGGGCAGTGAACAGGTCATTACATCATGGTCTGCAAGACTAAAGGACGGAGAACAAGTAAATGGGGCTGACTAAATTATCACTAAAACGTCCGGTTTCTGTCATTGTGCTCATAGCAGCTATCATAGTGTTTGGTGTAGGTTCTATATTTGGACTGAATATGCAATTATCGCCGGATATGGAAATGCCGATGTTCATTGTTATGACGACCTATGTGGGAGTGTCACCGGAAGATATCGATGAACTGGTTACTCAGGAAATAGAGGAGGCAGGCGGTACATTAAAAGGCTTGAAAAACATACAATCTTCTTCTATGGAAAGTATGTCCACAGTTGTATTCCAGTATGAGTATGGAACAGACATGGATGATGCCTATATGGATCTGTTGGAAGCACTCAATGAGAATTCCAATAAGCTGCCAAGCGAAGCAGGGACACCACGTATTATTGAGTTGAATATCAATGCGATACCGACTGTCATGATCTCAGCATCAGCAGACGGAGATATTGATCTCTTAAACTATGTGGAAAATGATGTGGTGCCGGAACTGGAGCGAATCACAGACGTTGCAGAGGTAGAGGTATCGGGTGGTAAGGAAGCCTATGTCAGTGTTTCTCTAAATCCACAGAAAATGGCACAGTACGGACTTTCCATGAATACCATCGTGACATACATCAATGCTGCAGATTTTAATATGCCCGTCGGAACGGCAATGCAAGGGAATCAGTCGATGAATGTATCCATCAGTGCTGAGTACAATACCATTGAGCAGTTACGTTCCATTCCTATTACTACTGCGAAGGGAACCGTTATTCAGTTATCGGATGTGGCAGATATCAGAAACAACTATGAGAGGACGACGTCTCTTAGCCGATACAACGGATTGGATAATGTAACAATCAGCATCTCAAAGCGACAAAGTGCCGGTGATGTATCGGTTGCCAATGATGTGAAAGAAGTCATTGCAAAGCTGGAGGCAGAAAATGCCGGAGCTAATTTTGTGATTATCTCTGACAATAGTGAGGATGTAAAGGATTCCTTAAAAGCAGTGGCCGATACATTGGTTCTTGGTATGGCACTATCTATGCTGATCCTGTTCTTGTTCTTTGGAGATTTTAAGGGAAGTTTAATCGTAGGAAGTTCTATGCCGATTTCGATTTTGATTACCTTTATCCTGATGAAATTTATGGGCTTTTCGCTGAATGTTGTTACGATGGGCGGTCTGGTCATTGGCGTTGGTATGATGGTGGATAACTCGATTGTTGTGCTGGAGAGCTGCTTCCGCAAGAAGGATGACGGTCTGGATTATAGAGAGGCAGCAGAACAGGGAACGAAATTTGTCCTGAACTCTATTATCGCATCTACGGCAACGACTGTAGCGGTATTCCTGCCGATTAGTTTGACCAAAGGACTTTCAGGGCAGATGTTTGGACCGTTAGGCTTTACAATTGTTTTTTCGCTATTGGCATCACTGGTTTCAGCCATTACGCTGGTCCCATTGTTTTTCTCAAAATATAAGCCCAGAGAACGTAAGGATACTCCTGTGACAAGGACACTTGACAGGATCTCCACTCGTTATTCTAAGATGTTACGTGGGGTATTGCATCATAAAAAAATGGCAGTGTTGATTGCGGTGATCTTACTGGTGTTGTCAGGACTAGGAGCCACTCTGCTCAACATGGAATTGATGCCTGCAACAGATCAGGGACAGATTGCTTTCAATATCACAGGAAGACCGGGACTTGCACTGGATCGTTATGATGAGTTGCTACAGAAACTGGAGACGATGGTTTCAAATAATCCGGATGTAGAGACTTATAATGTTACAGCTGACAGTTCAGGCGCAACAGCGACAGTGAATGTTTTCTTGAAAAAAGACAGACTGAAGGAAACCTGGGAGACAGCAGAGGATTGGACCATAGCTATGGAGAAGGTGGCCGGCTTTGATATCACAGTGAGTGAGGTTACAAGTGATATGGGAGCAATGGGAGGTCTTGGAGGCAGTGGAACAGAGGTCACTCTCATGGGAAGCAAGATGGAGGATTTGAAGGAAGCCTCTGCAATGGTAGAGGACATCATGAAGGATACACCGGGTATCATCGACGTGACCTCTACAGCTTATACGAGTGGAAGTAAGGTGAAGTTAGTCATTGATCCTCTGAAGGCTGCTTCGGTCGGATTTACACCTGCAGCTGTAGCACAGAATGTAAATATGGCCCTGAGTGGTGTGGATACAATCGAAATCACCAACCAGAAAAAACTCTATACTGTGACCGTGGAGTATCCGGATAACATGTATGAGGATGTAGCTTCGCTCAAAGATTTAACCCTGCAAACCCCAACAGGCAAGCAGATTATGTTATCAGATATTGCTGCGTTTGTCTATACAGACAGTCCGGAACAGTTATCCAGATATAATGGAAGATATAGTGTCACAGTAACCGGAACAACACTGAAGGATGCGAAGTTTGATGCACAAGACAATGTAGATACAAGAGTAACAGCATGCGTATTTCCGGGAGATGTCAGTGTTGGATCCACGACACAGACAGAGATGATGACAGAGGAGTTTACAAGTCTGGGTGTTTCAATCATAGTTGCTATATTGTTGGTACTGATGATCATGGCAATGCAGTTTGAATCGGTTCGTTTTTCGCTGATGGTTATGTGGTGTATTCCATTTAGTCTGGTAGGTTCTGTCAGCCTGATGTTGGCAACCGGAACAACATTGACCATGGTATCCATGATGGGCTTGCTGCTGCTGGTCGGAACGGTTGTAAATAATGGTATTTTGTTTGTTGATACATCCAATCAGCTCAGGGCTGAATATGAACGAGAGGATGCTCTGGTTGAAACCGGACGTATCAGACTGCGTCCGATCATGATGACCAGTTTGACGACGATACTCGCTATGGTTCCGATGTCACTCGGCATTGGCGAAGGGACAGAAATGATGCAGAGTATGGGTGTTGTTATCATTGGTGGTTTTGTAGCATCAACCGTGCTGACACTATTCCTGATCCCGGTATTCTATACATTGCTCGATCAGGTGCAAAGCGGAGAACGCAAATTGTTTAAGGGGCAAAAAAAGCATGCAAAAAAAGCCGGAACTAACTGAACAAACAAAACGAAATCTTGAGGAGGCCTTTCTGGATATCTATAATGAAAAGGATATTGCAAAGATTTCCGTCAAGGAGATAACAGAACGTGCCGGTTATAACAGGAGTACATTTTATTCTTATTTCAATAATGTGAATGATGTATTGAATGATATTGTGGATTCACTGTTTTCGCAGGCAAAGGAGATCGGCGAACTCCATATAGGTGATAACAGCTTTACTAAGGATGGAAGATTTGAAGACTCGATTTCTCTAAGTCCGGATGAGTCGTTCATTCGATTTTACGAAGAAAACAGTAAGGTTCTGACCATTATGTTTCATAAAGTCAGATCTCCGATTTTTACACAGAATCTGAGAGAATGGATCCAGCCACAATGTGAACAGCTTATGGAAAGTCTTCCAGAGAAGGAAAGAGTGAAGATGTCGTATGTACTGGAGTATCATATCAGTGGACTATTTGCAATCCTGGCAAAATGGCATAAGGAAGATAAGAACCTCACACTTACGGAGGTCTGGAATCTAATCGCCCTGGTTAATAATCAGGGAACACTTCCGGTGCTACATCGTGTCTTTGAAAAATATTTAAAAAAGAATGAATAAATTACCAACATAATCATTTTGGTTATCTCACATAATAGTACCAAGATAAGTGATGAAAATCGGTGCGAATCAAGCAAGGCTTAGATAAGCGGCGAGAAGTAGTCGCTTATCTATCAAATAGAGTGAGAGTATGACAGAACTCAATGATTATGGAGGTGAAAAGAATGGCAAATAAGAGTGGATCAAATAGAATGCAGGTACCTGAGGCAAAGGCAGCCATGGATAAGTTCAAAACAGAGGTTGCATCTGAACTCGGTGTAAACCTGAAAGAAGGCTACAATGGTGATTTAACATCTAAGGAAGCCGGATCAATCGGTGGCGAGATGGTTCGTCAGATGATTGCCAAGCAGGAAAGCCAGATGAAATAGCAAGATAAAAATTTCAATGACTTAGTAAAGAATCTCTCGTTTCCGAATTCGGTTACGGGAGATTCTTTTTTCAAACTTTACCTTTCCTGTCTTATGGCTTTCTCGAGTCTCAGCCATACAAGCCAGGTAATCAGGCTGCCTGTGAGGGCTGTGATCAACTGAATGACGGAGAAGGTCATCTGGAAGACGGACATTTTAGGGAGTAGTTTCTCGGGAAGCATCATGGGGATTAGGATCAGCGATATCGTGACGCCAAGGAACAGTGATTTGGCAATGGAGCCTACAATTAATCCAATGGGCAGTCCTGCTTTGTTTTTGATTTTTTGATCAAACATGCAGCTGCATATCACAATAATGATATTTCCAACCATGACACAGGGGATGATGGCAGGGATGGCTGACATGATGGGACTTCCGGTGATCCAGAAAGAGGTAATTGGGGTGATCACTGCGAGGATGATTCCTGCATAGATACCTGCTCCGAGGCCTGCTATGATCAGGCAGGCATTGATGATCGGGCCGGTGATAAAGACACTGGTATTTTTGAAAAACTGACTGATGATGCAGATTGCCAACATGAGTGCTGTGATGGTGATTTGTTTGGTGGTGATTTTCATTTTTTGTTCCTCTCTTTCTTATTGTGTAAGTTCTGTTTGCATGGACTTTACGGTGATTCCGTCAAGTCTGCCAAGTTTCCCCGCAAGAGAACTGATGTCATTTGCGGATGCATTGATGATAATGGAGATAATGTTAATAGACTTCTCCCGATAGGGAATTCCCATACGTCCCACTATTTTGTTTGCATAGGTGTGTAGGATTTCATTGACCATATTGATTGCTTCTGTTTTGTAGATGAAGATGCCAATGATTGCGACTCTTTCTTCCAATGCTGCTGCCTCCCTTCTGAGCATAAAAAACGTCTTTCAAGGATATACCAAGAAAGACGTATCGATTCATACGCGTTTGACACTTCTTCTTGTTCTCAGGCAATCCTTTGATTCAGAAAAATGTTTATTTTCAGGACAGTCTTTGTCATTGAGCAATGTGGTCAATGACATAGAGTGTTTTCCTTCTTAGAGTATAGCATAGTTTCAGGTTTTCACAAGTGGATTCTGGATCAAAGGACTACTTGCATTACAACTCTTGTGTATGGTATTCTATTGAGGCTGTGTAAGGTTAGATTGATAATGACATTTGAGAAAGGCAACAAGGCAGATACCAGGACAGACAGCAGATTAAATTACGAAAGAGAAAGAGAAATGAAGAGAAAGATATTTGTGATACTGGCAGTTCTTGTTGCTCTGGCTGGACTGACCGGATGTGTATCAGAGAAGAATAGGAAGATCATCATCAGAAAACTGACAGAGCATGAGATCATTGAAAATGACTGGGAGTACATAGGTTATGAAGCGAAGGATTCCTCACCGATCCCAGATATCGGAAGATATAATTATTATTATATGGATGATGAAGGCATTGTTCATGAGGTTGGAATACAGAACTTAGTGCAAAAGAATGAAGAACATGGATCATACTATCCGATCTTTGTGTCAGATTATATGGAAGGACATGAAGAAGAGGTACGATATCTGGATCCCGATTATGAAGAGATGCAGACCAAAATGGTCACCAAGTATGATGTGACAGAGCAGACGACTGTTGATCATTACAGAGTCGCAAAGCATGAAATACTGTTCTTGGATTTTTGGACTGTGGATGAAGATGAACGGGATATACCTGATTGATAAAATCAGGATAAAATATAATAGGGAAAAATATAATATTCTCCTTGACTCTGACGCTACGTTATAGTGTAGGATGAATTTATCAAGAGCAAGACAGACCGGGGTCAGATTGTATGACCATCAGGAAACAGGAAGGAAACGGAGGAAAAGATCATGATGACAGTCAATGAAGTCAGCAAGCTTGCGGGAATCAGTGTACGTACACTACATTACTATGATGAGATTGGACTGTTACATCCGGACCAACTGACTGAGGCCAACTACAGACTGTATGATGAGGCAGCACTGGAGAGACTGCAGCAGATTCTGTTCTTTCGTGAATTGGAATTTCCATTGAAGGACATCAAGGAAATGATAGACAGTGACCGATTCAATCGTGAAGAAGCCCTCGCGCAGCAGATCAAACTGCTTCGCATGAAACGGGAGCATCTGGACGGACTGCTAGAACTGGCTCTTGAAATTCAGAGGAAGGGAATGAATACAATGGATTTTAGAGCATTTGATAAAAGCGAGATTGATGCGTATACCAAGGAAGCCAGAGAACGCTGGGGCAACACAGAAGCTTATCAGGAATGTGAGAAGAAGACGGCAGGTTATGGAAAGGCTGATTGGAACAGGCAAAATGAATTGTTGATGGAACAGTTCAAAGCATTTGGAACACTACGAAGCGAAGCACCGGAATCAGAAGTGGTTCAACAGCAGGTGAAGATACTACAACAGACAATCACGGATCATTTCTATACCTGTAACAAGGAGATCCTTGCGGGTCTTGGGCAGATGTATGTGGCAGATGAGAGATTCAGGAAGAACATTGATGCAGCAGGTGGCGATGGAACGACGGAATTTGTCGGTCAGGCAATCGCATATTATTGCAAATGAAATTGATAGACAATTTTAGAAAACTTTCATAGACACGTTATCGAATTATCACAATCCCACAA
>CAZVYQ010000006.1:16677-35732 GCA_964631375.1 uncultured Lachnospiraceae bacterium | reverse complement strand
TCACAATCCCACAAGATAAAAATGCTGGTATTTTGGGAATCCCTATGCTATAATGTTACAATGACTGTAAGCATGGGGATTTTTTACCGTGCATAACAATATGATACCGAAATGAAATAAGAGTCGCGTACATAATTTAAGGAGGAAGTACTAAATGGGTTTACAGGTAGAAAAGTTGGAAAAGAACATGGCGAAGCTGACGATAGAGGCTTCTGCAGAGGAATTAAGTCAGGCAATGACAAAGGCTTATCAGAAGAATAAAGGTAAAATGAGCGTTCCCGGATTCAGAAAGGGAAAGGTTCCTCAGCAGATGCTTGAAAAGATGTATGGTCCTGAGATTTTCTATGAGGATGCTGCAAATATTCTGATTCCGGATGCATATGAAAAGGCTCTGAGTGAGGATAAGGAACTCGAGGTGGTTTCGCAGCCTAAGATCGATGTTGTTCAACTGGAAAAGGGTAAACCTTTTATTTTTACGGCTGAAGTGGCACTGAAGCCGGAGGTTGCACTTGGTAAATACAAGGGTGTATCGGTAGAAAAGATGGACGTTGATGTCACAGATGATGAGATTCTTGCTGAGATCAACAAGGAACGTGAGAATAATGCCAGAACCATCAGCGTAGAGGATCGTGCAGTAAAAGACGGCGATATGACGGTGATCGATTTTGAAGGCTTCGTAGATGGCAAAGCATTTGATGGCGGCAAGGGTGAAAATTATCCGCTGACAATCGGTTCCAACGCATTTATTCCGGGATTTGAGACGCAGCTGATCGGTGCAAAATTAAATGAAGAGACAGAAGTCAATGTAACCTTCCCTGAGGAGTATCAGGCAGAGGAACTTGCAGGAAAGCCTGCAATGTTTAAGGTAACCGTCAAGGAAATCAAGGAAAAGGAACTTCCTGAGCTGGATGACGAATTCGCAAGTGAAGTATCAGAATTTGATACATTAGAAGAATATAAGGCTGATGTGAAAAAGAACATCGGCGAAAGAAAAGAAAAGGAAGCAAAGAATCAAAAGGAAGACGCAGTGATTGAAGCAATCATTGCAGATTCTAAGATGGACATTCCTGATCCGATGCTCGAGACACAGACACGTCAGATGGCAGAGGATTATGCACAGAGATTACAGCAACAGGGACTTTCACTGGAACAGTACTTCCAGTTTACAGGTCTGACAAGTGAGAAATTCCTGGAGCAGATGAAGCCTGCAGCACTCAAACGTATCCAGAGCAGACTGGTACTGGAAGCAATCGTAAAGGCTGAGGATATTAAGGTAACAGATGAGGAATATGCAGCAGAATTAGAAAAGATGGCTGGCATGTATCAGATGGAAGTAGATAAGCTCAAAGAGATCGTAGGAGACTATGAGAAAGAGCAGATTGAGACAGATATTGCGATCCAAAAGGCAGTAGATCTGATTCTGGCTGAGGCAAAGGAAAGCAAGGCAAAGAAGGTTGCTAAGAAAGAAGCAGAGGCTGACGTGAAAGAGAGCAAAGTAAAGAAGGCTTCCAAAAAGGATACAGAAGAAGATGCTAAGGAAACAAAAAAAGCATCTAAGAAAGAAGATTAATCAGATATTGACAAGAAAGAAGGAAGCAGTATGAGTTTAGTACCTTATGTCATTGAACAGACGAGTCGTGGAGAACGTTCCTACGATATCTATTCAAGATTATTAAAAGAAAGAATTATTTTCCTGGGAGAGGAAGTAAATGATGCTGTTGCAAGCGTTGTAGTAGCACAGTTACTGTTCCTTGAGGCAGAGGATCCGGAAAAGGATATTCATCTATATATCAACAGTCCGGGAGGCTCAGTGAGCGCAGGATTTGCAATCTATGATACAATGAATTATATCAAATGTGATGTGTCAACAATGTGTCTCGGCATGGCCGCCAGTTTTGGAGCATTTCTTTTGGCAGGCGGAGCAAAGGGCAAGAGATTGGCACTTCCGAATGCAGAGATTATGATTCACCAGCCATTAGGCGGAGCAAAAGGACAGGAAACAGAGATCCAGATCGCTGCTGCACATATGGCTAAGACAAAAGCTTTGTTAAATAGTATTTTGGCAGAGAACACAGGAAAATCAGTTGAAGAGATTGCCAAAGCTACAGACAGAGATAACTGGATGTCTGCCAAAGAAGCTATGGAATATGGTCTGATTGACAGTGTTGTAACAAACAGAGGAGTAGAAAAGTAAAATATGATGTCAAGCAAGGGTAATGACGACAAGATAAGATGTTCCTTTTGTAATAAGACCCAGGATCAGGTTCGCAAGCTGATCGCAGGACCGAATGGTGCATATATATGCGATGAATGTATTGATATCTGTATGGATATCATTGAAGAGGAATACGAACAGGATGAACATCCTTCAGAAGATGTAGATATTAATCTGCTAAAGCCGCGTGAGATCAAGGAGTTTCTGGATGAGTATGTAATTGGACAAGAGGAAGCGAAAAAGGTACTTTCTGTTGCAGTTTACAATCATTATAAACGCATTACGGCAGGCAAGGATCTGGGTGTAGAGCTTCAGAAAAGTAATATTATCATGCTGGGACCGACAGGAAGCGGCAAGACATTATTGGCTCAGACACTGGCTAAGATCATCAATGTACCATTTGCGATTGCAGATGCAACAGCATTGACAGAGGCAGGGTATGTAGGCGAAGATGTTGAGAATATTTTGTTAAAGATCATTCAGGCTGCTGATTATGATATTGAGCGTGCACAGTATGGCATTATTTATATGGATGAGATCGATAAGATCACACGCAAGGGAGAAAATGTATCCATTACCCGTGATGTATCAGGTGAAGGAGTACAGCAGGCACTTTTGAAGATTCTTGAGGGAACAGTGGCAAGTGTTCCGCCACAGGGTGGAAGAAAGCATCCACATCAGGAGCTGATACAGATCGATACGACCAATATTTTGTTCATCTGTGGTGGTGCGTTTGAAGGACTGGATAAGATCGTTGAAGCCAGACTGGATAAAAAATCAATTGGCTTTAATGCCGAGATCAAGGATAAAAAAGAAAAAGAAATCGGAGTGCTGTTGCAGCAGGTCATGCCAGAGGATTTGACCAAATTTGGCCTGATACCAGAGTTCGTCGGACGTGTGCCGATCAATGTTTCACTGGAAGCTCTGGATAAGGATGCTTTGGTTCGTATCCTGAAGGAACCCAAGAACGCAATTACAAAGCAGTATAAAAAGATGTTCGAGATGGATGATGTGAAGTTATCCTTTGAGCCGGAAGCGATAGAACTGATTGCAGAGAAGGCACTCAAGAGAAAGACAGGTGCCAGAGGCCTTCGCTCGATCATGGAAAAGCTGATGCTCGACCTGATGTACGAGATTCCGTCTGATGAGACGATTGAGAGTTGTGTCATTACGAAGGAAACGGTGGAAGGAACAAGTGGTCCTTTGATCGCACATGAGGAAAGAATGAAGGAAGCAAAATAGTATAGTAATATCGAGATATCACCGCCACCTGTTTTATGGTGGCGTTGTGTTTATCAACATATAATTGGTTTATGTCACAAGCACTAAAATAGGAGAATCGTGTTGATGAGAAGTATTAGAAAAACTCTGCCAGCAGTTGCACTCAGAGGGCTGACCATTATGCCGGGAATGATCGTACATTTTGATATTGACAGGGACAAATCGATTCATGCCGTGGAGAGAGCCATGGTAAAGGATCAAACATTGTTCCTCGTCAAACAGAAACAGGCAGAGATCACCGATCCGGTAATTGGGGATCTGCATACAGTGGGAACGATTGCCCAGATCAAACAGGTCTTAAAGCTGCCCAACCACATCGTGCGGGTACTTGTTGAAGCACAGATGAGGGCAGAACTATTATCAGTAGGAGAAGATTCTGATTGTCTGATGACGTTAGTGAAGACCTATGGAAAGCCAAAGGATGAACTGAACGAAACAGAAAGAGCCGCTATGATTGGAACTTTAAAGGATCTGATGGCTCAGTATCTGAAATTTAATCCCCGTATTGGGAAGACAATAGAGAGACAGTTTGCGGAGACACAGAATATAGGTGAGCTGGTAGACTATATTTCTATTAATCTCCCCATGGATGTAGATGCGAGACAGACGCTGCTGGAAGCGATAGACGAACGGGAACGTTTTAATGAATTGATCACCGTGCTGATGAATGATCTCGAAATCATGAATATTCGAAAGGGTATTCAGGAACAGGTCAAGGAACGTGTCGACAAGAACCAAAAGGAATATCTGCTGAGAGAACAGCTACAATATATCAGAGAAGAATTGGGAGAGGACAATGCTCTGTCCGATGCTGACCGGTACGAAGAAGCATTGAAAAAGCTTCATGCACCCTCTGAAGTTAAGGATAAAATAGGAAGAGAGATTGCAAGGTTCAGACAGATCTCCACAAATTCTTCTGAAAGTGCTGTGTCTCGCGGTTATATAGAAACTCTGCTGGATATGCCTTGGAGCAAGACCTCCAAGGATAATAAAGATCTCTTAAACGCTGAAAAAATATTAAATGAGGATCATTATGGACTGGAGAAGGTCAAGGAAAGGATGTTAGAGTTCCTTGCTGTCAGAAACCTGACCAAGAAGGGAAATAGTCCGATCATTTGCCTGGCGGGACCTCCCGGAACAGGCAAGACCTCTATCGCAAAATCAGTAGCCAGGGCACTGGGTAAAAAGTATGTCAGGATTTCACTTGGCGGAGTGCGTGACGAGGCTGAAATCAGAGGACACAGAAAGACCTATGTCGGAGCAATGCCGGGACGAATAGCTACCGGTCTGAAACATGCCGGTGTGAAAAATCCGTTGATTCTATTAGATGAGATCGATAAAATGAGCAAGGATTATAAAGGCGATACGGCATCTGCACTGCTGGAGGTTCTGGATGCAGAACAGAA
This sequence comes from uncultured Lachnospiraceae bacterium, assembly GCA_964631375.1. GTDB lineage: Bacteria > Bacillota > Clostridia > Lachnospirales > Lachnospiraceae > JAAYYM01. The sequence continues at coordinate 30,830 of CAZVYQ010000006.1, read as the reverse complement.
TGAGAGGTTTCGAGATCATTACATTGAGGTGCCGATTGATCTCTCGGAGGTGCTATTCATAGCAACAGCCAATTCAGTTGCAGACATTCCGAGACCTTTGCTTGACAGAATGGAACTGATCGAGGTTACCAGTTACACGGAAAATGAAAAGGTACATATCGCCAAGGAACATCTGCTGAAGAAGCAGATGGAGCGACATGGAATTAAGCCGGGACAGCTTGTGATACAGGATAAAGCACTGGAACGAATTGCACGTAACTACACCAAGGAAGCTGGTGTCAGACAACTGGAGCGCAAGATCGGTGAGATCTGTCGTAAAAGTGCACGTGAGATCTGGCAAAATCATAAAAAACAGGTAAGAGTCACAGAGAATCATTTAGAGAAGTTTCTGGGTAAAGAACGCTATCAGTATGATATGGCAAATGAGCTGGATGAGATCGGTATCGTACGCGGACTTGCGTGGACAAGTGTCGGAGGAGATACCCTTCAGATTGAAGTAAATATCATGCCGGGTAAGGGTGAACTGCTGTTGACCGGACAGCTCGGAGATGTTATGAAGGAATCTGCCCAGATCGGAATCAGTTATATTCGTTCCATCAGCCCCAGATACAAGATTGCAGGAGATTACTTCAAAAAGCATGATTTTCACATTCATATTCCTCAGGGATCTGTTCCAAAGGATGGTCCAAGTGCAGGTATCACGATGGCAACCGCTCTACTCTCTGCCATTATTGAGAAGCCGGTAAAGGCCAGCGTGGCAATGACCGGAGAGATCACACTGCGAGGCAGAGTGTTACCGATCGGAGGCTTGAAGGAAAAGATTCTCGCTGCCAAGAATGCAAGGATTAAAACTGTGCTGGTACCGAAAAAGAATGAACGGGATATCGAGGAGATATCAGATGAAATCAAACAAGGACTTCGCATCGTATATATTGAAACGATGGATGATGTCATAAAGGAAGCTATATGAAGATTAGAAATGTAAATCTGGAAACAGTATGCGGAGTCACCAGTACTTTTCCAAAGAACCAATATCCGGAGATCGCTTTTGCTGGAAAAAGCAACGTCGGAAAGTCATCACTGATCAATGCATTGATGAATCGAAAAGCATTGGCGAGAACCTCAGCACAGCCGGGCAAGACCCAGACGGTCAATTACTATCGAATCGATGCAATTGCTGACCATCCGCAGGAATCCGGAGAAGTGAAAAAGTATGATATGTATTTTGTGGATCTGCCGGGCTACGGATATGCAAAGGCATCCGCATCCAGTGTGGAGCAGTGGGGTAAAATGATTGAATCCTACCTGCATACATCAGAACAGTTAAGGGCGGTTTTTCTGTTGGTTGATATTCGCCATGATCCGTCTGCAAATGATTGTAAGATGTATGACTGGATTTTGCATAATGGCTATCATCCGATTATCATTGCGACCAAGGCTGATAAGATCAACCGGAGTCAGTTGCAAAAGCAAATCAAATCCATTCAAAACGTTCTGAAAGCAGAAATGGGAACCGTTGTGATTCCTTTTTCCGCAACCACCAAACAAGGGAGAGAAGAAATCTATGAAACAATCGACAAAGTACTGGAAGATTGCTCTTAATATCCTGACAATGCTGTTTGCAATTTTGTTTTGTTTTTTTATTTTACCTAAGATAGTTGTCTTTCTCATGCCATTTGTCATTGGCGGAATCATTGCCATGATCGCAAATCCTATGGTGAAATTTTTGGAGAGGCGGATCAAGATCGTAAGACGTGCAGGATCCGCGGTTGTGATTGTTGTGACGATTGCACTGGTCGTTTTCCTGGGGTATGTGGTGATATCCATGTTGATTGAACAGATTGTCGGATTCGCCGGTAATTTGCCTGATTTGTGGCAGGGCGTATCAGATACCATGGCAGACTTGAGCAGAAGCTATGACAGATATGTGGCAAGAATGCCTGTAGCAGTACGTGACTGGCTGACGGATATGTTTTCCGGATTTAATGAAAATACAACAACCTTTGTACAGGGACTTGGAACTCCGATGGCTGAGGCTGCTACTGATTTTGCAAGAAATTTCCCACTGGTATTATTGGGAATCATAATGGCGATTCTTTCAGCATATTTTTTTGTGGCAGAGAAGGAATATATGGTCAATCTGATCAGAGCATTTATGCCGGAATCTCTGATCAACCGCTGGGATGTAGTTTACACTGCTATGAGAGATGCGGTTGGAGGCTACTTCAGAGCACAATTCAAAATCATGGGAGTGGTGTTTATCATATTGCTGGTAGGAATGACGATACTTGGTATTGATTATGCGATTCTACTGGCGTTGTTGATTGCTCTTTTGGATTTTCTTCCTTTTTTTGGCACAGGGGCAGTGATGTGGCCATGGGCTTTGTATCAATTGTTGGAACAGAACTATCGTATGGCATTAGGATTGATCATTATATGGGGAGTCAGTCAGCTGATTCGACAGCTCATCCAACCGAAACTGGTAGGAGATTCAATTGGTCTGGAACCGATTCCTACATTGTTTTTATTATATATCGGATTTAGATTTGGCGGTGCTTTGGGACTGATTGTAGCGGTTCCCATCGGCATGATCATTCTTAGCTTGTATCGGGCGGGAATGTTCAGCAATTTTGTGAAAAGTGTTAAGATTTTGATCCACGATGCAAGTGCTTTCCGAAAAATCAGTGATGAGGAAATGACGATAGAAACAGAAAAACATGATCAAGAGTAAAATATCAGGGGGTGAATCATATGGTAAGTCTGCTCATCAAATGGCTGATACCCGATCCGGATAATGTTAAGAAACCGGAAGTACGACAGGCATATGGGATGCTGTGCGGGGCGGTTGGCATAGGGTTTAATATCCTGTTGTTTGCGATTAAGTTCTTAGCCGGAGTGATCAGTCAATCGATCTCTATCACCGCAGATGCGTTTAATAATCTGTCTGATGCAGGCTCCTCCATTGTGACATTGGTAGGCTTTAAAATGGCAGGTCAGGAAGCAGACAGCAATCATCCCTTCGGACATGGAAGGATTGAATACATAACCGGATTTATTGTATCTGTAGCCATAGTGGTGATGGGACTGGAACTGGGAAAGTCGTCGATTGATAAAATCATACATCCTCAGTTGATCATTTTTCAGCCTGTTACGGTTGTAATCCTCCTGATTTCCATTGCGGTGAAGTTGTATATGAGTTATTACAACAGCCGTATCGCCGGAAAACTGGATTCGGCAAGTATACGTGCAACAGCCACAGATTCTCTGAGTGACAGTGTGGCAACAGCCATTGTACTGATAGGAGTGATCATCTCCAGATACACAGGATGGATGCTAGATGGTTATTTTGGATTGTTGGTTGCTATATTGATCTTAAAGGCAGGCATTGGGGCAGCATTGGAGACATTGAATCCTTTGCTTGGTCAGCCACCGGAAAAGGAATATGTGGAGAGTATAGAGAATTTTGTGATGTCTCATCGTGATATTGTCGGTGTTCATGATCTTGTGGTTCACGATTATGGACCGGGACGCAGAATGATATCGCTTCATACAGAGGTTCCTGCTTCGGGTAACATACTGGAACTTCATGACACCATAGATAACATAGAACGTGAACTTCGCAGCAAAATGGGGTGCGAAGCAGTGATTCATATGGATCCGGTCGAAACAGACAATACGCATGTTCTGGAAATGAAACAAAGGGTTGCTGGGTTGATGAAGGAGATCGGAGAAAATGTGACCATACATGATTTCCGTATGGTGACAGGACCGACGCATACCAATCTGATCTTTGATGTAGTGGTTCCGTTTTCCGAGAAGAAGTCAGAGTCAGAGGTAAAAAACGAAGTCGAGCAGCTGATTGGGACCTTGGGAAGCCAGTATTTTGCCGTAGTAGATGTGGATAAGGCATATGTAGTCTGAAAAAAGTTTTGGCTAATACAATAAGTTTTGGATATTGAACTTGCAATCGTAGTTGTGCTATACTACGAGAATAGTATTTTTATCATCAGTATTTTACATAGGAGGAGAAACAGTATGAAAAAGAAATTACTCAGTGTCGTACTCAGCGTAGCGATGGTTGCAGCATTACTTTCCGGATGTGGCAGCAAAGAAGCAGCACCGGAAGCAGACGCAGCAACAGAGGAAGCAGCACCTGCAGAGGAGGCAGCACCGGCAGATGAAGCAACAGAGGAGGCAGCACCTGCGGCAGACGCAGCAGCAGGTACAGGATTGTTTCCTGCAGTTGCAAAGGAAGATTTAAAGGTTGGTGTAATCCATATTACTGACCCTGCAGAGGGTTCAGGCTATACCTACACACATGATCTTGGTATTCAGGGCATGCAGAAGGCTCTGGGTCTGGAAGACAGTCAGATCATCAGAAAGAATAACACGTCCGACGCAGATCCGACAGCAATTGAAACAGCTATCTTAGAGTGTATCGAGGAAGGCTGCCAGGTTGTATTTGCTACAAGCTATGGCTACATGGATACATGTGAAAAGGTTGCAGCAGAATATCCTGATGTTATCATTTCTCATGGTACAGGTTATAAATCAAACGGTAAGAACTTCAATAATTATTTCGGAAGAATCTATCAGGCAAGATACCTTGCAGGTATTGCAGCAGGTATGAAGACTGAGAGCAACAAGATCGGTTATGTTTCTGCCTTTGGTAAGACTTTATCAGAGACAGGTGGAGGAATTGATGCATTTGCTATGGGTGCTTATTCCGTAAATCCTGACTGTGAAGTATTCGTGAAGGTTACTAACAGCTGGTATGATCCTGAAGGTGAGGCACAGGCAGCACAGGCATTGATCGCAGACGGATGTGACGTTATCGCTCAGCATTGTGATACTCCGAACCCTCAGACAGCAGCAGAAGAGGCAGGCGTATTTGGTGTTGGTTACAACTCAGATATGAGCAAGGATGCACCTGATGCAGTACTTTGCTCTGTTATGTGGGACTGGTCAGCATACTATACCAAGGCTGTTGAAGATGTCATCAATGGAACATGGACAGGCGAGAACTACTACGGTGGTATGAAGGAAGGTCTGGTAAAACTTTCTCCTCTTGCTTCTTTCAACAATCCTGATGCAGAAGCTAAGATCAAAGAGGTTGAGGCAACTATGTTAGATGGTTCTTTCAACGTATTTGATGGCGTGATCGAAACAAATGACGGAAAGACTGTCGGCGAAGAAGGAAAGACACTGGATGATGCTACGATTCAGGGTGGTATTGACTGGTATTTCAAGAACGTTACAGAGAAATAAAAAATATATTAAAAAATATGAAAAACACGAAGAGGTGGGCTTTTATAGTCCCCCTCTTTTATGTTATAATCAGGGGAGAGTTCTCGTTACGAAGTAATGAGATACCCCTGATAGGTATAATCAGGGGAGAGTTCTCGTTACGAAGTAATGAGATACCCCTGATAGGTATAATCAGGGGAGAGTTCTCGTTACGAAGTAATGAGATACCCCTGATAAGTATAATCAGGGGAGAGTTCTTTATTAATTTAACTGAGGCAGGTACAGTGTATGGCTGAACAAAAAGAAAAATATGCAATTGAATGTGAAGGCATTACAAAGACATTTGGTACTGTTGTTGCCAATGATAACATTCATCTGCAGCTGAAGTACGGAGAAATACTTGCATTACTGGGAGAGAACGGGTCAGGAAAGACAACCTTGATGAATATGCTGTCAGGTATTTATTACCCTGATGCAGGACATATTCGCATCGATGGAGAGGAAGTATCAATTAAATCTCCGACAGATGCCACCAAATATGGGATCGGAATGATTCATCAGCATTTTAAGCTGGTAGATGTATTCAGTGCTATGGATAACATTGTACTGGGAACACAGGAAAAATATATTAAACCAAGGATTTTGCGTGACAAGGTTCTTGAGATCAGCAATCAATTTGGATTGGAAGTGGAGCCTGAGAAAAAGGTCTACAACATGTCTGTCAGCGAAAAACAGACAGTAGAGATATTGAAGGTTCTTTATAAGGGTGCAAGGATTTTGATTTTGGATGAGCCAACTGCCGTGCTGACGCCACAGGAGACAGAAAAACTGTTCGCCATCTTGAGAAAGATGAAGGAACAGGGAAGTGCAATTATTATCATTACCCATAAGCTCAATGAAGTGCTTGCAATCAGTGACCGCGTTACGATACTGCGTAAAGGAAAAACGATAGATACAGTCACAACAAAAAAAACGGATACTTATCAGTTGACGGAGCTGATGGTAGGAAGACAGGTTGATCTTCATATTGAACGTCCCGAGCCACAAAATGTAAAGCAGGTCTTGGAAGTCAAGGAGCTGGATGTATGGAGAGCAGATGGTACACAGGCACTGCATCAGGTTTCATTTGATATCCGTTCGGGAGAAATCCTCGGTGTAGCGGGAATCGCAGGAAGCGGACAAAAGGAATTGTGCGAATCCATTGCGGGACTGGTGCCGATCAAGTCGGGAAATATTTTGTATCATGAACAGGATATCGTAGGAAAGACGCCTGAGGAAATTCTGAATATGGGTATTACAATGTCATTTGTTCCGGAGGACAGACTGGGTATGGGCTTGGTAGGCTCTATGGGAATGACTGACAATATGTTACTAAAGAGCTACAGGAACAGCCAAGGGCTGTTTGTTGACCGTAAGCCAGCCAAGAAGCTTGCAGAGGGACTGATTGATAAACTGGAGATCGTCACACCGGGTACAGAGACACCGGTCAGATTGTTATCAGGTGGTAATGTACAGAAGGTTCTATTAGGGCGCGAGATCGAAATGAAGCCCAATGTCCTGATTACAGCATATCCTGTCAGGGGATTGGATATTAATTCATCTTATACAGTATACAATCTGCTCAATGAACAGAAAAAGAACGGAGTAGCTGTTATGTTCATTGGTGAAGATCTAGATGTTTTATTGGAACTGACTGATCGATTGATGATATTATGTCACGGAGAAGTGATTGATGTTGTGAAGACTTCCCAGATTACGAAAGAAGAGGTCGGACTCATGATGGGAGGAGACAAGAGGCAATGAATCGAACAGAGACTGAAATCAAACACAGAGAACCCATCATTCGTATCGCAAAGCGTGCTAAAATGCCCAATGTATTCAGATTACGCTGTCTGGCGATCCTGTTGTCTTTAGCAGCAGGAGGACTGTTCATTCTATGCATTGGACAGAATCCATTTGTGATATATGGGGCTATTATTACAGGAGCATTCAGAAGTAAAATGGCTGTTCAGGCAACGGTAAAGATCATGATACCGCTGTTGATCTCCGCACTTGGATTGACACTGGCTTATAAGATGTTGTTTTGGAATATCGGAGCCGAAGGGCAGATCATCATGGGTGCAGTGGCTGCTTCATATTTTGCTCTGTTTCATTCTGACTGGCCAAGGATTCCACTGATTCTTGTCATGATTCTGGCCGGCATCGTGGGTGGAGGCATCTGGGGATTGATTCCGGCATTTTTCAAAGCCAGATTCAATACAAATGAAACCTTGTTTACACTGATGTTGAATTATATAGCACTCTATTTGATTTCTTTTTTACGGGATGGTCCATGGAGAGATCCGGCCAATCCGGGATTTGCAAAGATAGCTACTTTTGATCCGAATGCCTGTCTTCCCAAGGTGCTGGGTGTGCAGATCGGATGGATCTTTGCATTGATTATCATGGGATTGGTGCAGGTCTATCTGAATAAAACCAAACAGGGATTTGAAATCAGTGTCGTTGGATCTTCTCACGCAACAGCTACTTATGCCGGGATGAATGTGCCTAAGGTAATGCTCCGAACTGTTTTTTTGAGTGGTGCGGTCTGCGGAATCGCAGGTATGACACAGGCGACAGGCTCTGATCTGACATTGGCAGCAGGGGTAGCCGGAGGTGTTGGTTTTACGGCGATCATTGTTGCATGGTTGGGCAATCTCCATCCTGTATCCATCATGATTGTCTCATTATTGTTCAGTGTGCTGCAGAAGGGTTCCAGCGTAGCACAGTCCAGTTATGGAATATCTACAGATTGTGCAAGTGTATTACAGGGAATTATCCTGTTTTTCATATTGGGTTGTGAATTTTTCTTCCGATACAAATTTATCATTCGAAAAAGGGATTTTGTTACAACCGAAAAAGTGGTAGAAGGAGGTGCCAGATAATGGATTTGATTGTAAAATTTATTGTGGCAGCAGTTCTAGCCGGAACGCCGCTTTTATTTGGAACATTGGGCGAGATCATGAATGAAAGAGTGGGACATCTGAATCTGGGAGTAGAGGGCATGATGTCGGTAGGTGCTCTTGCGGGTTTTATGATCGGATATGTATCGGATAATTTCTGGGTGGCAATCATTGCGGCTTTTGTTGCAGGTTCCTTGACAGCTGCCATTTATGCAGTGCTTACGATCACCTTTATGGTCAATCAGACTGTCGCAGGTCTGACATTGACAATCTTCGGAATCGGATTGACCAATTATATTGGTTATTTTTGCCTCAGTTTATCTGAGAACGGTACATTAAAGCTCCCGGCAGGGATTACAGCACAGATGAGAAGTATTTCCATTCCGGGGCTCAGTCAGATTCCATATATAGGACCATTGCTCTTTTCCTATAATCCATTTATCTATCTGGGCGTGGCGGTTGCCATTGTATTAGGTCTGTTTTATTACTATACCAAATCGGGGCTGAACGTTCGATCGATCGGAGAGAATCCCGCATCCGCTGATGCTGCCGGTATTAAGGTGACAAAACTGAAATATATGAATGTCATTATTGGCGGAGGAATCTGTGGAATCGGTGGTGCATATACGATCATGATCACGAATGGTGGTGTGTGGATCAGCAATTGTGTAGGCGGACTTGGCTGGATTGCGGTTGCACTGGTCATCTTCGCTACATGGAAGCCGGTCAATGCTATTTTTGGTTCTCTTGTATTTGGAGCACTTCGAATCTTGAAGTATTATGTAAACAAAGAAGTGATCCCGATACCGGATGCTTTTTATGATATGCTACCGTTTGTCATTACAGCTGTGATTTTAGTAGTTGCATCGATTCGGGAGTCAAAAGAAAACACACAGCCTGCGGCATGTGGAAATCCATATTACAGAGAAGAACGATAAGAAAAGTGGTAAAATAGTTAGGGGACATCATGAAAATAGCATATGCAGGCTATGATCTTTTGGTCAACTGTTTAAATGCATTACAAGAAGCACAATATGAGATTATTAAAATATTTACCTTTTTATCCAAGGATCCCTATGATCAGAGTGAACAGATCATAGGATTTGGAGAACGGTTTGGAATACCGGTGCAAACAGAGCCAATCAGTATCGCAGATTTGGATCATCTATTAAGCACAGACTGTGACGTGCTGATTTGTGCAGGGTATCCCTATAGGGTACCGATTCATCCGGATATGCATTCAATCAATATTCATCCAGCCATTTTACCGGTTGGAAGAAGTCCGTGGCCTATGCCGGTCACAATATTAAAGGGTTTACCTGCAAGTGGTGTGACCATACATAAGCTGTCAGAACAATTTGATGCCGGTGATATTCTGATGCAGGAAAGTTTTGAGGTCGATGAACGCGAGACCTTACTGACAATCAATCAAAAGATACAGAGAATAGCGGAAGATATGTTGGTACGATGTATGAGTCATTTTCATGAAATGTACGAACATGCGATTCCTCAGAATGAGACAGAGCAGGAATACTGGAAGGATCCAACTGATCTGTACAGTAAGATTACGCTGGAAATGAGTGATGATGAGATTGACAGGCGACTGCGTGCATTTGCAGGCTATGGCTGTACAGTCTCAGATGGTAAACAGGAGTATTCTGTTGACTTCATACAGTTTAGAGAGATCGAATTGTCTGATATGGATGGAATGAATCACATCAGACAGCAATATCATAATATGCTGTCAGCCTATACATTTCCATGCATTTATTGCTGGAGAAGGATTCAGAAGCTGGAGATCTATATGGAGTCGGACTGGTTTGTAATCAGATGTGACGAGAGTGATTACTACTATCCATGTGGAAATCCTGTAAAAACAGAATTGTTTATCAGGGTTATGCGTTTCATCGGGAAAGCATTTCGAATGGGTTATATTACTAAGCAAGCTGCAGAACAACTAAAGGATGAACACAAGGAGCTCTATTTAGCAGAAGACAGAGCAAATTATGATTATATAGTGCCCATGAAGCAGATTGCAGAGCTCTCAGGCAAGCATTTTCATACGATTCGAAAGGAAATTCATCAGTTTGAGCGTAGTGGAGATTTGGAGATAGAGGAAATCACTGAGGAAAATGTATATGCGGTAGAGGAGCTTGCAATTAAATGGAGCAAATTGACAACAGGTATGAATGATTTTGCAGATACCATTGCAGAAGAGAGTGCAGTCAGACATTTTACAAAACTTAGGATGCAGGGAATCCTTGCAAAAAAAGATGGTGTTTATTTTGGATTTGTGATGGGAACGGCAGTGAATGAAAATACGATAGATGCACATTTTGCTAAATGTATTGATAAAAGCCCAGGTGCAGATTTTTACTGTAAACAGCAGTTCTGTGAACGGTTTGCAACACAGTATGAGTATATGAATATGGAAGAGGATATGGGGATCGAAGGAATCAGAATGCGGAAACTATTGTTTCGTCCAACGAGTCTGACGCCTGTATTCTTAGCTGATTTTCAAAACAAAGATGGAGATGTATATGAGCAGGAATAAGGAAGAACAGATATTTGTAAAAAAAGCATTTAACAGATTCTTTATTCCTTCGGTTCTGTCATCTCTGGGTCTGGCAGTGGGTGGACTGGCGGACTGTTTTTTTGTTGGGTCGCAGATTGGGGCAGACGGTCTGGCGGTGATTGGATTCGGAGCGCCGATTTACGCTCTGTACAGTCTGATCAGTATCGGCATTTCAACAGGCACATCCATTCATTATTCGGTTGCCTTGAGTGAGGGAGATGAACAAAAAGGACGAGACATTTTCCATAATACTTTGTTTTTCAATTTTCTGATCTTGCTTATTTTATCCGTATCAGGTTATTTGTTGTTGCCGCAGTTGCTGAAACTGTTGGGAGTATCAGACCAGAGCTATCTGTATCCACTTATGTGCAGATATGCAAAGGCTCAGCTGTGTTTTGCGCCGATCATGTTCATGCAGGCTCCTTTTTACTATTTTGTACATTGTGATAATGCACCTAAGCTTGCAGCATTTGCACTTGTGAGTGCTAATATAGTAGACATTGTATTAAATTATATTCTGGTTGTGGTAATCAAGATTGGAATTGTAGGTGCTGTGTATTCGACGGTATTGGCTGCCTTGGTAACGATATTGCTTTGTTTAAGTCATCTATATTCGAAGAAGACAGTACTTCATTTTAGCAGATTTCACATCTGTTTCTCTCATATCATAGAAGGGATGAAGACTGGGTATGCAACAAATGCACAATATGCATACCAGTTTTTTGTTCTGCTGATATTCAACCAATTGTTGATGAGAATCACTGGAGAGGGTGGCGTGGCTTGTCTGGACGTGGCAGTCAATATCAGTGCGATCGTGATTGCGGTGATTGAGGGAGTAGGCTTGACATTACAACCTATGATTTCAACATTTTTTGGAGAGCGAAATGTCAAGAACATCAGATGCACATTTCGTTATGCCGGTATCGGAGGCAGCATAATCTGTCTGATATTTACAGGACTCATTGCTCTGTTTGCTCCCGTATATTGTCCTTTGTTTGGATTGACGGATGGAGAACTATTGAAGGGTGGAGTATGGGCTGTCCGGATCTTTTTACTGAGTATGCCGGTTAAATTTGTGGTATCTCTATTTGCTTATTACTATCAGACAATCGAAAAGGAACGTTTGGCATATATGCTTGTATTCGTAGCGGAAGCGGCAGGAAGGATTGTGTTTGCTGTTTTGCTTTCACGATTTGGTTTCTATATGTTTTGGTTTTGCTATATATGCAGTGATTTGTTGACACTATTCATATTGTTGTGTTACTGTCTTGTAAAGAGATCTTTTCTGCTGTTACATTTTAGAGAACCGGTTTTTACTGCTTTCCTACAAAGTGGAGATGAAGAAATCTCCGGCATCATAGAACGGATTCAGGAGTTTTGTGAGCAACAGAGTGCTTCTGTAAAGCAATCTTACTTTGCCACAATGACAGTGGAGGAAGTCTGTAGTTCGATATTTAAGAGACAGACAAAACAGGAGATCTGTATACAGCTGACCATTGTGAGTGAGGATGATCATACATTTACTTTGCATTTGCGTGACAATAATCAGGATGATTTCAATCCATTTGACACTGATACGACGGATATCGTACATGAAGCCAAGAATGAAAATGTGATTGGAATGAGGTTTGTCAAAAGCAAGGCAAAGGAGTTCTTTTATCGGCAATATAGCGGGTTTAACACGCTGGTTGTCAGGATTTAGGGGGATAAACACATGAAATTATCTTTGCGGGCAAAGACAACTTTGGGTATTATTATGTTTGCACTTGTTTTAGGAACCATTTCAGTGTATTTCAGCTATCATACCTATAAATTGTCCATGAACAACCATTATTATGAAATGGGACGTAATGTGGCGGAGACAGCAGCCAGCCAATTGGATCCTGAGGTGATCAATGATTTCTACATTCCTGATATCACAGATGCACAGGCTGCTGAGCTGATGGATGGTGAACAATATCAATCATACCTTGAGTTCTTAGCCGATGTTGGAGAAGCAAATGATGTTAAATATCTCTATGCAGTGAGACCATTGGAGGATGGGGCGTACTATCTGTTTGATACAGATCAGACGGCGAATCGTTGTCCATTGGGGTTTTTTGAACAGTATTATGAGGGTGCCTTTTTAAATAATAAAGAGAAATTTCTCAAGGGCGAAGAGGTTGATCCGATTATATCAAAAGAAGAATTTGGGTGGTTGTTATCTGTATTTTATCCAATTAAAATGGATGATACCATGGTAGCATATATTTGTGTGGATATTTCAATGAACGATGTTATGACGGACAGAACCCTCTTTTTGAGAAATGTCTGTTTGATCCTTGCATCGGTAACACTTGTATTTATGTTGCTATATCTCTGGCTGGTAAATGGAATGATTGTCAGACCGATCAATCAGTTGTCAAAGGAAACCTCCAGATTTGTAGCAGAGAAAAATGGAGAACAGATAGAGGAATCTGAAATTGTGACACCACAGATTCGTACTGGAGATGAGATAGAGAATCTGGCAGAAGCAATCAAAACAATGGAAGAGGACATTGACAGATATATCGTCAATTTAACGACTGTTACAGCAGAGAAGGAACGCATTGGAGCAGAATTAAATGTTGCCAATCATATTCAGGCATCAATGCTTCCGTCGATATTTCCGACGTTTTCCAATCGAAAGGAATTTGATCTGTATGCAACGATGAATCCTGCCAAAGAGGTTGGTGGAGATTTTTATGATTTCTTCCTGATCGATGAAGATCATCTGGTAGTTGTGATAGCAGATGTGTCCGGCAAGGGAGTGCCTGCCGCACTATTTATGGTCATCACTAAGACCTTGATTAAGAACCAGATGCAGGCAGAGAGAAATCCGGCTGCCGTTTTTGACAAGGTCAATGCACAGCTGTGTGAAAATAATAAAGCCGGTATGTTTGTTACTTCATGGATGGGAGTACTGGAGATATCGACAGGTCTGTTTACCTATGTCAATGCAGGACACAATCCTCCGCTTCTAAAGCGTGCAGACGGGGAGTTCGAATATATGAAGATGCCACCTGGATTTGTACTTGCGGGACTTGAAACCTTTGCTTACAAACAGCAGGAATTATATCTGAAAAAGGGAGATATCCTGTATATGTATACAGATGGTGTGGTAGAGGCAACCAATATTCAGAATGAATTGTATGGAGAGGACAGGTTGAAAAATATTCTGGACAGCAATGCAGACAGAACATCACGGGAGATCCTGCAGTGTGTCAAAGATGATGTTGATACATTTGCGGGAGAAGCAGAACAGTTTGATGATATTACGATGTTGGGATTGAGGATATTGTGAGGAGTGGATTTTGTTAAGGGAGTGTAGGGATATCAGACATGCCTGAACTCAAAACTACTCGAGGAGT
>CAZVYQ010000006.1:0-16577 GCA_964631375.1 uncultured Lachnospiraceae bacterium | reverse complement strand
GTTAAGGGAGTGTAGGGATATCAGACATGCCTGAACTCAAAACTACTCGAGGAGTGGGTTTTGTTAAGGGTGTGTAGGGATATCAGACATGCCTGAACTCAAAACTACTCGAGGAGTAGTTTTTCGTTCAGTGGCTGCGCCATATAAAAAAATACAAGTAGATAGTTGCTTACATGCTAGCATGACGCAACCACCTACTTGTATTTTTTTGCATGTCTTGGGGGTTGACATAATCGACTAAATGAAGTACAATAACATTGTTACATAACCAAGTTGTATAACTTAGTTGCGTAACTGCGTTGTATAACCATGTTGTATAACCGCGTTACACAACTGTGCTACATCATTATATTGATAACCGTGTTACACAACTTAGTTACATAATTGTATTGATAACCATGGTGCAGAAGATATGAGATGACGTCATAGCGTGAAGGGATACGGATATGCCTCCAAAAGTCAGAGTTGCTAAGGATATGATACTGAGCAGAGCATTTTCAATGGCCAGGGAAAATGGTTTTGACAGTATAACTGCAAGGAGTTTGGCAGATGGGTTGGGTTGTTCCACACAGCCTATATTCCGAGTATATGAAAATATGGAAATGTTACGACAGGATTTGTGCAGAGAAACCCAGAGTTATTTTGTATCTCAGATTGTCAAGGAGGGCAGAACTCTTACAGAGATGGGAATGTCCTACATTGAACTGGCTAAGAAGGAAGAAAAACTGTTTCAACTGTTATGTACGACAGTCATGGAAGAAGAAACAGAGTACTGCATTTTTGATGGATTACCAGGAACGGACAATTTACAGGGAAAGGGAAGAAATGAATTGTCCATGATGATCTGGATTTTCACACATGGAATTGCCTCTAATATAGCCAATCATCAGGTGGATCTGTCAGAAGAAGAAGTCAGAGATTTACTGGTTAAAGCCTACAAAGCATTTGGAGATGCTTCATAAGAGCATACTCCGTAATGAAGGAGGAAAGTACCTATGATGAGCAGGAAGAAACGTAAAAGGATTTACAGGAAACTGAGAAAGAACATCATCAGGTCAGTCAAACATGGGTATTACAGGTTATCACATTTGAATATTAAGCTGAATATATCTGAGCCGGGAACTCGGATATGCGAAGCAAGCGGAATACTCTTAGTGATAGCATTGGTACTATATTTAATCAGTGCAAATACGTTTTCTTATGTTTTGTGCTGGATAGCTGCAGTCGTCTTTGGAGTACTGCTTGTCCTGATCAAGCTGGAACAGCTGCAGGAAATGCAGGATTATCGGAAATGGCAGAGAAAGAATCTGGAGTCCTTTTCCACCAATGGCCTTCGCCTGTAGCTAAGTTACAATCATCTGGGGAGATGAAGATATATTTTAAACAACAAACAACAAGGGTCAACGAAAGAGATCCTGACTGTGTAGGGGAAACGCAGTCAGGATCTCTTTTGTATACATCAATTTATCAGTACAGTAGGTTTATAGTTTTCTTCTTCTGGCCCAAATGATAATACCTGCTGTTAATAATCCAAATGGTAACAGGAGCATAGTCAGCAATCCCCACAGATAGAAGTGCATTCTTGGTACGGTCAGTGTTTCTACCTGATAGTTCTTTGCAGGTATTGATATGGTTACTTCATGATCCACCATTTTGCTGACAGCATTCATAATCAGTTCATAATTAGCCCCCGCAACTGTCTCATTGACTTCATCCTGCAGGATATTTTCTGTTGTCAGATAGAGCAGCTCGGTCTCTTTGTCTCCAACGGCTTCGGTCACATATACTCCGATTGCAAAGGGACCATCAAGATCACCTTCCTCCTTAGTATAAGTGGTCATGTTGGCGGGATCGGTCTTTAAATAGGACTGATCGGACGAAGTTAGGATCTGTGAGATATCCAATGTATCACGCAACCCCTCATCAACGGTAACACCCTGTGCATATGGCATGAAGATATAACGATTGCTGCCGGTTAAGGAAGATGTGACATCACTATAGGAGATTTCGGGTAGCAGATAGTAGGGATTTTGGTGGAAATGTTCCGTGTCAGCCTCTACCACAATGCCGTCAGCCAGATGCAGCCCGTAGGTTTCCCATATGGAATCAAAGTTTGGCATATCTGTCTCACTCCAGGAATTGATTACAATTGCATGACCTCCTGCTTCGAGATAGGTTTTCAGCTTATCTGTATCTTCTTTTGTATAATCTGTTGTGGGTGCCGGAATAAAGATGCAGGCAGCATCTTCGGGCAGTTTGTCATAATCCAACAGATTGATTGTTTCGGTCTCAATATTCTCTTTTTCAATCTGCGAGGTCAGTCCGATCGGAAGACTCAACTCGTTGTGTCCTGCGATAACATACATTTTAGAAAGAGAATCACTGGTTACATAGTCGATTGCACTGGTCAACTGACCCTCTGCATCGTAGCCTGTGACTGTTTCCTGATAGGTAGTATAGTCGATTTCTTTCTGAAACAGGTCATTATAATCAATTGCCTTGGAACGCTTATCACTTTCTACAATAATACTGTTGCCACTCAGTTCGCCATCTGCATATGCACTTGCAAAATCAGGGAACAGAGAAGGGTCCTTGTATTCGATTTTGATATGAGAGGAACCGTCTGCGTATTGCCCCAGCGTTCTTGCAATCGTCTCATCTTGTCCGGACTCAGGAGCCATGACATAAAATGTAATATCACTGTTCAATGAATTTAGAATTTCTTTGGTCTGATCGGATATGTTATAAATTTTCTGTTCTGTTACATCAAATACAGTATAAGTCTCAGGTATCAGTCCAACACCATAGTTCACCAGCACTGCGGCAGCAATTACAATCACAGTCAGTCCTGTGCTGAAGGCTCCTCTTTGAATACGTTTATTGAGATAGCTGAATCTCTTTTTTTGCACAACCTGATACGTAAAGAAGAGGAAAATGATTACCAGAGTTATGAAATACAGTGTATCCTTCAGGCTGAAAGAGCCCTGAAAATAACTGGAGATATGGGTTGAAATATCATAACAGGACAATATTTTGGAACCAATGTTATCAGCGGTAAACAACAGATGCGTGATTCCTTTCATCATATAGCCGATGAACAGTACCACAAGTGTCAGTATAGCGGCTACGATCTGATTGTCTGTAATAGATGACATAAACATACCGATTGCCAGACACGCTGAACCAAAAAGAGCAAAGCCTAATAATGCACTATAGGTTTCCAGTAAAGGCACTGAACCAAATGTCAGAAGAATCAATGGATACAGACCCATGATCAGCAATGGAATCAAAAATGTTGTCAGGAGTGATAAGTATTTCCCAATCAAAATCCTTGGAATGGATACCGGTGCGGTGTATAATAACTGGTCTGTGTTTTGTCTTTTGTCTTCTGTCATGATACGCATGGTCAGGATCGGAATGACTAACATAGTTACAAATACAATAGATGACAGGGTATACGCAAAATATGGATAGCCACTGCCCAGATTCACTGCCAGGAAATATAACCCGGCAAAAAACATGATCACTGCCATGAATACATATCCAATGACAGAGTGAAATATGGAACGAAGTTCTCTCTTATAAACTGCCAGCATGATCGTCTGCCTCCTCTGTCTTTTCTGTCTGCTGTTCATTTTCCACAGCAGCATTCTCAGTGCTCTCTGACTGCGCCACACCTTCTGCTTCGTCCGATTGCTCTGTGGTAGTAGTCTCATATTCTGTAGAGGTCAGCTCCAGGAATACATCCTCCAGGGAAGCATGTGTGGTCTGCATTTCATGAATGGGAAGTCTCGCATCTGCAAACGCATAGAATAGTGCTTCTTCTATCTCATCAACCTGTTCCTTGAGTTCATCAGGAAGGCTGACAATCATTCGGCATAATGGAGAGTCCTCCTTTTCGGTAATATCAAAGGCTTCGATTTGAGGCAGCTTTTTAAGTACTGTCTGTATTGCACTCTTTGTGCCTTTGACAGACAGCGAAATGGAGTGATTTCCCTTCAATAGCTTTGCAAGGTTATCCGGAGTATCGTTTGCGACCAGATGTCCTTTGCTCATAATCAGGATCTGATCACATACTGCACTCACCTCAGATAGAATATGTGAACTTAAAATGATCGTATGATTTTCGCCCAGCTTTTTAATCAGATCACGGATCTCAATAATCTGCTTGGGATCCAAACCAACGGTAGGTTCATCCAGAATGATGATTTCGGGAAATCCCAGTATCGCTTGTGCAAATCCCACTCGTTGCCGATAACCTTTTGACAGGTTCTTGATCAGACGATTGCTGACATCTGCGACACCAGTCATCTCCATTGCTTCCTGAATCATGGTTTTACGATCTTCACTTTTGATTTTCTTTAGTTCGGCAACAAAACGCATGTACTCCAGAACGGTCATGTCCTGATACAACGGAGGCAGCTCCGGCAGATATCCGATATTGGCTTTTGCTTTTTCGGGCTCCTTAAAAATATCGTGACCATTGATGATAACAGTTCCCTCTGTGGCACACAGATAGCCGGTGATGATGTTCATGGTTGTGGATTTTCCGGCACCATTAGGACCGAGAAAACCATAAATTTGTCCCTTTTCGACACAAAAACTTAGATCTTTCACAGCTTCGTGATTGCCATACTTCTTGGTTAGATTACTTACTTCAATCAATTGTTTCACCCTCGTCTTTCATGTTACATTTCAAGTGGTTATTTTACCACCTCATAGACTATAATAAAGAAATGTGATTATAATTGCAAATTTTTGTGAAAAAAGTGTGAACACAGAAACCATGGAATAAAACCATACCATGTTCCGTGAAACTATTTGACAAAAGTGTACGATTAAAATATAGTTAAAAATAGTTATAAGAGTTGGTGTGAGAGGACTGGAATCATGATATTTCAAACATTAAATGGAAACTGGATCATGAATGAAAAAGGCACGGAGAAGTACCTGGAGGCGGTTGTTCCGGGTTCTGTTATGTCTACGCTCATTTTACAACGACGAATTGAAGATCCGTTTTATCGGTTGAATGAATATAAGGCTAAGGAAATATCCAAGAGGGACTACTTTTTTTATCGCGAATTTGAGGTGCTTCCTGAATTGTTCGAGCAGGAGAGGATTCGTCTGGTCTGTGAAGGCATTGATACCATAGCAAAGATCTATATCAATGAAATGTATGTTGGCAGGACAACCAATATGCATCGAACATGGACATTTGATGTTAAGAATTTCCTGAGAGATGGGATTAATTTTATAAACATAGAATTTACATCCCCGTATGCTTATATTGAAAGTTATCATACCGGTCCCGGTAAAAATATAAAGTTTGTTCCAAGTGGTTGTGCACCGGGCAATCAGTTTATCCGAAAGACACATTGCATGTTCGGATGGGACTGGGGTGCTCAGATCCCGGACATGGGAATCTGGAGGGATATCAATCTGATCGGATACTCACTGGTACGGCTAAAGGATGTAGAGATCCTGCAGCATCACGAGGAGGATAAGGTAGGACTTGAGATCAATGTTGAGACTGAGACCTTCCGTAAAGCGAATTATGTGATACATGCCGAACTGGAAACGCCTGAGGGCAGGGTGCTTGCCACCAGTGAAACAATAGAGAAGAATGATGCACATCTGTTTATAGAAATCGATAACCCAAAGCTGTGGTGGCCTAACGGATTTGGAGCACATCCGCTCTATACCTTGTCGGTGTTTGCATTTGATGAGAGTGGGAATCAGTGGGATGCGAAATCCTATCGAATCGGTCTGAGAACACTGACAGTCAGTATGGAACATGATGAGTGGGGTTCAGAGTTCGCATTTGTATGTAACGGTGTGAAGTTTTTTGCAATGGGTGCAAACTATGTTCCGGAGGATACGATTTATTCACTTATTACAAAGAAGAAGATCGATTATTTGTTAAAGGCCTGTGTACGTTCTCATTTCAATATGATACGCGTATGGGGCGGAGGGTATTATCCTTCTGACGATTTCTACGATCTGTGTGATGAATATGGACTTGTGGTATGGCAGGATCTGATGTTTGCCTGCAATATATATGATGTAACGGATGAATTTGCGAAGAATATTGCCGCAGAGGCGACTGACAATGTCAAACGTCTGAGACACCATGCTTCTCTTGGGCTGTGGTGTGGAAACAATGAGATCGAAACAGGCTGGAGTCAATGGCCTGAATTTATAGGACATTCCGATGCTCTCAGAAAGGATTATATCAAACAGTTTGAAGAGATTCTGCCCAAGGCAGTTTTGGAGGCTGATAAGCAGAGGCTGTATTGGCCCTCATCTCCTTCCTCAGGAGGACATTTTGACCATCCCGATGATGAAAACAGAGGAGACAGTCACTTTTGGGAAGTATGGCATGGACAACAACCGTTTTCAGAGTACGGAAAGCATTATTTCAGATTTTGTTCAGAATTTGGGTTTCAATCCTTCCCATCGATTAAAACCATTAAGACCTATACAGAGGATGGAGACCTCAATATCTTTTCAAGGGTCATGGAAAGTCATCAGAAAAGTGAAGCTGCAAATGGCAAGCTTCTGTATTATCTGTCTGAGAATTTTCTGTATCCTCAGAACTTTGAAGACCTGTTGTACATCACACAGATTCTTCAGGGTGTTGCTGTTAAGTATGGAGCTGAGCATTTTAGGAGAAACAGAGGACGTTGCATGGGAGCTTTGTTCTGGCAGTTGAACGATAGTTGGCCGGTTGCCTCCTGGGCGAGCATTGACTATTACGGTCGATGGAAGCCTCTGCAATACATGGCTGCCAGATTCTTTGCGCCGGTAGCAGGTTCAATCATACGGACAGGAACTCTGATCCAGGTATATGTGGCAAATGAGACCAGAAAGCCAAAGAAGCGTAAGGTCATATTGAAATTAGAGACCATGAGTTTTGTAAGCCTGTTTGAGGAAACCTTTGAGATAGAAGTTGAACCACTATCTTCTGTCTGTGTCTGTGAGGTTGATTTTGAGGAACTCATTGAAGGCAGGGAGGAAAGCGTATTTGCAGAAGCCTCCTTTGAGGATGAAGAAGGAAAATTCACGGAAGAGGTGGAAACCTTTGTACCATACAAATATCTGCAGCTGGAAAAGACCTCTATTTCTTATTCTATCATTGAGGTAACAGATGAATATGTCATTCGTATGGTGAGCAGTTCATTGGTACTGTTTGTGGAGCTGGATCTAAAACAGGCAGATGGTATTTTCAGTGAAAATTATTTTAACCTCTCAAGCAAGCGGGAGAAAGTGATCACTCTGAAGAAATCAGAAATACGTTATCCTACATTGGATGCACAGCCGATTCAGAGTGGCTGGGATCTGGAACAGCAGCTGGTCATCCGTTCACTTAGTGATACTTATTAACAGTTTGTTATATCAGGGAGAAGGATTATGATACCTAAGGATCCTGTTATGCTTTTGAGTTTTATCAATTTAAAATTAAGAGACTATTATGACAGTCTGCAGGCATTGTGTGATGATCTGGATCTTGACCAGAAGGATTTGGAATTCAAACTGAGTGGTATCCAATATCATTACGATGAGGCACGAAATCAGTTCATTTAGGTTTTGATAATGCATATATTTAAGTGAATATGATCCAAGGGGTTTACAGGTCATGTCACTGCGTGGACGATGTGTTTTACTACTGCTCATAGATGTGCTGCTGGGAGGCTTGATGTATATCAGAATCCAGTCAGCCACAGGATCTGTATCGACTGCCTTCTATCCGTTGACTGAGACGGTATCAAGGGATGCGGGAGAAGATACGGACTCTTTAGACAGAACAGAAACTGAGAGGGATGTTTATCAGGAAGTGAAGCCTAAGGTAGCACTTACATATGATGATGGACCACATCCCTATTATACTGATCAGATCCTGGATATCTTGGCAAAAAAGGGTGTAAAAGCCTCTTTTTTTGTGATTGGAAAGAATGTTAAGGGAAATGAAAAGGTATTACAACGAATGCAAAGAGAAGGGCACCTGATCTGCAATCATACCTATGATCATGTGGATTTATGCTGTATGGGTGAGGCAGATGCCTGTATGCAGCTGTGTATGACTTCAGATATCATAGAAAATACGACCGGTGTACGGCCTATGTTTTTCCGACCTCCATTTGGGGAGTGGAAGAAGATCCTGGCACAATGCACAGATATGCTTCCTGTATTATGGACGCTGGATACAAGAGACTGGCTGACTAAAAACAGTGAGCAGTCCTATCGACAGGTGGAAGGTCACGTAAAAGAGAACGATATCATACTAATGCATGATTATTATCAGGAAACGATACAGGCAACGGAATCTATCACAGATTATTTACTGGAACAGGGCTATGATCTTGTGACGGTAGAAGAATTAATATTGGAGTAAGGATTATGGATTTATTTGAGTACATCAGAGAAAACAAAATGGAGAAGGATTCACCATTGGCTGCCAGACTCAGACCGGTGAAGCTGGAAGAGATCGTAGGACAGCAGCATATTCTGGGTAAGGACAAGCTGTTATACCGTGCTATTAAGGCGGACAAGCTGAGTTCTCTGATCTTTTATGGACCTCCGGGAACCGGCAAAACAACCATTGCAAAGGTGATTGCGAATACAACGAGTGCCGAATTTAAGCAGATCAATGCTACTATATCCGGGAAGAAGGATATGGAAGAGGTCGTGGAACAGGCGAAACAGACTCTTGGGATGTATGGGAAAAAGACCATTTTGTTTGTTGATGAGATCCATCGTTTTAATAAGGCTCAACAGGATTATCTCCTGCCATATGTGGAGGACGGAACGATCTGTCTGATTGGTGCAACTACTGAAAATCCCTATTTTGAAGTGAATGGGGCCTTGATTTCGCGTTCTAATATATTCGAATTGAAACCACTGTCCTCTGAGGATGTCAAACAGATATTGACCAGAGCAGTCTATGATAAAGAAAAGGGCATGGGTGTATACAATGCAGAGATTGATGAGGATGCATTGGAGTTTTTGGCAGACATCTCAAACGGCGATGCGAGAAATGCTTTGAATGCAGTAGAGCTGGGGATCATGACCACAGAGCGTTCAGAGGATGGTAAGATCCACATTACACTGGATGTTGCTTCTGAATGTATACAGAGAAGAGTGATCCGTTATGATAAATCTGGTGACAATCATTATGATACTGTATCAGCCTTCATCAAAAGCATGAGAGGTTCAGATCCTGATGCGGCAGTTTATTATCTTGCAAAGATGCTGTATGCAGGAGAGAGTGTTACTTTTATTTCCAGAAGAATTATGATTTGTGCTTCAGAGGATGTCGGAAATGCAGATCCCATGGCACTGACCGTGGCAGTCAGCGCAGCACAGGCAGTGGAGCGGGTAGGAATGCCGGAGGCACAGCTGATTCTATCACAGGCAGTCACCTATATTGCTACAGCACCAAAAAGTAATGCAGCAGGGAATGCAGTGTTTAATGCTATGGAGACAGTTGAGGCAACAAAGAATGTACCGATTCCTGTTCATTTACAGGACGCACATTATAAGGGGGCAGCAAAGCTGGGACATGGAGTGGGATATCTGTATGCACATGATTATCCCAATCACTATGTGAAACAGCAATACCTGCCATATGAACTGAATGGTAGTGAGTTTTATACGCCTTCAGGCAACGGATATGAGAAAAAGATACAGGAGCATATGAAGTGGCTGAAAAAAGAAGCTACATAAGCTGTTCCATTAAAAATGCATATATTTCCTGACTCTTTTTTTGCCAGTTCTCGCAGATGTGTGCCGCAGAATCCTCAGTCGGAACAGTGATCGTAATATCTACCAGATCTGATTTTTTTTCCTTTGCGACCAGATGAGCCGCATAGTCATTTCCGGTTGCTTTATAATAGGTGGACTGTACAGATACTTCATTTCGCAGATCCAGTTCCTTTTCTTTGAAAAAACTATTTACATCCTTTTTGATTGAATCGGAAATACGGTTGTTAAAATAGGATAATGTATCGTGTCCTTCATCTGTAATGGTTAGGTGAGAGCTGTTGCGGACTGATTTGGATGTAACCAGATTGGAATCGATCAGTTCACAGACAACCTGCTGCAGAGTGAAGTAATTCGTGTATTCTTTATCAAGGATAAAATCAAAAATCTGTGCTTTTGTCAATGAGAAATCCACTTTATCAAGCATATACAGAACAATGAGTTTATATTGTGTCAATGGATCAGTCATAGGATCACCTCTTTCTTCTATTTTATTATAATTGTACATGTAAATCAAGAAAATCCAAACGAACGTGCTTTTTGTGATTTCTGACAGGAAAATTCTTGCTTTATTTGAATTCCTATTGTATAATGATACACGTAAAAACAAGTTTCTTATTCGTAAATCTGTTCAGATTATGAATCCCAGGAATATTTAATAGATCAATTTTTATAGTTTTCAATGATAGTGGAGGTCAATTAATCATGAGAGAAAAGTATGAGAGCCTGTCCCTAAGTGTGCTTAAGGATCTGGCAAAGGCCAGAGGCATTAAGGGTACTTCTGCGATGAAAAAAGCAGATGTAGTAGAGGCTATGCTGGCTGAAGATGAGAAAGAGGCGGCAGCAGGTAAGGAAAACGCAGCTGTTAAAAAGAAGCCTGCCAGTACAAAAGAGACAGATCATGTGAAGGAATCTGCAGATACGGATGATAAAAAGGACACCTCAAGTGATGATCTATCAAAGGATAAGGAACAACTGGACAGTGGGATACAGGCCAACGGAATTCTGGAGGTCATGCCGGACGGATATGGATTTATCCGTTGTGCAAATTATCTGCCCGGTGAAAACGATGTCTATGTAGCACCCAGTCAGATCAGGAGATTCGGACTGAAAACTGGAGACATCGTAACAGGAAATACGAGAATCAAAGGACAAAATGATAAATTTGCAGCTCTGTTATTTGTAAAGAGTATCAATGGTTATACACCTGCAGAGATCAGCAACAGGAGAAATTTCGAAGATCTGACACCTGTATTTCCGGATGAAAGACTTCATCTGGAGAGACCGGGCGGAAGTGTGGCAATGCGTATCATGGATCTGATCTCTCCGATTGGAAAAGGTCAACGTGGTATGATTGTATCCCAGCCTAAAGCAGGTAAAACCACACTGCTCAAGGATGTAGCAAAGTCAATTTTGAGAAACAATCCTGAAATGCACTTGATCATTTTGCTGATCGATGAGCGTCCTGAGGAAGTAACAGATATCAAAGAAGCCATCCACGGAGGTAATGTAGAGGTCATCTACTCTACCTTTGATGAACTGCCGGAGCATCATAAACGGGTATCCGAGATGGTTATCGAACGTGCAAAACGTCTGGTAGAGCATAAAAAGGATGTTACTATTTTACTGGATTCCATAACCAGACTGACCAGAGCATATAACCTGACTGTTCCACCCAGTGGCAGAACCTTATCAGGAGGTTTGGATCCAGCTGCATTACATATGCCAAAGAGATTTTTCGGAGCTGCCCGTAAGATGAGAGAAGGCGGCAGTCTTACCGTATTAGCAACTGCACTTGTAGAGACCGGTTCGAGAATGGATGATGTGGTTTACGAGGAATTCAAGGGTACAGGTAATATGGAACTTGTCCTTGATCGAAAGCTTTCTGAAAAGCGTGTATTCCCTGCCATTGACATACCAAAATCCGGGACAAGAAGAGATGATCTGTTGCTTAATGCTGAGGAGTTAGAAGCAATCAATGTCATGAGAAAAGCAATGAATGGCATGAAGGCTGATGAAGCAGTTGAGAAGATACTGGATATGTTTGTAAGAACAAGAAACAATCAGGAATTTGTTGATATGGTAAAGAAAATCAGATTTATGTAGATTTATACTTGATTTCGACAAAGAGCTGTGTTACAATAACTAGGCTGTTTATCTTAAAGATGAATAGTATTGAGACGTAAACAAAGAATTTTTGAAATAGAGAGGTGAAAGAAATGAAAGAAGGAATCCATCCTGATTATCATCAGGCAACCGTAACCTGCAACTGTGGAAATACATTTGTAACAGGATCAACTAAGGAAGATATCCACGTTGAAATTTGTTCTAAGTGTCATTCATTCTATACAGGACAGCAGAAAGCATCTCAGGCACGCGGTCGTATCGATATGTTCAATAAGAAATATGGCGTAGAAAGCAAATAGAGAATTTAAAGTAAGGTTGAGGTTGCTAAATCTCAACCTTATTTTAGGTTTGGAGGAGACTTATGGCACATAAAGGCAGAAGAAAGAAGAAACGCGAACGTTCCTGCGGAATCGGCGGACAGGCAGTCATCGAAGGCATCATGATGAAGAATAAAGAGCATTACAGTGTTGCCGTCAGAACACAGAACAATGAGATCGAGGTAGCTGTGGAGGAGTATGAATCCTTTGCTCCCAGCAAGAAATTCACACAGATACCATTTATCAGAGGAATATTTAACTTTGTAGATTCATTGATTTTGGGAACACGTACATTGACTTTCTCTGCATCCTTCTATGAAGAGGTAGACGAAAAGGATCACGGAAAGGATCAGGAAAAGATCGTTGATCGCCTGTTGGGTAAGAATGCGGAGAAGATCGTGATGGGATTGACCGTAACATTTTCCATCATTGCTGCAGTGGGGATTTTCATGCTGCTTCCATATTTTATTTCACAGTTCCTGAGCCGTTGGATCATGTCAGAGGCAGTTGTGGCGATTATGGAGGGTGTAGTCCGGATCTTGATTTTTGTGGGCTATGTGACATTAATCTCACTTATGAAGGACATTCGAAGAGTTTATATGTACCATGGAGCCGAACACAAATGTATTAATTGCATCGAAAAGGCATATCCATTGACCGTAGAGAATGTCAGAAAATGTTCCAGACAGCATAAACGCTGTGGTACAAGCTTCATGCTCTTTGTTATGTTTGTCAGTATCCTGTTTTTCATCTTTATCAGAGTAGATGATCCTGTTCTACGTGTGGTAGTCAGAATCCTCTTGATTCCTGTTATAGCAGGTGTATCCTATGAGATCATCAGACTGGCAGGCAATAATTCCAACAATATCATCATCAAGATCATTTCTGCACCGGGTATGTGGCTGCAAAAGCTGACAACCAAGGAACCTGATGACAGCATGATCGAGGTAGCAATCGCAGCAGTTGAGGCGGTATTTGACTGGAAAGAGTACTTTCGTGAGAATTACGGATATGACGTAGACGCAGTCGAAGAGCCACTTGGTGAGGCTGATATGGGATTTGAGACAGGGTATGAGAGTTAGGAAGCAGGGCATTGTAGACTGTGAAAGCATTACTGCTTGTGAAGGCATTGCAGACTGTAAAGGCATTGTCCTTTGTGAAGATATGATTGTCTGAGAAAGCATTGTCTATTGTGAAAGCATTGACGTTTGGACAATTATGATTTAATTAGCGATGATTTCCCCAAAATCCATACAATATATTCCATTTATGCTGCCGATTGGATAAGGGACTCCATTATATTATTTATTTGTCCAATATATGGAAAGATATGGAGATTCATGGACAAAAGATGCTTCTGTACAGCGATATTGTCCAAACACGATTGATTATGGGAATTGATTTCAATATATTTTACTATGGGAATAGAATATGAAATTTAGCATGAGTTACAGTGAGTTATACCTGAGAGGCAAGGAGACGCTTTTAATTGCCGGGATCAGGGAAGGTGAAATAGATGCTCGTCTGTTATTAGAGTATGTTTGTCACACAGATAGGAGCTATCTGCTGGCACATGGTGAGGAAGCGGTTAGCGAGGAACAGGCAGAGCGGTTTCATGAAATGCTTAAGAAGCGTGCCGAGCATATTCCGCTTCAGTATATTACGAATGAACAGGATTTTATGGGATTGCAGTTTTATGTCAACCAAGATGTTTTGATTCCGAGACAGGATACAGAGTGTCTGGTGGAAGAAGTCATGCGTGAACTGCAGGATGGGATGTCTGTACTGGATGTATGCACAGGTTCAGGATGTATCCTCATCAGCTTGATGAAATACAAGAACGGATTACGCGGAGTGGCAACAGATCTATCTGAAAAAGCCCTTGCGGTTGCTGAACGAAACAGCAGGACACATGAAGTGAATGATAGACTGCGGCTTGTACAAAGCGATCTGTTTGAACAAGGTGAAAAGATCCGCAGGGCATTACAGGAGCTGAATGGAGAAAGTATTTCTGAAACGATCGAAGCGCCGACAGAACAGGATTTATTTGAGAGACAACAGTTTGATTTTATAGTATCCAATCCACCCTATATCAGAAGTGATGTAATAGAAGGCTTGGAACCTGAGGTTAAGAATCATGAACCGCGAATGGCTCTGGATGGCACTGAAGATGGCTTGTATTTTTATCGCAGGATTTCAGAGCAGGCTAAGGATTATATGGTATCAGACGGAAGAATCTATTTTGAGATTGGATATGATCAGGGACAGGCAGTATCGGATATTCTTGCGATAAATGGATATTGTGATATCAAGGTAGGTCAGGATCTGGCAGGATTAGATCGGGTTGTGAGTGCCAGAAAATCCATGTGATGATACAGATACCAAAAGTGTTTCGCATTATCAGAAAACGAGAAAATGATATCAATTGGGAGAGAGAAGATGTTTGACAAGTTAGAGGATTTATTAATCAGATATGAAGAAATCATGGGAGAACTGGCAGAGCCCGGTGTGGCAGATAACCAGTCTCGTTATCGTATGCTCATGAAGGAGCAGAGTGATCTGCTTCCGATCATTGAGACATATACAGAATATAAGAAAAGCAAGCAGGCAGTGGAGGATTCCCTTGAAATGTTAGGTGAGGAATCTGATGAAGAAATGCGTGAGATGCTGAAGGAAGAACTCTCTGATGCCAAGAAGCGTATCGAGGAACTGGAACAGAAGTTGAAGGTTCTGTTGTTACCTAAGGACCCGAATGATGATAAAAATGTTATCGTAGAAATCCGTGCAGGTGCAGGCGGAGATGAGGCGGCTTTATTTGCAGCAGAGATCTACCGTATGTATGTACATTATGCTGAGAGCAGAAGGTGGAAGGTAGAGACGATCGAAGTTGAGGAGATCGGTATCGGTGGAATGAAAAATGTAACCTTTATGCTGACAGGACAGGGTGTTTATTCGGTCATGAAGTATGAAAGCGGTGTACATCGTGTACAACGTGTGCCTGAGACCGAATCCGGGGGACGTATCCATACCTCTACGATTACGGTAGCAGTGATGCCGGAGGCAGAGGAAGTGGATGTTGTCATTGATGAGAAGGATATCCGAATCGATGTCTGCCGTTCCTCAGGAGCAGGTGGACAGTGTGTCAACACAACAGACTCTGCGGTTCGTCTGACCCATATGCCAACAGGAATCGTGATTTATTCACAGACAGAGAAATCCCAGATTCAGAACAAGGCGAAGGCATATGCACTATTGCGTACAAAATTATATGATTTGGAGCAGCAGAAGGCTCACGATGCCGAAGCCGAAGCCAGAAGAAGTCAGGTCGGAACCGGAGACCGCTCCGAGAAGATTCGTACCTACAACTTCCCACAGGGTCGTGTAACAGACCACAGAATCAACCTGACTCTCTACAAGATTGACAAGATCATGAACGGAGACATTCAGGAAATTATTGATGCTTGTATCGCTGCTGATCAGGCAGCAAAGCTTGCGAAGATGAACGAGAATTAAGCAGTCCAGAAATTGAAATAGCGAACTATATGCCCTTCCACACATGATGTGTGGAGGGGTTTTTATATATGCCATCTGACAGTACAGGTTCTTTGCGAAATGATTTTCACATTATTCCACATTATGTTGCCGTGATTTTCAATAGAGAGTACATGAAGTCTCTATATTGAAACAAAATAGCGAAATTGTTTCAATAGAAGCATGACAACAAGCTTCAATTGAGAAAATGTAATAATATGTTAGAGAATATGTTAGAGAATATGTTAGAGAATATGTTAAAAGGTTCTTGAAGTTTAAATGATTTAGTAGAAGCGTCTCTGGAAGATATTAATTCTTTAAAGATATAATGATAAACAATAGTATATATGCGACAAACTATTGTCGTATGATTTTGAATCATATATTACAATTTCCATATCAATATTTGCAAATGAAGGGAATGGTGAAATATGAAGACTTTTCTGGAGTTATTTGGTATTATTATTGCTATAGTAATTGCAATTTTTATGATCTATTATCCCTTTTGGTTTGATCGGACATGTAAAGAGGAGCGAGGAAAAACATGCTTGTCCTATTGGGGAGCGGGATTTCAGACAGTAAGTATTTTAGTTGTATTTGCAGCGAGTGGTGATACAGAGACAGAGTTGTTCTCAGCAATTGCAATTACCGTTTTGATATATTTTATAGCTGCAGGCTGTGCTTATAGAAAATGCAAGAAAATGGGTCTGGAGCCTCTTATTTGTTGGATGGGTGTCTTGGCGCAATTATTATCGCCGGTTTTTATCTTTGCAGTTTTAATATTGATTGGTGCATTGATCAGTTCGCTTTACGATATTTTTAATAAAATCACAGGACAAGAAG